>JBDSOZ010000164.1:0-3804 GCA_039914555.1 Luteimonas sp.
AGCAGCAGCAACACGATGAGGGCCGCACCGGCCTGCAGGCGGGGGTTGGCCTGCACCTGCGCGACCAGCGGCCGCAGCTGTGCGGGCAGCACCAGCCTCACGGTGCCAGCGCCTGCAGAGGCGTGAGCTTTGCCTGCACGGTCAGTTCCCCGGGGCGGTCGCCGGTGGCCAACGAGACCTCCTGCAGCAGCGGCGACGCTTCCCAGGCCGCGACAATCGCCGCGGTATCGGGATTGGCCGTCTTCAGGGTGACTTCGAGGACTTCAGGGCTTGATTGGGACCACGACAGCATTTCCCAGGCACCCGGGGTCACCCGTTTGATTTCGCCCAGCAGGCGGGTTTGCGAGGCCGGGGTGCGCAGCCCCAGCAGGGCATCGATGCGTACTTTCGCCTGGTCGGCTTTTTCACGTGCGCTGATGATGGTTTCCAGGCGCGCGCTGAGTTGCGCGATCCGGCCCTCGACCCGATGCCCTTCCCATTGCGCGCGCAGCACGCCAGCCGCCTGCCAGGTCAGCAGCAGCAGGCACAGTCCCGCGATCACCCCGGCAATCAGCGGCATCCGGGTTGCGATCTGTCCATCCAGCTGCCTGCGCCGGGTGGCTGAGAGCGGGTGCTCGCGCAGCAACTCGAACGTGGGTTCGGGCCGCGGATGCGAGGCATCGAGCCCGGCACTGCGCGCAAACACCTGCCACTCCAGATTGTCGGGTGCTTGCGCCCACCAGCGAGTGGCCAGCAGCCGGCCGTGTCGCCAGAGACGCGCTTCCATGCCGACGATGCCAGGATCGGCGGCGGGGTCAGGCGGATACACCAGCAACTGTTCGGCATCGCCGAGCGGCAAAGTCCCCACGAACAGGGCTTCGGCGCGGTAGCGGATATTGCTGCCGGTACCTGCCAGCATGCGCGCCCGTTCCTGCGACCAATACCACACCGCCGCCTGGTCCTGCAGCCACAGGACATCGAAATCGGGGTCGGCGAAAGGCGCGGCGCGGCGGGTGGCGAGCGCCACAAAGCCGGTGCGTTGCTTCGGCGGCACCTTGCTGGCATCGACTTGCAGGTACAGGCACAGCTCCCTGCCGACCAGCGCGAGCGTCCCGGCATTGCCGCCGCCGGGCAAGGCGCGTGCGCCGTCAGCGCCCAGTCGCAGCAGGCTGGGAGAAAAACGGCGTTTGAGTCTCGCGAGCCAGGGCGATGTCAGTGACTTCATCACGGGGCAGGGTGATCTCGTAATCGAGGCGCCAAGGGCGGCCACCCTCGTCATAGGGTGTCAACGTCCAATGCACCATGTGCACGGGACCGCCGCCATTGTGCCAGAGTTTCAAGGTTCCAGACCCCTGCGAAAACAGCCGCAACGGGTCGTCGTCGGTGAGCGGCAATTCGAATGCCTGGATCAACTGCCAGGGCAAGGTGAACGGTGAGCGATCGCGCAACGCAAGCATGCGCGCGGCCACGTTGGCATCGACGCCGGGGATCGATTCAAGCACCTTGGTCGGCGCGGTATTGACGTTGGGGACGGTCACCCTGGCGGTGGTCAGCAAGGAGGTCAGCGCGGAATCATCGAGTCCGGCCAGCAGCTTGTCCCAGCCCATGATCTGGCGGGCCTGCATCGGAGTGACCAGCGGCCGATCCGGCGGCGGCGGCATCTGCCTGCGGCGATAGTCGCTCGCTTCAGCCCCGCCCAGGCGGATCAGCTGGTCGCTGTCCTGGAAATCCAGGCGCGCGGCTTCGAGCCCGCCCGAGTCCGCGGGTGCGGCACCCAGTTGCTGGAAAAATCGCGTGCGGAACATCGGCGACATCCAGTTGACACTCAACAAGCCGGCATCATCCTGGAGTGCAAACCGCGAACTGCCGACGCCGACATAAGGCGTTCCGTCGAGGCGGATTTCATTGCCGATCGGCAGTGGCGATTGCCCGGAACCGTCTTCACCGAGCGAGGCAGTGGCCTGGCCGCTGGTCCAGATCATCTGGTCGTCAATGGTGATCCCGGCAAAGGTCTGGCGGTGGGTGTTGAGCACGTACAGCACCGTGTCACGGCTGCCGATGTCGGCAACCTCGCCGGCAAAGGCATCGGCATCGGCCTGGGCTTCGGCGACGGCGCGTTCGCTGACCACGGCGACGGCAGTGGCAAGCAAGGTGAGCACCACCACCGCGACCAACACCACGACCAGCACGAAGCCCGCCTGGCGGTGGCCATGGGCGATGCGGGCGTGGCGGCCGTGGCTGCGCATGTCAGTCGCTGCTCGGCTCGAACGGAATGTCATCGGGGTTCCTGCTCCCCAGCACCGCTGCAGCGACGATCTGCACCGGCATCCGCACATCCCCGGGGATCAGTTCCAGCACGATTGCCTGTGGCAGTTGCTCCGACAGGCCCAGCCGTGGCGGCCACTGGTCATGCGGCTTGCCTTGCGGATCCAGGTAGTGGAGGCGCAGATCGCGCGCCGGGGGCAACACCAGGGCGATGCTGCTGCCTGATTCAGCCAGGTTGAGCGTTGCCCCCGCTGCCGTGCGCGTCACTTGCCATGCCTGCAGCGTCGGCACGCCCTGTCCGCCCTGCACCGGCGACAGGGTCAGGCCACTGAAACCGTCGGCATCGCCGCGGAATTGGCCCGGCTTGGTTGCAGAGATCGGCAGGCCAGGCACCTTGGCCGGATCAGTGGGATACAGGCCGCGCACCGACTGCCTGAACCAGGCTTCGCTCAAGCGGATCTCGCGTCCGCCGCGCTCACTGGTCACGACCCTGGCATAGGCATGCTGATATTGCCCCAGCGCCTGGCTGGTCAGGGCAATCGCGATGCCGGCAATCAACATCACCACCAGCATTTCAATCAAGGTGAAACCGGAGACGCGGGAGCGGTCAGAGATCGCCATCGACCAAGGTCCTCGTCGATTCCCAGCCGGCACGCTGCAGGGTGAAATGACTGGTCTCGCGACCGCCATGCATCACCTGCACATCCATCGCATACAGCGCGATGTCGAAAATCAATGGCGAGTTGGTGGTGGAAATGGCGGGCTTGCGCTTGGCGATTTCGCGGCTGGTCCAGCGCACCAGCAGGCTGCCCGGCAACGCCCGTTCGCCCCTGGGTTCTGCCATCGGGTTGACGCCTTCCAGCACCGCCAGCGCGGTCCGGCCGTCATCAATCGCGGAGCGACGCGCATCGACCCGCGACAGTGCATTCACATTCACTGACAACCAGGCAAACAACGCGGTCGCGCAAATGCTGAAAACGGTCAAGGCGACGATCGCCTCGAGCAGGCTGAAGCCCGTCTGGCGGGCGCGGCGCACACCGGTCGGCTTCATTGCCCGCCATCCGGCTGGCCGTCGATGGCCACCCGACAGAACGGCGCAGACAGGGCGAAACCACGCACATAGCCTTCCGACTTCAACTCGCCGCGGGTGCCGCTGCAGGCGCCATTGACCTGCACGGTCAGCGGCTCCGACAGGACCACGGTCCAGCCTTCGGGCAGGCCCGGAATGGCGTTGGCCGGGACCGGGCCGGTGTCGAATTTCAATACCCGGCCCTGTTGTTGGGCCTGGGCCCCTAGCGCCACCAAAGCGCCCAGGACTGCGTCGGTCTCGGTGGCGCGACGCCAGCTTGCGATCATGCGGAAGCCCTGCGGTGCCACCAGTGCGGTCGCCAGTGACAGCAATGCCAGCACCACCACGAGTTCCAGCAGGGTGAAGCCGGATGCGCGCGGATTACGGCGCCGGTGTATAGCCGACATCGGCATCAAGATCGGTCCCGCCCGGCTTGCCGTCGGCGCCGGTCGAGTACAGGGTGAGAGGCTGGTCGCCGGCCGGCTTGGGCG
>JBDSOZ010000173.1:0-6520 GCA_039914555.1 Luteimonas sp.
GACGTGTTCCGGTTGATCGACGCGGCGATGAATGGCAATCCAGCGCAAGTGTCGCGGATGTTGCGCGGCCTGCGCGCGGAAGGGGTGGTGGTGCCGGCGTTGCTGGGAATGCTGGTCAAGGAACTGCAGCGCGCCGCGGCGATCGCGCGGGTGCAGGCGCGCGGCGGCAACGTCAATGCCGAGTTCAAGGCGCAGCAGATCTGGGACTCGCGCCAGGCCATGTACGTCCGCGCTCTGGCACGGCACCCGGCAGCGCATTGGCAGGACTTCGTCGCCGGGATCGGACGCGTCGACCGCATTGCCAAGGGCCGCAGTCGCGTCGGCTCGGAGCCGCAAGATGCGTGGCTGCAACTGGAGCGGCTGTTGCTGGCTGTCGCCAGTCCGGCGGCGGCCAGGCTCATGGCGCCGTAGTTCGATGCCTGGATTGCGGGTCTTGTATGGCGGCACCTTTGATCCGGTGCATGACGGCCACCTTGCAATCGCGCGTTCGGCGCATGCCGCGCTCGACGCCACCATCCAGCTGATGCCGGCCGCCGACCCGCCGCATCGGCCGCCGCCTGGCGCCAGTGCGTTGGACCGGGTGGCGATGTTGGCGCTGGCGTTGCGCGACGAGCCTGGCCTGGCGCTGGACCTGCGCGAGCAGCGGCTGGGCGGGCGCTCATGGAGCATCGACACGTTGCGGCAATTGCGCACGGAGATTGGCGACAACGCGCCAGTCGCCTTGCTGGTCGGCGCCGACAGCTTCGCCAGCCTGGTGACGTGGAAATCATGGCGCGAGTTATTCGACCTCACCCACTTTGTCGTGGCCAGTCGCCCAGGCAACCCTGATCAAGCTGGCGTCCCGGTGGAATTGCAAGCCATGCTGGCGGGGCGCGTAGTCGATTCGCCCGGGCGCTTGCATGCTGCGCCAGCCGGCCAGGTGCTGTGGCTGAAGCAGGCCCTGCAACCACATTCGGCGACCGCGATCCGGGCACGCATTGCGACCGGCGAGCCGTGGCGGCAGTGGGTTCCGGTGGCAGTCGCCGACTATATCCAGGCTCATCGGCTGTACGGATGCAAACCCCCGGATGCGTCGGCTGCCTGTCCATAACCTGGCCGCCACCGGGCCACGGGTATAATCAGCGTCGATTTCCAACCTTTACGGACGCCATTGACCACCCAAGCCCAGGTCATCAAGACCCAATTGCCGACTCCGCCACCGTCGCTGGAGAAGTTGCTGGACGCTGTCCGCGATGCGGTCGCCGAACTCAAGGCCAAGGATGTCGTCGAAATCGATGTACGCGGCAAGAGCAGCGTCACCGATTTCATGGTCGTCGCGTCTGGCACATCGAGCCGGCACGTCAAGTCGATCGCCGACGAAGTGGTGCGGTTCGCGAAGAAGCTCGATGTGCAGCCGTTGGGCGTGGAAGGCGAGCGCGAGGCCGAATGGGTGTTGGTCGATCTCGGTGACGTGGTGGTGCACGTGATGTTGCCGCGTGTGCGCGAGTTCTACGCGCTGGAGCGCTTGTGGACCGTCGGCGACCAGCCGCCAGGCACGATCGACGAATACGGCGATACGTCGGCGTATTGAACTGAAAGCAAATTGAAAGCGCGATTGATTGCAGTCGGGGAACGGGCGCCGGGTTGGGTGGCGGAGGGATTCGCCGAATACCGCAAGCGCTTGTCGCACTGGCTGCCGCTGGAACTGCTCGAGATTGAACCTGGCTTGCGTGGCAAGGGGCGTGATGCCGGCCGCGCCACCGCGGATGAAGGTGCTCGGGTGCTGGCAGCGCTGCCTAAATCGGCGCACGTGGTCGCGCTTGACGGCGGCGGCCAAGCCTGGTCGTCCGAGCAGCTGGCCCAACGCCTGCAGCATTGGCGCAATGGCGGCCGCGATCTCGCCTTGCTGATTGGCGGCCCGGAAGGCCATGCGGCCGACGTTCTTGCCACCGCAGACGAACACTGGTCGTTGGGCCCGCTAACGCTGCCACACATGCTGGTGCGACTGCTGGTTGCCGAGCAGCTATATCGCGCCGCGGCGCTACTCGCCAACCACCCCTACCATCGGGCCTGAGCGCATCTGGCCAAAGGCCTTGGCTGATGGGTTTCGCAGCACTGTGACGGCACGCTGGTTGCAGGGCGCATACTCAATGGTCCTGGTCCTGGTCCTTGACGACATATGAAGGCTAAGCCAGCTCAAGCAATCCACGGGAATCGTTCAGGAAAACCACCTGTGCCACCCATGGCACCCCTGATTGTCGGTATTGGTGCATCCGCGGGTGGGTTGGAAGCGTTCACGAGTTTCCTCTGCAACATGCCTGCTGAAAGCGACATGGGCTTCGTGCTGGTGCAGCACCTGGCGCCCACCCACGACAGCATGCTGGCCGAACTGCTCGGTCGCCATACCTCGATGCCAGTCATCGAGGCGGCAGAAGGCATGAAGGTCGAGCCGCGGCACGTCTATGTGATCCCGCCGGATGCGACGTTGACCATCGTTGATGGCGTGCTGCAGTTGAACAAACCGGCGCCCCCGCGACAGTATCGGTGGCCGATCGACACGTTTTTCACTTCGCTTGCCGAAGACCAGGGCGATTGCGCGGTGAGCATCGTGCTGTCTGGAACCGGCAGTGATGGCGCGCGCGGTTTGCGTGCGGTCAAGGAGCATGGCGGACTGACCTTGGCGCAAGCCGACTTTGACCATGTCGCGCTGAGCGGCATGCCGGCAAGTGCGGCCGCCACCGGTCTGGTGGATGACGTGCTGCCAGTCGAGGCGATGCCCGCGCGACTGCTGGCGCACCATTGCCACCTGCTCGAGATGCACGATCGCAAGGGGCCCGACGGGACCCGCCAGGACTTGCCGGCGCACTTGAAGGAGATTACCGACCTGATGCGCGCCGAGGTCGGGCACGACTTCAGCCAGTACAAGGAGAAGACCCTGGTCCGGCGTATCCAGCGCCGGATGCAGGTGCTGCAGGCCGCGACCGTTCCCGACTATGTCGCCGTCCTGCGCAAGGACCCGGGCGAAACGCAACAGTTGTTCCGCGAGATCCTGATCGGGGTAACCGAATTCTTTCGCGATCCATCGGCGTTCGCAGCGCTGCAGGCGGTAGCGATCCCGGCGTTGCTGCAAGGCAAGGGCGCGGCAGACACGGTACGGGTATGGGTCCCGGGTTGCGCCAGCGGAGAAGAGGCGTATTCCATCGCGATCCTGTTCAAGGAGGCGATGACTGGCCTGCACGGCTTGCCCAAGGTGCAGATTTTCGCCACCGACATCGATGAGCGCGCGCTGGAGATTGCGCGTGCGGGCCGCTATCGCAGGTCGCAGCCCGGACTCTCGCCGCAACGGCGGGAACGCTGGTTCATCGACGACGGCGATGCCCTGTGCGTAGCCAAGTCGTTGCGGGAAATGTGTATTTTTTCCACGCACAGTGCAATTCGCGATCCGGCCTTCTCCAGGCTGGACCTGGTGTCGTGCCGGAATTTGTTGATCTACATGAACCCGGACTTGCAGGAACACGTGTTGCGTACGTTCCACTATGCGTTGAAACCAGGCGGGTTCCTGCTGCTCGGTTCGTCGGAGAGCCTGTCACGCACTGCCAACCTGTTCTTGATCCTGGATAAAAAGCATCGCCTTTATGCCCGCCATGGCAATGACCCGAGTGCAAGCCCGTCGTTGCCGCCGGCGCGTGACCCGGGTGTGGGCTCGCACGCAATACGGGTTGCGTTGGCAGCGCGCCGTACGGAAGCCGAAAACCCGCTTGATCGCGAGGCCCGGCGAGCGCTCGAAAAACACTCGCCCGCTTACGTGGTGATTGACACCAACCAGGAAATCCTGCGTTTTGCCGGCGACACCGGTCGTTACCTGGGGCCATCCTCGGGAGCAGCCAGCCTCAACCTGTTCGAGTTACTGCATCGGGGCTTGCGCGGCGCTGCGCGCGCAGCCGTGCAGGAGGCATCGGCAACCCGCTGCACGGTGGCCAAGGAAAACTTGTCCGTGGACATCGATGGCCGGCGGCAATGGTTGCGGCTGGTGGTCGAGCCGCTGCCAGATGTCGAAGGCGGCGGCCGCGGCAAGCGGCCCGGGCTTTGCGTGGTCGCCTTCGTCGATGTGCCCGACCCGATGCTTGGATCTCCAGGCGACGCGGGCGAAGCCGGCAACGCGCGTGTTGAGGTCCTGGAGCGTGAGCTTGATGCGACTCGCCTCCAGCTTCAGGAGTCCATCAACCAGGAAGAGACCGCCAACGAGGAGTTGAAATCGGCGAACGAAGAGTACCAGTCAGTCAACGAGGAGTTGCAATCCACCAATGAGGAGCTGGAAACCTCCAAGGAAGAGATGCAGTCCATCAATGAGGAATTGCAGGCCGTGAACGCCGAACTGCATGGCAAGAATGCCACCTTGTTGCACCTCAACAGCGACATGCAGAACCTGCTGGACAGCACCCAGATCGCGACCTTGTTCCTGGATTCAAGCCTCCTCGTCACCAACTTCACCCCGGCAATCACCGAGTTGTTCCACCTGCGTGATGGCGACCGCGGACGTCCGATCACCGACATCACTGCACGCATCGCGTACCAGGAATTGTCGATGGATGTGAAGCAGGTGATGCGCACGCTGTTGGTGCGCGAACGCGAGTTGCGAAACGCCGACACCGGGACGGTTTTCCTGCTGCGGATGCGCCCGTATCGCACCCTGGACAATGTCATCGACGGGGTGGTCATGACCTTCATGGACATTACCGATCGAAAATTGCACGAATACGAGCGCGGCCGCCTTGCGGCGATCGTGGACTCCTCCAGGGACGCAATCATCGGCCATGCGCTCGACGGTACGATCGACAGCTGGAATGCCGGGGCAGAACGCCTGCTCGGCTACCCGGTAGCCACGGTGCTCGGGCAACCGCTGTCGATGCTGCTGCCTGAGGCGGCTTCGACCGAGATGGCATCCTTGCTGCTTTCCTGCGGCCAGGAACAGCAGACCCCGGAAGTGGAAATGGCCTGGCTGGGGCGGGATGGGAAACTGGTGGAAGTGGCCCTCACCTGCTCGCCGGTCAGGGATTCGTCGGGGAACACGATTTCCCATTCCACCATTGCCCGCGACATCAGCGAGCGCAAACGCACTGCGCGGCACCTTCAACTGATGCTTGCCGAGCTCAACCACCGGGTCAAGAACACGCTTTCCAGCGTCCAGGCGATCGCGATGCAGACCCTGGCCAATGCGCCGACGCTGGAGGCATTCGAGCAGGCATTCATGTCGCGGCTGATCGCACTGTCCAACACCCACAACCTGCTTGCAGTGGATGCGTGGAAAGGCGTGGGCCTGCGCGAAATCGTGCTGGCCGAGCTGGCGCCCTATCGCCAGGAACGCGATTCACGCGCGGAGGTCAGTGGCGAGGCCCTGCGACTGGATGCAAAGTCTGCGCTGGCACTGGGAATGGCCTTGCACGAACTGGCCACCAACGCCGGCAAGTACGGGGCATTATCGGTCCAGGAAGGCTGCGTGGATGTGCATTGGGAAACCCGGCCGGAGCACAACCGGACCTGGTTGCGACTGCGCTGGGTGGAGCGCAACGGCCCGAAAGTGACGCCTCCGACCACGCGCGGATTCGGGACCAGACTGCTTTCCGACGGTCTCGGGTTTGAACTTGATGGCGAGGTCTCACTGGAATTCGCCGCGGCCGGCCTTGTCTGCATCATCGACGTGCCGCTGCCAGAAGCCGACCGATCGCCATGAGCCTGATCCTGGTAGTCGAGGACGAGATGAACCTGGCGATGATGATGGAGGACCTGCTCACCGGAGCCGGCCACTCGGTCGTCAAGGCCGCACGCCTGTCGAAAGCGCTGGCACTGGCGGCCAGCGAACCCTTGGATTGTGCATTCCTGGACATCAACGTGGCGGGCGAACAGGTGTTTCCACTGGCGTTTGAATTACGGCGTCGCAGGGTTCCGTTTGCGTTCACTTCGGGTTATGGCGCCGACGGGATTCCAGCGCCATTCGTGGAGTGCACCATCATGCAGAAACCCTATATGCCGCAACAGCTGCTCGACGTGCTGTCGACCCTGCTGGAGCGCGACGGCTCGGGATTACCGGTCCCCGGTTAGCGCCCCAGCTCGAACACCACGCTGAGGTTGGCAGCGAGGGTGGACTCACCCGGTGACACCGCGGTGTCAAACGACTCCTTGCCGCGTGCGGACATTGCCATCATCGGCATCGGCTGTGGCGGCTGGAAACCACCACCTTCGTCGATGCTGACAATGCGGCGAACCCGCAGCCCGAGTGCTGTCGCGTACATCTGTGCGCGTGCCTGTGCTTTCTCCAGGGCACCACGACGTGCCTCGTCGTAAGCGGCTTCCGGCTTGTCGATCTCGAAGCTGGGGCCATTGACCTGGTTGGCGCCGCTGGCGACCAATGCATCGAGCACCTTGCCGAGCTTGCCGATGTCGCGGACCTTGAGGCTGACGGTATTGCTGGCCTGGTATCCGGTGATCGTCGGTGGCTGGTTCTCGGCGTAGCGGTATTGCGGATTGAGGTTGATGCCGCTGG
>JBDSOZ010000189.1:0-6654 GCA_039914555.1 Luteimonas sp.
TGCCGGCATGCGCATCGGCGTGGAAGAAGTTGTCGCGGAACACCTGGGTGTAGAACACCCGCACACCCTTGGCTGCAAGCGCCTTGCGATCAATCCCGGCAGCATCCAGCGCGGCAATGTCATCGCCGGGAATACCGCGCACCCGCTCCAGTGTCAGCACCCGGTCGGCGGTGTGGCTCCAGATCGGCTCGGGCACGTACAGGTCAGCCGAGCCGAGCCAGTTCCTGCGCAACACGCTGGCGTTGGCCCCTTCGCGTTGCAGGTCGAGTTCGGCGGCAAGTGTGGACTCGATCTCGGCCACGATTTCGCGTGTGCGGATCTTGTCGGCCGCCGGATGGGTGCGATCCACCAGTGCGGCTATGTGCTTGAGCAGGCCGATATCCTGCGCAACCTGCACCTCGACACCGGGCCGCAACACCTTCACCACCACGTCGCGCGGCGGCAGGCCGTCACGCGCTGGCAAGGTCGCAGCGTGCACCTGCGCGATCGAGGCCGACGCCAGCGGGGTGGTGTCGAAGCTGGCAAAGGCCAGCGCCACCGGTTGCGCCAGCGCGTGCTCGACAATCGCGCGTGCGGCCTGGCCGTCAAATGGCGCCACCCGGTCCTGCAGCAAGCTCAACTCATCGGCGATGTCGGGCGGCACCAGGTCACGCCGGGTCGACAGGATCTGCCCGAACTTGACGAAAATCGGCCCCAATTCCTGCAGCGCCAGGCGCAGGCGCGCGCCGCGCGCCAGCGCCGCGAACTCGGGCGATGCGCGCGGTACGAACGGACGCATCAGTTTCAGCCAGCGCTCCGCCGGCGTGCCTGACAACAAGTCGTCAAGCCGGTAGCGCAACAGCACCCGGCCGATCCGTAGCGCTCGCAGGCCAGACCTCATCGCGCCGCTCCGTTGCGCGCACCCAAGGCGTCGCGCAGCCGTGCAACGCGTGCGGCCAGTCGCGAGCCATCATCACGCAGGGTGTCGACGTCGTCATGGAACGCGTCCAGTTCGGCCCGCCCCACCACGTCGCGCGATTCCTCGGTGACGAATTCTGCGGCGGTATGCGCAAACTCGATCCCCGCCCCGCGCGCATGGCGCAGGCCCGCTGCGACCGTGTTGGCGACCTGCACGCCGATGACCTCACCAAACACCGCGACCAACGGTTGCTGCCAGTCGGGATCGAAGCGTTCGGCCAATCGCTGCAAGCGTCGCGCGAGTTCGGCGTCGCCGGACACGCGCATGCGCCCGACAGGTGTTGCATCGTTGCGCCGGAACATTGGCAGCTGCGCCAGCAGTCCACCGAGGGTGGCACGCACGCCCAGATCAGGTTCGTTGGCCGGATCCACGGGACCGACCTCGAGGCGTTCACCTTGCACGTTCAAGCGCAGTGCCAACGGCGGCGACTCGACCGTGAGTTCGACGCTGCGACCTTGCAGCGGCACCAGCGCTTCGCGGATCTCCGGATCCAACGCAAGCGCGCGATTGAGCGCGGCCTCGAGGGCGCGGCCGGCAGGGACTTTCCAGTTGAACGCAGGGCTGTTCATCCCGGCATTGTAGGAGGGAGTGGCGAAAGCCGTTCCAGACCTTCGGCGATGGTCACCGCGGGCCTGTAGCCGAAGTCACGCCGCGCCGGCCCCATGTCGTACCAGTGGGTGGTGGCCAGTTGTTCGGCCAGGAATCGGGTCAGTGGCGGCTCGCCACGCAGCGGCAGCAGCGTCCACGCGGCTTCACACGCTGCGCCAATGGCATAGGCCGCGCCGAAAGGCAGCGACTTCGTCACCTGGGGCGCACCCACCGCGGCCAGCAAGGCGTTGACGATTTCGCACATCGGCTTGGGTTCACCATTGCTGATGAAATAGGCCCGGCCGGCACACGCGGCACCCGGCGCCAACTGCGCGAAGGCATCGAAATGCGCCTGCGCCGCGTTGTCGACGTAAGTGGTATCGACCAGGTTGTCGCCGCCGCCGACCAGGCGCAGGCGCCCGGCGCGCGCGCGTTCGACCAGGCGCGGCAGCAGTTGCTGGTCGCCCGGGCCCCAGATCAGCCGCGGGCGCAGCGCGACGGTGGCGAGGCTTGCGCCATTGGCAGCCAGCACTGCTTTTTCCGCCAGCAACTTGGTCGCGGCATAAGGCGCTTTGAGGTGCTCGCCATACGGGACCGTGTCCGCAGTGCCGCCAGCCACCGGATGGGTGGCACGATGGGTGACGCTGGGCGTGGAGGTGTAGACGAGCTGCCCGATGCGGTGCGCGTGGCAGGCAGCGATGACATTGTCGGTGCCAACGACATTGGCGCGATGGTAGCTGTCGTAACTGCCCCAGGCCCCCGCCTTGGCCGCGTTGTGGAAAATCGCGTCGCAGCCTTGCGCAGCGATGCGCACCGCGTCAGCGTCCGCGAGGTCGCCTTGCAGTTGGCGTACACCCAAATCGTCAAGTGGCCGATAGCGACCCCGATTGAAACTGGTGACGTCGTGGCCGCGTTGGACCAGGCCGCGGCACAGCGCCTGGCCGAGGAAACCACCGCCACCGGTTACCAGGATTTTCATCCGCGCACCCGGCTTGCCGCCCACGCCGCAAGCTGCTCACGGCCGATCTTGGCGTTGTGGCGGATGTCGACCGGAAATCCGGGATGGAACAGGACGCTGTCGATCGCCGCGAGTCGCGGATGTTGCGCGGCGATGGCAAGCAACTCTTGCTGGATGCGCTGGCGGTCGGATCGCAACTTCCGTCGTTGCAACAGTTCAACGCACAGGACCGGACGCGGGGCGCCACCCACGCCGATACCCACCAGGGCGCTGCGGCGAACGGCGGGGTGGTTATTAAAGACAGGTTCGACCTGTTCGGTCAGCAGGTTGCCGACGCGTTGCGATTTGCGCCCGCAGAACCAGAGGCGACCTGCGCTGTCGAAATAGCCAAGGTCGCCCATGCGATGGACCACACGCCCGCTGCCGTCGGGCAGGCGCTCGTGGATCTTGGCCAATGCGGTCGCTGCATCACGATTGAAATACCCATCGGTGACGCTGGGGCCGGCGACCGTAATCTCGCCAACCTCGTCCGCCAACAACACCCGTGCCTGTGGCCAATGCGCGACGATGCCGTCGTCGATCGCGATGATCCGCACTTCGTTGGGCGCTACGGGGCGGCCCACGCAGGTGCCGGCGCCCGCTTCGGTCGCGCTGCGCGTGGCCTCGAGTTCGCGGCCTTCGATCACCGCCACCGGCAGGCATTCGGTGGCGCCGTACGGTGTCCAGAACTGCGCGTCCGTCGGCAACAGTTCGAGCATCCGCGCCACCACGCCTGCTGGCACCGGCGCGCCTGCAGACGTGACCCGACGGACGCCCGGCAATGGCACGCCATGGGTTGCCAACACCTGGATCAACGCAGGTGAACCAAACAACTGGGTCACGCCGAAACGCTCGATCGCCGCCAGCAGCTTGCGCGGGTCCGCTTGCGCTGGCCGGGTCGGGTCCATGTCGGGAATGATCGACGTCAGGCCCAGCGCCGGATCGAACAACGCAAACGGCGGGAACGTCGGCAGGTCGATCCCGCCCGGCACGATCCCGAAGGCGTCGCGCAACATCGAAACCTGGGCGACGAAGTGCCGATGTCGGTAGACGACGCCCTTGGGCACGCCGGTCGAACCTGATGTAAACAGGATCGCGGCAATGTCGTCGGCTTGGGTGTCGGCCAACTGCGGGCCGGCGCCAGAACCGCTGCGCTCAATCGCTGCCAACGTTGCATCGGCCAACAGCGCATGCGCGCCGGTGGTGATGCGCACCGTCGCCGACCTCGCCCAACCCAGCAACGACTTGGCAAGCATCGCCAGCGGAATGCCGATGAAGGCCTCGGCTTGCGCTTCGTCCAGGCATTGCTTCAGCGCGCGCCGGTCGATACCCGGATCGACCAGCACCGGCACCGCACCGGATTTGAACAATGCAAACATCAGCAGGAAGAATTCCGGCGTTGGCCGCACCATCACCACGGTGCGGGTGCCGCGGACGATGCCGCGTCGCGCGAGTCCGGCGGCAATCGCGTCGCTGCGGGAATCCAGTTGTGCATACGTCAGTTGCTGGCGATAACCGCCATCGCGCCCCGGACAGCGCATCGCCACCTGTCCGGGATGCTCGCGCGCCAGTCGCGGCAGTGCCGCGGCAATGTTGCAGACCTCGCTCATGCGCTCATTGTCGCCTTACTGCAGCGGATTGGCATCGAGGAAGGCGCGGATCCCCGGCACCAGCGCCTCGTGGCGATCCTCGAGGACGTAATGGCCGGCATCCTCGAACGCATGCACCTGCGCCTGTGGCAATGCGCGGCGAAACCCCTCGAGGAAATTGCGGTCGAACACGAAGTCGCGCAGGCCCCAACCGATGAAGGTCGGCCGGTCGGCGAATTCGTGCAGGCGTCGGCCGGCTTCGGCCACCAGCGGCCAGGCGCGATCGCTTTCCTGCAGCGGGATGTCCTGCATGAAACGCAGGGTACTGATGGCATTGCGCCAACCGGCGTAAGGGGCGATGTAGGCGCGTCGCACCGCGGCGGGCAAGCGGCGCTCGGTGCCCAGCCAGGCGGCACCGCGCGCAAACAGGTTGAAGCGCCGGATCAGCCAACCACCCAGGCGAGAATCGCGCCCCATTGATAGTTGCCACGGCATCGGCTTTGCGCGTGGCAGCGGGAATGCGGCGGTGTTGAGGATCACCAGGCGCTTCACCTGCGCCATGTGCGACAGCGCCCAGCCAAAGCCCACCATGCCACCCCAGTCGTGCACCACCAGCGTCACCGGACCGGTAATGCCGAGCGTGTCGAGCAAGGTGTCGAGGTCATCGACCCGCGACTGCAGGGTGTAGTCGTAACGCGGCATCGCGTCGGGCGCGTCATCGGGTTTGTCCGAGAGGCCCATGCCGATGTGGTCTGGGACGATGCAGCGGTAGGCCTTTCCAGCAGCCGGATCGCGCAGTTCCAGCACCAGATGCCGCCAGTAAAAGCTCCACGACGGATTGCCGTGCAGCATGACGACAACCTCCGCATCGCGCGGACCCTCGTCAAGAAACGACATCTCGATCCCGGGCCGCACTTCGCAGCGCTGCGGGGTGAAGGGATAGTCGGGAAAGCCCAACAATCGTGTGGACATGGGCCGTGGCCTCATAGCGGCTGCGCGCCTTCGCTCAGGATGTCGAGATAGGCGCTATAGGAAAACACCCTGTGCCGGCGCTGGCCAGTGAGTTCGTTGACGATTTCCATTGCTTCCAGCGTGCGGATGGCCGCACGGATCGTCGGGGGACTGAGCGCCAGGTGCGGCCGCACTTGCGGCACGCCGAGCAGGACACGGCGGGCGAACTGCTCGAATACCAGGCCGACGTTGCCGGCGCGCGTGCCAAGTTCGGTGATGCGCGCGCGGTCACGCGTGAGTAGCGCCAGCAGGCGCTGTGCGGTGTCGACGGCCTGGGTGGCGGTCTCGGCCACACCATCAAGGAAGAAACCCAGCCAACCTTCCCAATCGCCGCGCGTGCGCACGCCGTTGAGCATGTCGTAGTAGTCGGCGCGGCGGCGCTTGAAGTACAGGCTGAGGTACAAGCTGGGTTCGCGAAGCACGCCTTCGTTGCACAGGATCAGCGCGATCAGGAGGCGCCCTAGGCGGCCGTTGCCGTCGCTGAACGGGTGGATGGTCTCGAACTGCACATGCGCCAGCGCGGCCTTGACCAAAGGCGGCATCTGCGCGGATGGCGCATGCAGGAAACGCTCGAGGTCGACGAGTGCCTGCGGTAATGCCTCCGGAGGTGGTGGCACGAAGTGCGCGAGCGCCGGGGTCGCGCCGCCGATCCACACCTGCCCCGTGCGGAACTCTCCTGCCTGCTTGCCGGCGCCGCGTCCACCGCGCAGCAGCAAGGCGTGCATCTCGCGGACCAGGCGCAGGGACAGCGGAAAATCATCCTCGCGCAGGCGCTTGAGGCCGTGGTTGAGCGCGGCAACGTAGTTGGAGACTTCCTCCACGTCGTCGAGCGGTACGCCTGGCGCCTCGTCGAGCTCGAACAACAGCAAGTCCGACAGCGACGACTGCGTGCCTTCGATCTGCGAGGACAGCAACGCTTCCTTGCGGACGTATTGATAGAGGAACAGTTCCGGGTCGGGCAGCATCAGGGTGATGCCGTCGAGGCGACCCAGGGCCTGGTCCGCGCGCTCTTTGCGAGCGACCAGGTCGGCGACGGAGAAATCCAGGGGCGGGGCCGGTGGCAACGGATCGGGCACGAAAGCTTGGTAGCGACTCCCCGCGAGGGAGCCGGGGCTATAGCGGCCCGTGGTTCGGATGGCCATCGATCTTCCCTTACGGCGGCTTAGGGCCAATTTAAGGAAAGATTATTATCATTTTTTTTCCTGAATTGCCACAATTGTTCAGGAAACGAAAATTTCTTTGCAGATACCAGTCGTGCTACCAGACCACTTCTGCCATCGAGCAGTTCAGGCCGGAACCAATGCCGAGCAATGCGATCCGGTTGCCCTTCTTCAGGCGGCCCATCTCGCGCAACTTGCTCAACACGATCGGCACCGAGGCCGGACCGATGTTGCCGTGCTCACCGAAGATGGTCAGTACCTTCTTCGGGTCGATGCCCATTGCCTTGGTGAAGGCGGCGGTGTGCACCTTGCTGACCTGGTGGATCACGAACTCGTCGATCCCGCCGGCCA
>JBDSOZ010000019.1:0-5066 GCA_039914555.1 Luteimonas sp.
GTTACCGCCCGGAAAACCTGCAGCGCGGCGACGTTGTGCGGATCCAGGCCCGACAAGTGGGCAACAACCAATGGCTGGCGGAACGCGTCACGGTTGAACGCATGGGCGGGCGCTAGCCAGCCATGCGCCTCTTGCTAATCGCCGCGCTGCTGCTGGCCGGCTGCGGAAAGACCGAGCGCCCGCCGGTTGCTGCAGTGGCCCCGGTCGCGCCGGTCCCGCGCGAGGTGGGCCATGCAGCTGCCGCCGCGGCACAGCAGTGGGAAGTACAAGCCAGTGGCGACGGCACTGCCTTGATCTTCGGCGGCAAGCCGGGTGATAGCGAGCTGCGGTTCTTCTGTCCGGCCGGAACAGGCACGTTGCAGCTCAACGTGCCCGGCTTCGATCCGATCGGCAGCGAAGAGCGGCTGTCGTTCGGGCAGGGCGGCGCTGCCGAGGCGCTCATCGCCGATCCGTCCGGCGATCCATCGCGCGGCGGCGTCACTGCCGTAGGGCCGGTGCCAACCAACCTGGTCATGCTGCTGTCGGGGCGCGTGGTCGCC
Organism: Luteimonas sp.; assembly: GCA_039914555.1. Taxonomy (GTDB): domain Bacteria; phylum Pseudomonadota; class Gammaproteobacteria; order Xanthomonadales; family Xanthomonadaceae; genus Cognatiluteimonas. The sequence continues at coordinate 540 of JBDSOZ010000019.1, forward strand.
AGTTACGGGGCCCAGGTCAGCGGTCCGCATTCGACCCCACCGCCGGAATTGGTGGATGCGTTTGCCGCCGCCTGCAGGCCGCGCGTTGCGGTCGCTCCGGTCGCGGTCAGCCCATGCCTGACCCAGGACGGACGTGCGATCCCTGCCAACACGCTGCGCGTGGTTGCCACCGAGCCGTTCTGGGGTGCCCAGGTCGAGGGCCGTTGCGTGACGTATTCGCATCCCGAAAATCAGGCCGGGACGCGCGTGTGGACCAAATTTTCGGGCACTGCCTCCAACGGTACCTGGTCGGGTGCGCTGGATGGCAAGCCATTCGTCCTGCGTACCCGTCCGCAATCGGATTGTTCCGACGGCATGTCGGACACCCGTTATCCGATTGCGGCGTCACTGACGGTTGGCGGCGAGCAACGCAATGGGTGTGCCAGGTAAAGAACCGTTATTTGTTCTTGTGCTCGTGTTTGTTTTTGCCCTTGCTCTCACCGTGGCTTTTACCGTGGCTTTTGCCCACGCTTTTGGCATGGCTTTTGGCATGGCTTTTGGCGTGGCTTTTACCGTCGGTATCGCCTTTGCTTTTGCCGTGCCCAGGCCCGTGCTTGGACCAGTCCACGTGCACGTCGCGGTCCATCACCACCGGATATCCCCAGCGATCGTAAGTGGAAACGGTGCCGCGCTTGAAGTCGTGGAAAGCCTTGGACCCTGGCTTGATCCCCAGGCGCTTGGCCATCACGCCCCAGCCCTGGCCCGGATTCCGGTCGTACTCGGACACGATCTCACTGCACGGACGATTCAGGGAATGGGCGATCGCGCACGCGTAGTAGACGTCGGCGGGTGCCCAATGACGTACCGTCAGCAGTTCGTTGATGTACTGCCGGGGCGCGCCGTAGTTGTTGCTGAGCTCGTTGATGAACGGGTCACGGTAGCGGTTGCCGTAATCATTGATCTCTCCCAGGCGGTTGTCGACCCAGATGTCGCCGGTGCGGATGTTGTAACCAACGGTCTGGGCCTGGGCGCCACCAGCGGCGGCCGATAATGCCAGGCAGACGGCGAGTGCGAGTGTGCGGGGGCTGCTCATCGACATATTCATGGCCTGCTTTGAGATTGATGAGGGTGCATTGTGCATGGCACCGATGAACGCAGCGTAATGATGACAATCCAGGTGATAACCGGCTAGCGCTGGTCCAGTTCGTGGTGGATCAAGACGATGCATTGGGATGCAAACAGCATCTTCGATCCCAGGGTGATTTTTTTGGCGCCAAGTCGATCGAGGCTGTTGAAGGTCTTCTTCGGCATCGGGATATGGTCGGTCAGCAGGAAGCACGGGTTGCCTTCGAACACCTGTTCACGAATCGGCGTGCCCTTGCGGTCCATCACGAACAATTGGTGATCGTCGGCCAGCACCTGCACCAATCGCTCGAAGCTCGTCGTCTGTACCGTCACGCCTGACTCCACAGGCCGGGTCTCGTCCTTTGCCATGCCGCGGGACGCATCCAGGGCGTGGGCGACCTTGCCGAGCAGGGCACGTTCGTCAAATCCGCCAATGGCGTGCATGGCGTTGGCCTGGAACCGGATCGTCCGCGAGAAGTCCGCGGTGCTTTCCAGTACCAGGTACATGGTGACGTCGGCGCGGTGCGATTGCGCCACGAACACCGCGTTCATCAGCGCATGCGCCATGATTTCGGGGTGCGCTTCCTGGCCGATGGACGCCAGCAGCTGGTGGCTGTCGGTGGGAGCTGCCCGCGCCCGGAGTACGAAAGTTCGCATGGGTGCGACTTTCTCATAAAATCGTGGGGCGTTTGGGCCGCCGCGATAGACTGGCGGCCTTCCTGTCGCCCCAGCTGGACCCATGATCAATAACGACGTCCTGCGCAGCATCCGTTACATGCTCGACCTGAGCGACAACAAGGTCGTCGAGATTGCCCACCTGGCCGATCCGGCTTTGGTCCTGGACAAGGACGAGGTGCGTGCGTTCCTGCTCAAGGAAGACCAGCCAGGTTATGCGCCTTGCAGCGACGGCGCGCTGGCGCATGTGCTCGACGGCCTGATCATGCACTTGCGCGGCAGGGACGACAGCGTGCCGTCGCGGGCGGTGGAAAAGCGCATCAGCAACAACCTGGTGTTGAAGAAACTGCGGGTGGCGTTCGAGCTCAAGGACGTGGACATGCACCAGGTATTCGTAGAGGCGGGCTTCCCGGTGTCCAAGCCGGAGTTGTCGGCGTTGTTCCGCCAACCCGGACACAAGAACTTCCGTGCGTGTGGGGACCAGATGCTGCGTAATTTCCTGAAGGGGTTGACGCTGCGTGTGCGTGGTGGTGGCCAGGCATGAGTGATCCCGAATCCATCGAGGCAACTGTCGAAGACCCCAACGACTGGGGCTCGCGTCGCCAGGTCCGCGCATTGGTGTTGATGGCGCTGACGGTCGCCGGCTTCTACCTGTGTTACCGGATGGCGGTGCCGTTCGTGCCTGCATTGGCCTGGGCACTGGCGCTGGCCTTGTTGCTGGTGCCGGTCCAGCGTTGGCTGGAAGGAAAGCTGCGATCACGCGGGCTGGCCGCCGGGGTGTTGGTGCTGCTCGCGGGTTTGGTGGTGGTGTTTCCGGCGATGCTGATTGGCGACCGGATGATCGCTGAAGCCTCCGGCGGGGCGGACACCATCGCGGCCGCGGTTGATTCCGGGGTCTGGCGCCAGGACCTGAAGTCCTACCCGATGCTGGTCCCTGCGGCGAATTGGATCGAGCGTCAGTTCGACTTGCCCGACACGGTCAATGCGGTCACCTCCTGGTTGACCAGCGCGGTCGGCTCGCTGGCGCGCGAATCGATGTTGCAGGTCATCGGCATGATCCTGACCTTGTACCTGATGTTCTACTTCCTGCGCGATCGCCGTGCCATCCTGGCGTCGATCGAAGCGCTGTCGCCGCTGTCCAGGCCGGACACCGCACGCATGTTCAGCGACATCGACGACACCGTGCACGCCACCGTGTACGGCACCCTGATCGTGGCAATGGTGCAGGGCACGCTCGGTGGATTGATGTTCTGGTGGCTTGGGTTGCCTGCGCCACTGTTGTGGGGCGTGGTGATGGGTCTGCTCGCCGTGGTGCCGGTGCTGGGCGCTTTCATCGTCTGGATCCCGGCGGCACTGTTCTTGCTGCTCGATGGTAGCGGCGGCAAAGCCTTGATCCTGACGTTGTGGGGATCGATCGTGGTCGGTGGCATCGACAACGTGCTGTACCCGATGCTCGTGGGACGGCGCCTGAAGATGCACACCTTGATGGCCTTCGTTTCGATCGTGGGCGGCTTGATCGTGTTTGGTTCGGCGGGCCTGATCCTGGGGCCGGTGACATTCGCGATCACCCGCCGACTGCTGGAAATCTGGAACCGGCAGCACGCGTCGCAATGAGTATTGCCGTCAGTACCCTGCGCGCCTTGCGCGTGACCCCGGTGTTCCTGTTGGCTGCGGCGAGCACGGTGTTGCATGTCGTGCCATTGCTGGTAGTCGCAATGGTCAAGGCGTTGTTGCCGATTGCGCGGTTGCGAAAGACGTTCAATCCGGTCCTTACCGGGTTGGCGGAAAGCTGGATCGCGGTCAACAGCTGGATTGTCGACCGCTTTTTCCACACCCACATCGATGTGCAAGAAGATGTCGCACTGGATCGGCATGGTCACTACCTGGTGCTGGCCAACCACCAGAGCTGGGTGGATATCGTGGTGTTGCAGAAGGTCCTCAACCGCCGCATTCCACTGCTGCGTTTTTTCCTGAAGCGGCAGCTGATCTGGGTACCGCTACTGGGGTTGGCGTGGTGGGCGCTCGACTTTCCATTCATGGGGCGGCACACAGCCAGGCAGATCGCGCGCCGGCCCGAGTTGGCCGGCCGCGATATCGAAGCCACGCGCCGCGCCTGCGAGAAGTTCCGCGAGATCCCGGTGGCGGTCATGAACTTCGTCGAAGGCACGCGCTTCACGCCGGCCAAGCACGCCAGGCAGGGCAGCCCCTACCAGCACCTGCTCAAACCCAAGGCAGGCGGCGTCGCGTTCGTGCTGGATGCGATGGGCGAGGGCCTGCACGCGATGCTCGATGTGACCATTGCCTATCCGGGTGGGCGGCCTTCAATGATGGATCTGGCCACGAATCGGGTTCCCGAGATCCGCGTACACGTGTCCCAGCGTCCGATCCCTGTGGAACTGTTGCACGGTGACTACCAGAACGATCGCGCCTTCCGTGTCCGCTTCCAGCAATGGATGAACGGGTTATGGGAGCAGAAGGATCGGGATGTGGCGCGCCTGCTGGCCCAGTGAGCGGGCGCCTGGCTCAGAAACGCTCGCCGACCGGCAGGTAGCGCCACGCGCCAACCGGCATCTTCGCCAACGGCACCTTGCCGATGCGAATACGCCGGATTGCAACGACGCCCAGGCCGACCTGCCGGCACATGTCGCGCAGTTGCCCGCCTTGCACGCCCTTGATGGCGAAACGCAGGCGGATCTCGTTCTGCCAACTGACCTTGCATGAGGTCACCGGGCGGCCGTTGTAACTCAG
>JBDSOZ010000050.1:0-5459 GCA_039914555.1 Luteimonas sp.
CGTCCAGCCCCATTGAATAGGCGGTCTCATCAGCCTTGACGTACTCGCCGACGGTTTCCGGCTGGTTTCCGTCGGTCCGCAACAGGCGGATGCGCTCCAGCCCACCCGAGCGCTCGGCCACCGCGATAAAGCCGTCGAACAATTCGTAGTCTTCGATGAACACCTCGTCGTTGTGCGCGAGGCAGTCGCTCCATTGCCTGCGCGAGGTCGCATCGGTCGGGGCAGTGACCAACTTGAAATTGCTGGCGCCCTTGTCGTTGGTACGGATGACCCAGCAACCGCCAAGGTGGTCGGCCTGGTACTCGACATCGCGCGCGCGCGGCGCCAGCACCGTGAATGCTTGCGGGTCGGCCGCAGGCGCGTAACGCACTTCGCTGGACACCGTGCTCTCGACACCAATGCAGATGAAACGATCGTCGCGGCTGCGATCGATGCCCATGTAGAAACTATCATCGCGTTCCTCGTACACCAGCGGGTCGGTGGCAACCGGGGTGCCCAGCACGTGCTTGCGCACGCGCACGGTCAGGAGCGTCTCGGGATCGTTCTCGACGTAGAACAGCGTGCGATTGTCATCGGCCCAGACCACATTCGCCGACACCCCGGGGATAGCGTCGGCATACACCTCGCCAGTGACCAGGTTGCGAAAGCGGATCGTGTACTGGCGACGGCCGACAGCGTCTTCGGCCCAGGCCAGGAGCGTATTGTCCGGGCTGACTTGATGGTCGCCGACGCTGAAGTAATCCTTGCCGGCCGCCATCGCATTGACGTCAAGCAGGACCTGTTCCGGGGCAGTGTCGTGGTAGCGGCCATCGCCGTCGCTGTCAGTCCCGGAGTCCGCGCGCCGGGCGTGGATGGGATAGTCCTGGCCGGTTTCAAAGCGACTGTAGTACCACCAGCCACGCTCGCGGTAAGGCACCGAGCTGTCGTCCTGCTTGATACGGCCGATGATTTCCTCATACAAGCGCTGCTGCAGCGGCTGCAGCGGCGCCATCACTGTGTCGGCGTAGGCGTTCTCGGCCTCGAGATAAGCCAGCATCCCAGGCGCCTTGCGACTGTCGTCGCGCAGCCAGTAGTACTCGTCGTTGCGACTCGCGCCAAACGGCGTGGTCACGACATGCGGCTTGCGCGCGACGTCCGGTGGCGTCGCGGCGTCGTCAACGGACTCCAGCATCAGCGGTTGCCCAGCTCTTTCCACAGGAACTGATAGGTCAGCGCCCACACATGCGCCTGTTGCGCGTTGGTGGCGCCGGCGCCGTGCCCGCCTTCGGTATTTTCGTAATAGCGCACGTCCTTGTCGGCTGCGAGCATCTTCGCCGCCATCTTGCGGGCATGGCCCGGATGCACCCGGTCGTCGCGGGTGGTGGTCCAGATGAATGTCGGCGGATAGTCGCGGGCCGGATCAAACAGCTGGTATGGCGAGAACGTCTTGATGTAATCCCAGTCGCTGGTGTCGGGATCGCCGTACTCGGCCATCCACGAAGCCCCCGCGAGCAGGTGGCTGTAGCGCTTCATGTCCAGCAACGGCACCTGCACCACGACCGCGCCGAACAATTCCGGATATTGGGTGAGCATGTTGCCGACCAGCAAGCCGCCATTGCTGCCGCCCATGATCCCCAGGTGTTCGCGCGAGGTGATGCCGTGCGCGACCAGCTCCCTGGCCACCGCCGCAAAGTCCTCGTACGCCTTGTGCCGGTTCTGCTTGAGCGCGGCCTGGTGCCAGCGCGGACCGTACTCGCCGCCGCCACGGATGTTGGCGACCACGTACACGCCACCCTGCTCCAGCCAGCCCTTGCCGACGATGCCCGAATACGCAGGCGTCAGCGAGATTTCGAAGCCGCCGTAGCCATACAGCAAGGTCGGCGCGGTGCCGTCGTGGGCCAGTCCCTTGGGATGGACGATGAAGAACGGGATCCTGGTGCCGTCGGCGCTGGTGGCGAAATGTTGCTCGAGCACGTCCCTGGACGCATCGAAGAATGCCGGCATCGACTTGAGTGGCTCGGGTGCCTTGCCAATCTCGGCCAGCGACAACGTCGTTGGGGTCAGGTAATCGGTGGCCGTCAGCCACACGGCATCACTGCTGTCGTCATCGACCGCCGCCACCCCGAGGGTACCGATGGTCGGTGCGCCGCTGAATCCACCGCGCACCCAGCCCGCTTCCATTCCAGGCAGGCTTGGGTACTTCCACGTCGACAAGCGGTTCTTGACGTTGTCGAGCACGTTCAATACCAGGTACGACCTGGTCCAGGTGTAGCTTTCCAGCGACGTCGTGTCAGTGGGTTGGAACAACACGGTGAAATCGCGCTTGCCCGCCATGAAGTCATCGCAATCGATCACCAGCAGGGCGCCCGAAGCATAGGTCGAGCCACCGACCGTCCATGGATCGCGCAGCTGCAACGTCAGCCAGTTTCGATGGATCGACTTGTTGGCCGAGTTCGGCGCGTCGATCCTGGCGAGGGTGCCATCCTTGCCCCGCAGGTAAAGTTCGTCGTTGTAGAACGCCAGCGTACGACTGATGAAATCGCGCTCGAAGCCCGGGGTGTTGTCGTGGTAACCAGCGATGTACATGTCATCGGGCTTGCCGGCGTAAACGACGGTTGCCGCGTCCAGCGGGGTACCCCGCTTCCACTGCTTGACGATGCGCGGATAGCCGGACTTGGTCATCGACGAAACGCCGTTCGCATCGGCGCCGAAGTCGGTATAGACGTAGACGGTGTCATTGTCGATCCAGCCCAATCCGCCCTTGGACTCGGGGCGGAAGAATCCGTCCTTGACCCACTGCTTGCTGTCCAGGTCGAACTCGCGGGTGACGTCGGCATCGGCGCCGCCTCGCGACAACGCGACCAGGCAACGCCGGTACTCGGGCTTGAAGCAGTCGGCGCCATGCCAGACCCAGTTCTCGCCCTCGGCCTGGTTCAGTGCATCAAGGTCGATCACGGTTTCCCACTGCGGCTTGGGCTTGCGGTATTCGTCCAGCGTGGTCCGACGCCACAGGCCGCGCTCGTGGTGGGCGTCCTTCCAGAAGTTGTAGTAGTAGTCGCCAATCTTGTCGACGCCCGGGATCTTGGCGTCCGAATCCATGATCGCGAGGATCTCGGTCTTGAGTTTGGCGAACGTCGGATCCGACCCAAGCTCGGCATCGGTGCGCGCGTTCTGCAGCCTGGCCCACGCCAGGGCCTTGTCGCCGGTGACGTCCTCCAGCCACAGGTAGGGATCGGCAGCGCTCTGGACCTGAGGTTCGGCCACGGTGGTCTCCTTCTGGTCGGCGGCGAACGCCGGGGCAATCGCGAAGATCAATCCGGCGGCAATCAAGGCGCGGCGGTTTGGCGACGTCATGGTCATGGCAGCTCCGGCATTGGAATCAGGCGGTCAATCTACCATTGGCGCCTGATTCGCAGCCCGTGAGAAAGGGGCCTTGCAAGCTTGCGGTCAACCCATCCAGGAGACCCGACATGGCCCGACGTCCCAACCGCGACAACCGCCTTCCCGATCCGCGCCTGGTGATGGTCATGCGCCGGATCGCCCTCGTTGGCGCCGGGCTGGTGCTGGCGCTACCGGCCGCGCGCGGCCACAGCCAATGGTTGGGTGCGATGCCGCTGTGGTTGCTGGCAATGCCGTTGTCGAGCTTGTGGGCGCTGCACGGCTTCCGCCTGCCGCGGCGGCTTGCCGGATTGCTGCAGTCCGAAGCATCGATCGACGCCGGCCTGCGGCGGCGGCGCAAGCCGCAGGCCCGCCGCAGCCGTCAGTACCCGGCGGCGTCCAGGGCTTTTTCGGCTTCGGCGCGACCAATCTCGATCAGTTCGCGCGCGCGCCAGAATTCATAGAACTGGCAGGCATCGCGCGGGATCCGGATGACCAGTTCCGGTGGATCCAGCGCCAACTCCATGCGCGCAATCTGGGCCTGCATCGTGTCCAGTGATCGCGACATCAAATCAACCAGTCCCATCCCGCCTGCGGCTGCGTCGGCGTGATGGCCACCCATGTGACTGCCGAGGTGGCCGCCCACCCAATCACCAACGCGCTCAAGCCAGCCGTCGTCGTCGTTGTCCACGGGCGTCACTTCAGGCGTGGTTGCCGGCTTACCCGGCAAGCGCTTCGGCCAACTGTGCATATCGACTGCCACCAACCGGTGCGCTCCCGACAAGCGGGTTGCGGTAATGGGCAGTGGCGCCAGCAGGCCACCATCGACCAGGAAGCGGCCGTCGACTTCGTGCGGGGTGAACAACCCGGGGATTGCGAACGAAGCCCGTAACGCGTCCCACAACGGCCCGCTACGCAGCCACACCACGCGTTGGCGCTGCAGGTCGACGGCGACCGCGGTAAACAGGATTGGCAATGATTCGATCTTCGGGTCGCCCACCACTTCGCGCATGGCATCCACCAGGCGTTCACCGCGAAGCAGGCCGCCGGCGTGGGGCAGGCCCGGATCCAGCAATCGCAGGAAATGACTGCGCTCCATCCGCAACAGGTGATCGCGGAAGTCGGCCAGTTTGCCGGCCGCATAGATGCCTCCAACCAGGGCGCCGCTGGAAGATCCGGACACGGCAACGATGTCCAGTCCACGTGCTTCCAGCGCCTCGATCACACCGATCTGGGCGAAGCCACGGGCGCCACCGGCACCCAGCACCAGCGCGACCTTTTCGCCACGGCGGATCATGGGCGCGTGTTCAGTGGCATCCGTAACCATGGCTGCAGCGCGCTAGCGCTCGTAGTTGCCCAACGCCAGCTGCAGCAGTGAGCGCACCTGCTCACGCAGCGACGGCGGGTCGACGATCTCGGCGTCGCTGCCGTAATGCAGCACGTCCATCAACAACTCGCGCGACGAGCTGAAGGGCAGCTTGAGTTCATAGCGGCCGTCGGCCAGGAAACGACCCTGCTGCTGCGAATGCCACTGCTCGTCGGCGACCCAGCGCGCGGCACGTTCGTTGAACACGATCGTGGCCCAACCCTTGGGCGAGCCGGAGAAAATACCGTAGCTGCCCGACAGGTGATCGTTGAGCGTTGTTTCGTCAACGTCGCGCGCATCGGTCTCGAGCATCCGGGCGCCGCTGATGCGATCGACCGAAAAGCTGCGCAAGGCCTCGCGCTCGTTGTCCCAGGCGTCCAGGTACCAGTTATCCCGATAATGGGTGATGCGCTGTGGCGACATCGTGCGCCTGGTCTTCTCACCCGTGGAGCGCGCCCGGTATTCGAATGCCACCTGCTTGCGCTCCAGCACCGCCGAACACACGATCCGGAACGCCGCCTCATCCATGTTGCGGGTGCGATGCGGGATCACCCGCACCCGCTCGACCGGCCAGCGCTTGCTGACGCCGTCACGGGCGTGCGAGTGCTCATCGAGCAGCTTCTCGATCCGCTGTTGCAGTGGCGCCAGCGCGTTCGACAACAATCCGCCGCCGCTACGCGCCAGCAGTTGCTGAGCGGCAAGCAGCGCGTGCAGTTCCTCCGAGTTCAACCACAGG
>JBDSOZ010000059.1:0-35369 GCA_039914555.1 Luteimonas sp.
TCGACTTTACCCACTTCCAGCCAATGACGGCGGTCGAACTGGCCGAGGTCGAGCGCCGGGTCAACGCCGAGGTCCGCGCCAACCATGCCGCGGAAACCAGGCAGATGGGCATGCAGGAAGCGCTCGAATTCGGTGCGTTGGCGTTGTTCGGCGAGAAGTACGGTGACCGCGTGCGCGTGCTGCGCATGGGGGACACCTCGACCGAGCTGTGCGGCGGCACCCACGTGTCGCGTACGGGCGACATCGGCCTGTTCAAGATCGTGTCGGAAAGTGGGGTTTCTGCCGGTGTCCGCCGCATCGAGGCCGTAAGCGGGCAGGGCGCGCTCGACCACGTGGCCGCTGAGGAGCAGCGCCTGCAGGAAGCCGCGCACCTGCTCGGTGGCAACAGTGGCGACGTTGGTGACAAGCTGCGCGGATTGCTCGATCGGCAGAAAAAACTCGAGCGCGAACTGGATGCACTGAAAGCCAAGACCGCTTCCGGTGCGACCGCCGATCTGGCGGCGCAGGCCGTCGATGTCGCCGGGGTGCGCGTGCTTGCCGCGCGCCTGGAAAACTTCGACAGCAAGGCGCTGCGAGACGCGGTCGATCGCCTCAAGCAGCAACTGGGCGATGCCGTCGTGATCCTGGCTGGCACCAGCGACGGCAAGGCCGCGCTGGTTGCGGGCGTCAGCGGCGCGGCATCAGGCAAAGTCAAGGCCGGCGACCTGTTGGCAACGGTCGCTGCACGGATCAATGGCAAGGGCGGCGGGCGTCCGGACCTGGCACAGGGCGGCGGCGATGATGGCCCCGCGCTCGAGGCTGCCTTGGCCGACGTCGCGCAGTGGGTTGCGCAGAGGATGAACTAACCCGTACCGGAAACCCCGACCCGTGACTTCCAGCCGGGTCGCGGCCGGAATTGTATAGGTAGTATCCTTGTTGGTTTACGGAAATGGTTGTGGCTTGCAATCAAGCCAGCCCATGGAGAAGTGCAAATGCTGATTCTGACCCGCCGCGTCGGTGAGACCCTGATGATCGGCGATTCGGTCACGGTCACGGTGCTTGGCGTTAAGGGCAACCAGGTGCGCATTGGCATCAACGCGCCCAAGGACGTCGCCGTGCATCGCGAGGAGATCTACCAACGCATCCAGCGAGGCGACGAGCCTGCTGCTGGCGAAACCGACGGCGATTTGCCGTCGGGGGAGTGAGCCGGTATCCTTCCGCGCTCGCGGCGCATGTTCCGGCCGTAACGGAGACTTGCCCGAGCGGCTGAAGGGGCTCCCCTGCTAAGGGAGTATGGGGTCAAAAACTCCATCGAGGGTTCGAATCCCTCAGTCTCCGCCATTTTTTACCGTTTAAAGATTGACGGAACCCGCCTCGGTTCCGCACAATTCCGCTTCTGCGCCCGTAGCTCAGCTGGATAGAGCACCAGGCTACGAACTTGGGGGTCGGGAGTTCGAATCTCTCCGGGCGCACCACCACTGCAAGCCAAAGGGCCAACGAGTTAACGCTCGCTGGCCCTTTGGCTTTTAGCGCCAGCGCGCGAAGTGGTCCAGCACCACGACGTCGCCGCGCCCAGGCCGATAGCCGTTGCGCAGTCCTGCTGCGACGTAGTCGGCTGCGGCGGCACAAGCGTCGCGTCGCGCCAATCCCAGGCACAGGTTGGCGGCGATCGCCGAGGCCAGGGTGCAACCGGTGCCGTGGCCCTCGATGGCGATGCGGGGGTGGCTGAAGCGGGTCTCGCCGCTTTCATCGCGGTAGCGATCAATGACCCGTTCGCCTTCGTCCAGATGCGCGCCTTTGAGCAGCACGGCTTGCGGCCCCATGCTGCACAATTTCGCCAGCGCGGCTTCTGCCGTTGCGGCGTTGGTGATCGGGGTGCCAACCAGCAGCTCGGCTTCCGGGATGTTCGGGGTCAGGATCGTCGCCAACGGCAGCAGCCGGGCCCGCATGGCTTCGAGCGCATCGTCGTCAAGCAACTTGGCCCCGGACGTTGCCACCATCACCGGATCGACCACCAGCATCTGTGGCCGATGGAATTCCAGCGCATCGGCGACGGCATGGATTACCTCCGCGGTTGCCAGCATGCCGAGCTTGACCGCCCCGATCTGGAAGTCGTCGAAACAGGCGTCGATCTGGGCGCGCAGGAACGCGACCGGTGGCACGTGCACTGCAGTGACGCCGCGGGTGTGTTGCGCGGTCAAGGCCGCGATCGCGCTGAGGCCGTGCACGCCATGGGCCGCGAACGTCTTCAGGTCGGCCTGGATGCCGGCACCTCCGCCGGAGTCGGACCCGGCAATGGTGAGTGCGCAAACTGCGGTGGACGGCGTGGGCCGGGACATGGACCTATGATAACGGCGGAGCTGGCAGGAAGAAGGAACGGCGAATGATTGCAGTGGTCGCGGCTTGGCGCGCCGGCTGGTTCAAGCGCGAACACTGGGTGCCGAACATCGTCGCCGGCCTGGTCGTGGGCGTGGTTGCGCTGCCACTGGCCATGGCGTTCGCGATTGCGTCGGGGGTAAAGCCCGAGCAAGGCCTGTACACCTCGATCATCGCTGGCGTCGCGGTGGCGTTGTTGGGTGGCTCTCGGATCCAGATTGCAGGGCCCACTGGTGCCTTCATCGTAATCCTGGCCGGCGTGGTCGCGCAGTTTGGCGTCGCCGGATTGCTGCTGGCCACGCTGATGGCCGGTGTCATCCTGGTGCTGATGGGGCTGGCGCGGCTGGGCGCGGTCATCCGTTTCATTCCAGACCCGGTCATCGTCGGCTTCACAGCCGGTATCGCGGTGATCATCTGGGTCGGGCAATGGCAGTACTTCTTTGGCTTGCCGGTGGCGGGCGGCGAACGTTTCTACGCGAAGGCCTGGCAATTGCTGCAGTCGTTGCCGCAATGGCACCCGGCGACCACCGCGTTGGGCGCGCTCAGCCTGGTGCTTGCGCTGTGGGGTTCGCGCATACCGGGCCTGGCGCGAATACCGGGGCCGTTGCTTGCGATGCTGGTGGCCACCTTCGCCACCATCGCCCTGGCGCCGCCGGGCGTGGCCACGATCGAGTCGACGTTCGGCGCAATCCCGCGTTCGTTGCCGAGCCTGCAATGGCCGGCGATGAGTTTCGACCAGGTGATGCTGCTGTTGCCCTCGGCGTTCACCATTGCCATGCTCGGTGCGATCGAGTCGTTGCTGTCGGCCGTGGTCGCCGATGGCATGGCCGGCACCCGCCACGATTCCAACCAGGAACTGATCGGGCAGGGCGTCGCCAATATCCTGTCACCGTTGTTTGGTGGGATTGCCGCGACCGGCGCAATCGCGCGCACCGCCACCAGCATCCGTAACGGCGGGACGTCGCCGATTGCCGGCGTGGTCCACGCGATGCTGCTGGTGCTGGTGCTGCTGTTCCTGGCGCCTTACGCCGGCAAGGTACCGTTGTGCGCGCTCGCGGCGATCCTGTGGGTGGTGGCCTGGAACATGAGCGAAGCTCGGCGCTTCCTGCGCATGGTGCGGCGCGCGCCGCGCGCGGACGTGGCGATCCTGCTGATCACGTTCTTCCTCACCATCTTCACCGACCTGGTGGTCGCGGTGAACATCGGCGTGATCCTGGCGATGTTCCAGTTCATGCGGCGGATGAGTGCTTCGGTTGCCGTGGTCGAGCATGGCCACGCTAGCTTGCGCCAGGAGCTGGCCGATGCCGGACTCGAGGCCCTGCCCAAGGACATGATGGTGTACGGGATCGACGGGCCGTTCTTCTTCGGCTCGGTAGATTCACTGGAACGCGCGCTGTCGTGGACGCGCGAGCCACCACGCTACGTAGTGCTGCGGCTTGAGCGGGTGCCTTTCATGGACGCCACCGGCCTGAAGCGGCTCGAATCGACCATCGACAACCTGCGCAAGCGCAACGTCCAGGTCCTGCTGACCGGTGCCAGCCTGCGGGTATTGCGCAAGCTGGTGCGTGCGCAGATCGTGCGCCGCGATGACCCGTCTTACTTCAAGGACCTGGCGGCCGCGCTGCGCCACGTCCAGCAACAGCGCATCGACGGCGGCGTCGCGGAGGCCGTCGCGTAGCTAGAGCACTTCCGAGGCGTGGTCGGCCAGGCGCGAACGTTCGCCGCGCCGCAGGGTGACGTGCGCGCTGTGTGCCCAGTCCTTGAACCGGTCGACGGCGTAAGTCAGGCCCGAAGTGGTTTCGGTGAGGTAGGGCGTGTCGATCTGTTCGACATTGCCCAGGCACACGATCTTGGTGCCGGGGCCGGCGCGGGTTATCAGGGTCTTCATCTGCTTGGGCGACAGGTTCTGGGCTTCGTCCAGGATCAGGTAGCGCGACAGGAAGGTGCGCCCGCGCATGAAGTTCATCGAGCGGATCTTGATCCGCGAAGCCAACAGGTCGTTGGTGGCCGCGCGACCCCAGCTACCACCTTCCTGGTTGTGGGTCAGCACTTCCAGGTTGTCGGTGAGCGCGCCCATCCACGGCGTCATCTTTTCTTCCTCGGTGCCCGGCAGGAAACCGATATCCTCGCCAACGCTGACCGTGGCCCGGGTCATGATGATTTCGCGATAGCGCTGCGCGTCCATCGTCTGCGCCAGTCCAGCGGCCAATGCCAGCAGGGTCTTGCCGGTGCCGGCGGTGCCGAGCAGGGTGACGAAGTCGATTTCCGGATCCATCAATGCATTGAGCGCGAAGTTCTGTTCGCGGTTGCGCGCGTTGATGCCCCACACCGCATGTTGGGTGTGGCGGAAATCGTCGACGATCTGCAGGGTGACCTTGTCGTCGGTGACCTGGACCACCTTGAGCTCGGCTTCCTCGTCGCCAGGCAGGTACAGGAACTGGTTGGGATACCAGCTGTCATCCTCGGGGTCGGCGCCAGCGATGCGCGCGATCTCATAATAAGTGCGGCCCTTGTCGGTCCAGGACTTGAGGTCCTTGCCGTGTCGCTGCCAGAAGTCGGCGGGCAATGCGGTGGCGCCGGTGTAGAGCAGGCTGAAATCGTCCAGCGCCCGATCGTTTTCGTAATCCTCGTTCTTGATGGCTGCGATCGATGCCTTGATCCGCAGGTTGATGTCCTTGGAGATGAACACCACATCGGCGTCGGGCTCGGCTTCCTTGAGGGCGAGGATCGCGCCGAGGATTTGGTTGTCGGGGATGACTGCGCCAAAGCGCTTGCCCGAATCAAAGTTGCCGGTCTGGAAGCGCAACCGCCCCTTGCTTTGCGCGCCGCGCAATTGCAGGCCCTGCGGACGCTGCAGCGGAATGCCGTCGTTGATGTCGTGGTTGGGATCACCCTGGATCAGCTCGTTGAGGAAGCGGCTGACCTGGCGCGCATTGCGGCTCGCCTCGGAGGTGCCTTTCTTGGCGTTGTCGAGTTCCTCCATCACCTGCATCGGCAGGTAGACATCGTGTTCCTCGAATTTGAACATCGCGGTCGGGTCGTGCATCAGCACGTTGGTGTCGAGGACGTAGATCCGCTTGCTGCTCGTCATGCGTGGGTGGTTCCGGGGTTGTGTGCGGCCAGGGCATCGAGCACGGACTGGGCGTGGCCGGGCATTTTCACGCCACGCCATTCCGCGCGGAGCACGCCCTTGGGATCGATGAGGAAGGTGCTGCGCTCCACGCCGACGTACTCGCGGCCGTAGAGCTTCTTGGGCTTGATCACGTCGAAGGCCTTGCACAGGCGCTCGTCGCTGTCGCTGGCCAATTCAAACTTGAAGCCCTGCTTGGCACGGAAATTCTGGTGGGATTTGAGCGAGTCGCGCGACACACCAATGACATCCGCGCCGAGCTTGCGGAACTTGGGCAGCAGGGCATTGAAGTCGAGCCCCTCGGTGGTGCAGCCCGGGGTCGAATCCTTCGGATAGAAATACAGGACCACCCAGCTGCCGGCGAACCCAGCGAGGGTCGTGGTGGTGCCGCCGGCCATCGCCAAGGGCAGCGACAAGACCGGTTTTGACAGCGGCTTCCCGTTCGAGACCATGGTCAGAACTTCATCGGATCCATGATCGCGTCGAGGTTCAGGTGGTCGCAGAACTCAAGGAAATCGTCGCGCAGGGCGGCGATGTGCATGTCCGCCGGAATCCCGACGGTGACCTGTGCGGTAAACATCTCGGCGCCGGTCTGCATCGCCCGGTAACGCGAGCAGTGCAGGCTTTCGATGGTGATCGACTGGCGGTCGAAGAAGTCCGCGAGCTGGAACAGGATGCCGGGTTTGTCCGCAGCCACGACCTCGATCACGTACGGCAGCAGGTTGGACTGGATGGGCTTGGGCCCGGTGCGGTACCAGACCAGTTTCAGGCCTTCCTCGCGTTCGAGCTTGCCGAGCATGGTCTCAAGCTTGGCCACGGCATCCCACGAGCCGGTGACGAGGGCAGTGACCGAAACATCACGCCCAACCGTCGACAGGCGGGTATCGACCAGGTTGCAGCCACTGTCGGAGATGCGCCGGGTCACCGCCAGCAACGGCGACTGCGGATGCGTCGTGTAGGCGTTGATCAGCAGGTGGTTCTCGTTCGGCGACGGCCGGATGGTGGAATCGCGGTTGCTGGAATCAATATCGGTCAAGGCGATGTCCGCGGCAGGGGGCTGAACGGCCCCGGCAGATGCGCCAAGGGCCTGCAGCCAGCATACTTGCCCGTGCTTCGGCGCCGCAAGTAACATCGGCGCGGCAATCTCGTCCCTTCCAGAGCGCCCCACGTGCGACTTTCCGGCAGCATCACCGCGCTAGCGACGCCATTCACGGCGTCCGGCGAGATCGACCTCGACGCCTGGCGCCGGCTGTTGCTGATGCAGCTCGACGGCGGTACCCAGGGCATTGTCGTGGCTGGATCCACCGGCGAGGCGGCTGCGCTCCAGGACGACGAATACGAAGCCTTGTTGCGGGCCGCGGTCGAAACCGTCGCCGGGCGGATTCCGGTGATTGCCGGTACCGGCTTGGCCAATACCGCGAAAACGGTTGCGCAGACCCGGTGGGTGGCCGCATTGGGTGCCGATGCGGCGCTGGTGGTGACACCGCCTTACGTGCGTCCGACCCAGGCCGGCCTGGTGGCGCATTTCCGCGCAGTGGCCGACGACGGCGCGTTGCCGGTTGTCCTGTACAACGTGCCGGGACGCACCGGTTGCGACCTGTTGCCCGAAACAACCGCTGTGCTCGCGGGACATGACCGCATCATCGGCATCAAGGAAGCGCGCGCCGATGGTGGGCGCATGGCAGCGCTGCTGCCGTTACGCAATGACGGTTTCGTGGTGCTCAGCGGCGACGACCCGACTGCCGCACAGGCCATGTTGGCCGGCGCCGGTGGACTGGTCTCGGTTGCTTCCAACGTATTGCCGCGGGCGATGCGTCGCTTGTGCGACCTCGCACGCGGAAGGCGCGCAGCCGAGGTCGCCGAGCTCGATGCGCGCCTGCAGCCCCTGTTTACGTTCCTGAGCCTGGAACCCAACCCGATTCCGCTCAAGGCGGTCCTGGCGCGCATGCAGATTGGCCATGGCTTGAGGCTGCCCCTTACGACGCTGTCGCCCGCGCATGCGGACGCTGCCGACCAGACCACCACGCACATCCAGCAACTCGAACTAGCCTGCCGCGACATGCTCGCGGCCTGACCCGGAGACTCCACCATGCACAATTCCCCACGATCGCGACCGTTGTCCATCATCGCCATGCCCCTGGCCGCCATGGTCCTGGTGGCCGCCGTCTCCGGCTGCCACTGGTTCAGGAAAGACACCGGTTACCAGCTCAGTGCCGAGTCCCGTCCGTTGGAAGTGCCACCGGACCTTGACATCGCAGGCGCAAACGCCGCGATGAAGCTGCCGGCCGAAGGCTCCAATTCGGTCACGCGTTCGTCGATGACGCCGACGCGTAGCGCCGCGGCGACAATCGCAACCAACAGCTTCATCGTGCCCGGTGAGCGCGACGCGGTGTTCGAGAAGGTCGGGCAGGCATTGGTTGCGACCCCTGGCGTCACCATCGCCAGCAAGGCCCAGTTGCTGGGTGTCTATGACGTTGCTTTCGAAGGTGCCGATTTCCTGGTTCGGGTCAGCAAGGTCGATGCCGGGGTCCAGGTCGCTGCCGTGGATCCGCGTGGTGTGTCGGCGACTGGCGCAGCGGCGACCAAGCTGGTGGCCGCACTCAAGGTGGCGTTGGGCGGCTGACCCGGCGCCCTGGCGGCGTCAACGCTCCAGCAACGGAAGCTTGTCCGGCTTGCCGTCCCACTCGGCCGCATCCGGGGGGGCGTCCT
The DNA here is from genome assembly GCA_039914555.1 of Luteimonas sp. Classification (GTDB taxonomy): domain Bacteria; phylum Pseudomonadota; class Gammaproteobacteria; order Xanthomonadales; family Xanthomonadaceae; genus Cognatiluteimonas. The sequence continues at coordinate 8,195 of JBDSOZ010000059.1, forward strand.
TGCGTACCGTGAGCACCGGCCAGGCCTTGGCCAGTTCGGCGTTCAAGGCAATGAAAGGCTCCTGGCCCCCAGGCACGTCGTCTTCTGGGTAGATCGCGTTGACCGGGCACTCGGGTTCGCACAGGGTGCAGTCGATGCATTCGTCCGGATCGATGACCAGGAAGTTGGGTCCTTCATGGAAGCAGTCGACCGGGCACACCTCGACACAGTCGGTGTACTTGCACTTGATGCAGTTCTCGGTGACGACGAAGGGCATGACGGGTTCCGGTTCGGTTCGCGTCCATTCTACGGGCGCGTACCTGAAAACGAAAAAAAGTGGGGGCCATATGCCGACTTCCACGGATCGCGCCAGCGGCTAGCCCGCAGCCGGGGCGTTTTCGTCGCGTGTCGTGATGGTTGGCCAAATACCGATTTCAATCAAGTGCTTAGCCACCGCGCCGACGGCGGCACCGGACAGCTGCCAGACGAACGAGGAGTGGGTGTGACCAACCCGAAACCATTAACGGGTGCTTGAGTTTCGCGCTAGGCAGTCATAACGCAGGCAAGGCCAAGATGCGCACGAACAGCTTTGCGGTGGCTATCTATGCTTGGCAGGTTCGATCATTCGCTGGAGGCGATGGCACGTGCCTTCGACCTGCAGCAGCTTCGCCGGCGAGTCGTGCGCAACCTGCTTTCTACCAAGGGCCGAATCGATTCGGTGACAGGTGGCTTGCCGAAGAAGGGGATCCACCGGATCGTGGTCTTGCGACCGAACCATCGACTCGGCAACACCTTGCTGCTGACGCCACTGATATCGGAGCTGGAGCATCTCTACCCGGGTGCCGAGGTCGATATCCTCACGGCGGGCGGGGCGGCATCGGAAGTGTTCGCGAGGCACGATAGCGTTCGCAACCTTTGGATCCTTCCCAACCGGTTGGCGCGCCATCCCCTTGCGTCCTGGCGAACAATTCACCGGATGCATCGGCAGCATTACGACATGGCGATCGATCCTTGCCTCGGATCGCAAAGTGGCCGCGTGTTCCTGTCCATCGTCAAGGCGAAACACAAGCTGGGATTTGAGCAGTTCGGGATGGATGGAGGTGTGACATGCCACATACCGGTCCCGCAAAACCTCTCCCACATGGGCCAGCTCCCGGTCTATTTGCTGCGCCGTGGATGCAAAGAAGACTACGCGGCACGTGATTGCCCCCGGCTGGACGTCCGTTTGAGCAGCGAAGAACTGCGCCAGGGGAGCGAGCGACTACGCCGGCTTTTGCAAGGCCTGCCTGGTAACGAAGGGCCGGTTATCGCCCTGTTCGGCGAAGCGACGGGTAGCAAGGCGTTTCCCGAAGGATGGTGGATCGAAATGATCCAGCGCCTCCAGCATTTGCGCCCGGACCACAGGTTCATCGAAATCATTCCCGCATCGGGTACCTCCAAATTCAACAACGCCTATCCCGTGTACTACTCCACGTCCGTTCGAAGGATGTCGGCGGTGATGGCTGCCTCGAGCTTCGTGGTCAGCGCTGATTGCGGGGTGATGCACCTCGCAGCCGCATCAGGCGTGGCAACCGCCGGGATCTTCAGGGTCACCAAACCCCTGCAGTACGGCCCCTATGGTGGAAGGAATTTCTTCGTGTCCGCGGAGGATAAAACCCCGGTGACGGTCGCGGAGGACGTGGACCGACGCTGGGCCGAGAACGACATCGTGGATGTTCGGGCGGAGTCTTGGGAGGGTATTGGCAACCTGCAGCCAGGCGGACATGCGGGTGAGTGCGGTCGTGCGGCCTGAACACGGTCGGCAGCATCGGACGCACAGGAGTCGGCAATCGAGCCTTGTTCCGGGCCCTTTGTTGATCAGCTTCCCGCGCTCGGGCGAGTTCAGCTGCGGATATCCGACGTTCGTCGCGACATTCGTGGTCGCCAACCTGCTGATGTTTGGTGGGCCGCTGTATTCGTTCGCTGCATCCACCACCCAGGCCTCCTCATGGAGTGGCGTGACGAACCTGCTGGTCTTGACCGGCTTGCAGGTGGTCTTGATGGTAGTTGCGCTAACCGCGGCGTCGTTGTTCTCGCTGCGGGCGATGAAAGGCGTCTGCATTGCCTTTTTGGCCTGCAACGCCGTCGCGCTTTACTTCATCCACACCTATAACGTCCTGCTCGACAAGTCGATGATTGGCAACGTCTTCGACACCGATCGCCAGGAAGCACTTGGATTGTTCCATCCCCGGCTTCTCGGTTACGTGCTGGTCCTGGGCGTCATGCCTGCGCTGGTCGTTACCAGGACGACCATCCTCGGTTCCAGCAGGCCCAGGCGCCTGCTCATGCTGGTGATGGCCGTCGTGCTGGGCTGCGCGATGGTCTATTCCGGATCGTCGACATGGCTTTGGTTCGACAAGGGAGCCAAGCAATTGGGCGGACTGATGTTGCCCTGGTCATACGTCGCAAATTCCATCCGCTACTTCGAGGACCGAGCCACCGCCAACCGCAAGCAGGCACCGCTGCCCCCGCTGCACTTTCCCGCGAGCACAAAGCGCGCGCCCAAGACCATCGTCGTCCTGGTGATTGGCGAATCGGCGCGCGCAGGGAATTTTTCGATTTACGGATACGACAGGGCCACCAACCCCGAACTCGCCAGGACGAGCGTGATCGCCCTTCCGGGGGCCCGCGCATGCGCCACGTACACGACCGCCGCGGTGCGATGCATGTTGTCCCGCCTGGGCAGTCGCACGCCGGCCCGGGTCAGTGAGGAAACGCTGCCCAATTACCTGCAACGGGAAGGCGTGCAAGTCATCTGGCGGACCAATAACTGGGGCGAACCGCCCCTGAAAGTTGGCCTGTACCAGCGCCTTGCTGACATCCGCAAGGCGTGCATCGGCGAGGAGTGCCAAGGACTGAACTACGACGCGGGCCTGCTTCACGGGCTTGAGGCAATGCTCACCCATTCAACGTCGAGCCGGATCTTCGTGGTGCTGCACCAGGCGGGGAGCCACGGCCCGACCTATTCCCGCAAGTATCCGCCGGCTTTCGGCCATTTCCAGCCAGTTTGTGAATCGGTGGACCTGGCGCAGTGCAGCCAACAATCGTTGGTCAATGCCTACGACAACACCATCGTCTACACGGATTACGTCCTCGCCCAAACCATCAAGCTCTTGCAGGCTGTTCCAGGCAGCGCATCAGTAATGATCTACATGTCGGACCACGGCGAATCGTTGGGCGAAAGTGGGTTCTACCTGCATGGCCTGCCCAATTCCATCGCCCCCACCGTGCAGCGCGCCGTGCCTTTCCTGGTGTGGATGTCACCCACCGCAAAGGTATCGCTGCAAGTTTCCGCCGGCGACATCCTGGCCCATCGAACATTCGGGCCCGACAACATTTTCCACAGCGTGCTAGGCGCGTTTGGAGGTAGCAGTGCCATCTACGACCCGCGGCTCGACTTGTTCAACCATCCAAGGAGTACCGACGCCCATGGAACAACCACGCCCTCAATCCAAGCCGGCTTTGTTCCGAGTCGTCTGGTTGCTGGGCCTGGCATCGTTTCTCGCCAGCACCTTCTTCCCCAGTGACCTGGCTGGCTACGCCAGCAAGGTTGGCATTTCCCGGGCGCCGACGGCGGTCTACGATATTGATCACTACGGCAGGTTTTTCAACACTGCCTTGCAGGCAGGTTTGCCGGTCGTGCTTGGCGACAAGGCCGGGATGCTCGAGCTGGCGAAGGTGGCGGTGGCCACGACACTGGCGACGCACCTGCTCAAGCACGCTTTGAACAACGTGCACGTCAAGGGGACACGGTTGGGGCAACGACCATTCTCACCCGACAGCAGCTTGAACATGCCGTCCGGACATTCGTCCATGGCTTCGTGTGGTGCCTATTTCGTGTCCCGCCGGTATGGCTGGAAGCTTGCATTCCTGGTGCTGCCGGTCCTGGCCCTGACCATGTTTGCCCGGGTCAGCCTGGATGAGCACACCGTCTCTGCGGTCATTTCGGGCGCATTACTGGGGATCCTCGTCACGGCCCTTTTCACTACGCCTTATAAGGCTGCGCATCTTCCACGGGCTAAGTGAGAATTGCTGGTGGCTTCCCAGCCGTTTTCGACGATCTTGCCGGTCATCGCATCGACCTCAATTTCGTGGATCTTGCCGTTCTCCTTGACGTCGATTGACCAACGCCAGGCGCCACCTTCCTTTTCGTACTCGGCGTCGGTGTTCATAGGATTGCTCCTGGAGCGCAACGGTGCGCCATGGGTATCGTGAGCCGTGGCACCTCACGCGACAGTTGCCAGGTGGATACAACTACCCAACATTGCCGCTGGAGGCGCTGCCAGATCCGGGTGGAAGGAATCATCGAAAGCAAAAAGCCACCGCGCGGGTGGCTCATTGCCTTGCTTGATCCCGCCGGCACTCTATTGGGAGGCTTCGGCGCGGTTAATCAGTGGGTACTTCTTAAGTCACTGATTTTAAATCGTGGATGGTGCTCCCTACGAGATTCGAACTCGTGTTTTAGCCGTGAGAGGGCCACGTCCTAGGCCTCTAGACGAAGGGAGCAGGATGGTCCTCGCGGGGACCCCGGCTGGACCACCGGCCCCGGTAGCAGCCGGGCTGCGCACGAGGCTTGCTAGTATATGGGGCGCGTGCGCCACAGGCAACGCGGCCTATCCACCCTTCCGCCTCCGGGCGCCTGTCCGCGGCACTGCCGCTTCCGATGCCCAACCAAGAAATTCCCAATACTGCCGGCGCGTCCCTGCCACTGCGTGTCATCCCCCGCGATGGCCACACGATTTCGCGCAAGGACATCAGCCCCAATGCGCTGCGGGTGCTGTATCGCCTGCGCGATGGCGGGTTCAGCGCCTACCTGGTCGGCGGAGCCGTGCGCGACCTGCTGGCGGGGGTCGGACCCAAGGACTTCGATGTCGCCACCGACGCGACCCCGGAACAGATCAAGGCGCTGTTCCGCAACTGCCGGCTGATTGGTCGTCGCTTCCGCCTGGCGCACGTGGTGTTTGGCCGCGAGATCATCGAAGTTGCGACGTTCCGCGCCAACATCGATGACGGTAGCGGTGATCGGCAGTTGCACGAAGGTGGACGCCTGCTCCGTGACAACGTCTATGGCAGCGTCGAAGACGATGCGGTGCGCCGGGATTTCACCGCCAATGCCCTTTATTACGCGATCGAGGATTTCTCGGTGCGCGACTACGTCGGTGGTTTCGAAGACGTCCAGAATCGGGTGATGCGGCTGATCGGGGACCCGGAAACACGCTATCGCGAGGACCCGGTGCGGATGTTGCGTGCGGTGCGGCTGGCGGCCAAGTTGGGATTCCAGATTGAAGCAGCCAGTGCTGCGTTGCTGCCGACGCTGGCACCGCTGTTGCGCGAGTCGGCTTCGGCACGCCTGTTCGAGGAGTGCCTGAAGCTGTTCCTGTCCGGGCACGGGGTCGAGAGTTTCCTTGGGCTTGAACGCCATGGCTTGTTCACCGAGCTGTTCCCGGACTCGGCCAAGGCATTGCAAGCCAATAAAAGTGGCGCGCTGCGCAACATGTTGCTGGAAGGACTGCGCAATACCGATGCGCGGGTCGCGGCCGGCGAGCCGGTATCACCCGCGTTCCTGTTCGCGCTGCTGCTTTGGCCCGCCTATTGCCGCGCGTTGATGGCGCTGCAGGCACAGGGGATGCACGCAGCCGAGGCGCAGCGACGTGCGGCCGACCGGGTCACCGTGCACCAGTTGGAGATGGTTGCGCTTCCGCGTCGGTTCTCGCTGCCGATGCAGTAGATCTGGTTGTTGCAGTCGCGCTTCTCGCAGCGCAAGCGGATGGGGCGCTTGCTCGCGCACCCGCGTTTCCGTGCTGCCTACGATTTCCTGGTGTTGCGCCAGGCGGCGTCGAACGAGCATGCCGAGGAAGCGCAGTTCTGGCGCGAAGCGCAACTGTCCGCAGGCGAAACTGTCGGCGACGAGGACGAAGATCAACTGGAGGCCGAGCCTGCGGCTGCCGGCGAGGCAGCACCCCGGCCGCGTCGGCGCCGGCGACGCAGCAGCAGCGGCGGTGGGTCCACCGGAGCGGCATGAACCGCGGCACCATCGCGGCAATCGGACTGGGCGGCAATATCGGTGATGTCGCCGCCAGCCTGCGCCAGGCGCTGGCTGCACTGGACGGGCTGGCGATGACGCGTTTGTTGCAGGCGTCTCCGCTGTTCCTGACCCCGGCTTGGGGCAACCCCGCGCAGGCCGATTTCATCAATGCCGCGGCATTGGTGGAAACCGGACTGGATCCCCGCCAGCTGCTTGACGGCTTGCTGGACATCGAGCGCCAGTTGGGTCGGGACCGTGAGGCAGGCGTGCACTGGGGCCCGCGTACGCTCGACCTGGACCTGCTGTTGTATGGCGAGGCCGTGATAGACGAGCCAGGCTTGCGGGTTCCGCATCCGCACTTGCACGAACGGGCATTCGTGTTGCTGCCGTTGTCCCGGATCGGTGCCGACCTGCTGGTTCCGGGCCGGGGGCGGATCGCCGACTTGCTGGCGGACGTAGACAGCACTGGCTGCGTTGCCCTTGCGGCGGACGCATAATCGCCAAGTGACGAAACCGCCGCGCCATTGCGCATTGCCATAGCGAGATTCCGCCTTGTACGCACAAACAACCAATGCGCCAGACCGCAAGCCCTGGACCGTGCCAATGCTCGGTGAGGCCCGCGAGGCGGGCCGGCGGATGGCCATGGTGACTGCCTACGACGCCAGTTTCGCGCGGGCGATGGACCATGCCGGGATCGACCTGGTGCTGGTCGGTGACTCGTTGGGCATGGTGATGCAGGGCAGGGACAGCACCCTGCCGGTGACCGTCGATGACATCGCCTACCACACCGCCTGCGTGGCGCGCGGACTGGCCACGCCTCTGTTGTTGGCGGACCTGCCGTTCCAGGCCGACGCCACCCGCGAGCGCGCGCTGGATGCAGCGACCCGCTTCCTGCAGGCAGGGGCGAAGATGGCCAAGCTGGAAGGTGCAGGCCACAAGCTCGACACCATCCGCTTCCTGGTGGAGCGCGAGGTGCCGGTGTGCGCGCACCTTGGACTGACCCCGCAATCCGTGTTGCGCCTGGGTGGCTACACAGTGCAAGGGCGTGACGAGCGCGCTGCGTTGCAACTGCGCAAGGACGCGAAGGCGGTGGAGGACGCCGGTGCCAGCTTGTTGGTGCTTGAATGCGTGCCCACGTCGGTCGCGGCCACGATTACCGCCGAACTGTCGATCCCGACCATCGGTATCGGGGCCGGCCCGCACTGCAGCGGCCAGGTGCTGGTGTTGCACGACCTGCTGGGTCTCAACAGCGGCCATCGCCGGCCCAAATTCGTCAAGGACTTCCTCGCCGAGGGCGGCTCGGTGGAAGGTGCGTTGCGCGCCTATGCCGACGCCGTGCGCAGTGGCGCCTTCCCCGACGCCGCCCATTCCTACGCGTAGGAGCGCAGCTTGTGCGCGATCCCGGTCACCCTCCAATGATCGACGTCATCCACGAACTTGGGTTGCTTCGCGAGCGGGTTTCCCGCTGGAAACACGATGGCCTGCGCGTCGGCTTCGTCCCGACCATGGGCAACCTGCACGCAGGCCACCATGGGCTGGTGCGGCTGGCACGGGAACATGCTGACCGCGTGGTTGCGAGCATCTTCGTCAACCCGACCCAGTTTGGCCCCAATGAGGATTACACCCGCTATCCACGCACGCCGGAAGCAGATGTTGTTGGCCTGCAAGCGGCAGGTTGCGACCTGGCATGGTTGCCATCGGTGGAGACGATGTATCCCCATGGCATCGACGCCACGGTGCAGGTGCGCGTGCCGGGCGTGACCGAGGTGCTGGAAGGGGCACATCGGCCGGGGCACTTCGATGGCGTTGCCACCGTGGTTGCGCGCCTGTTCAACCAGGTGCAGCCGGACGTGGCGGTGTTCGGGCGCAAGGACTACCAGCAACTTGCCGTGATCCGCTACATGGCACGCGACCTCGCGTTCGCGCTGCAGATCGTGGCCGGCCAGACCCGGCGCGACAGCGACGGTTTGGCGATGAGTTCCCGCAACCAGTACCTGTCGGTGACAGATCGCGCGAAGGCACCCCTGCTGCAGCGCCAACTGCAGTCCATGCGCGATGCCCTTGCGGGTGGCACGACGCGCTCGCAGGTAGAAGCCGATGCCAGGTCGGCACTGCAGCAACAGGATTTCGATGTCGACTACATCGTGGTTCGGCGCGCGGACCTGGGCGAACCGGTCGGCGCGGAGACCGGGCCGATGGTGGCGCTGGTCGCGGCACGGCTGGGGCAGACCCGGTTGATCGACAACCTGGAATTCGAGATGCTGCAATGCGGCAAATCACGTTAGAATCCGCACATGTCCATGCAACTCACCCTGCTCAAAGCCAAGATCCACCGCGCTACGGTCACCCATGCCGAACTGCATTACGAAGGTTCCTGCGCGATCGACGGCCGCCTGCTCGACATCTCGGGGATCCGCGAGTACGAGCAGGTGCACATCTTCAACGTCAATAATGGCCAGCGTTTCGTCACCTATGCGATCCGCGCCGAGGAAGGCAGTGGAATCATTTCGGTCAATGGCGCTGCCGCGCACCGCGCCCAGCCGGGCGACCTGGTGATCATCTGTGCCTATGCCGCGCTCGACGAAGCGGAATTGGCCCGGTTCAAGCCGACCCTGGTGTATGTCGACCGTGACAACGCGCTGACCCACACCAACACTTCGATCCCGACCCAGGCGACTTAAGCGCGGTCCGATTGCGCGTGGCGGGCGAGCGCCCACTCGACGTGTTCGCACACCACGGGATCGTCGATGTCGTGGCGCGACTCCAGCGCGGTGATGATCTCCGGCGTGGTCGGCGCATTGCCCAAGGCCACCGCGATGTTGCGCAACCAACGCCGGTAACCGCTGCGGCGGATGGCGGAACCTTCGCTACGGCGCAGGAATTCGTCTTCGCTCCAGGCGAACAGTTGTGGCAGGCTCGCCGTGTCCAGTTCGTTGCGGACGCGGAAATCCGGTTCGTCGCTGCGTTGGGCGAACTTGTTCCAGGGGCATACCAGCTGGCAATCGTCGCAACCAAAGATGCGGTTGCCGATCAGCGGCCGTAACTCGAGATCGATCGAGCCTTCGTGTTCGATGGTCAGGTAGGAGATGCAGCGGCGCGCGTCGAGGCGGTAGGGCGCGGTGATCGCACCCGTCGGGCAAACGTCGATGCAGCGCGTGCAGGTGCCGCAGTGGTTGCTGGCCGCCGAATCCACTGGCAATGGCAGGTCGAGGTAGATTTCGCCCAGGAAGAACCAACTGCCGCCGTCCTTGTCGATCAGGCAGGTGTGCTTGCCGATCCAGCCCAGGCCAGCGTTGCGCGCCAGCGCGCGTTCCAGCACTGGCGCGGAATCCACGAACACGCGATGGCCAAACGGACCGATTTCCGTCGCGATGGCGTCTGCAAGTTTCTGCAGGCGTTGGCGCATGAGCTTGTGGTAGTCGCGCCCGAGTGCGTAGCGCGCGACATACGCGCGGCTGCCGTCGGCCAGTGTCTGCCAGGCCTGGTCACTGTCGCGGCCATAATCCATGCCAACCGAAAGCACCCGCAGGGTGCCCGGGATCAACTCCTGCGGGCGCGAACGCTTGTCGCCATGCCGCGCCATCCATTGCATTGAACCGTAGAGGCCCTGCGCCAGCCAGTCACGCAGGTGCACTTCATCTTCACCAAGTTCCACGCCGCTGATGCCGCAATGCTGGAAGCCTGCTTCGATGGCCAGCGCTTTCAGTCGTGCGGCCACCGCCACCGGATCGGGCAGGGCAGGGGCATCGCTGGAAATGGGGTTGTCCACCGCGCAAGTATAGAATCGCGCGATGCCGCATTCCGACCTGACAAGCGACGCCAATTCAGCAGACGCCATGGCGCAAGCCGCGATGCTTGCGAAATTGTTGCCGCCGCGCCGACGTGACAGCAATAAAGGCGACCATGGCCACGTGTTGTGCATCGGTGGCGGCCCCGGCAGCGGCGGCGCGATCATCCTGTGTGCGCAAGCAGCGCTGCGCACCGGCGCTGGGCTGGTCAGTGTCGCCACCTGGTCCGGACATGTCGCGCCGACGCTGTCGCGACAGCCCGAAGTGATGGTGCATGCGATTGAAGGCGCGCAAGACTTGCAGGCGTTGCTGCAGCGAGCTGATTGCGTTGCAGTCGGCCCGGGGCTGGGTCGTGACCCGTGGGCGCGTGGATTGTTGGCAGCGGCGATGGCAGGATCCAAACCGATTCTGCTGGATGCCGATGCACTCAACCTGCTCGCGGAGTCGCCACGCGGACTGCCGGAAGACACGATCCTGACGCCACATCCGGGCGAGGCTGCGCGATTGCTCGATTGCAGCGTTGCTGAAGTCCAGTCGGATCGTGGTGATGCAGCGAAAGCGCTGGTGGCGCGCTTTGGATGCGTGATCGTGCTCAAGGGGGCCGGCACGATCGTGTTGGCACCCGGGCGCGAACCCTCGGTGGTCGCCGCCGGCAATCCAGGCATGGCGGTCGGGGGCATGGGTGACCTGCTCAGTGGCGTGATCGCTGCGTTGCGCGCACAGGGATTGGATGCATTCGACGCTGCGTTTTGTGGCGCGGTGTTGCATGCGATGGCGGGGGACGCTGCGGCACGCGATGGCATGCGCGGCATGTTGCCGTCTGACTTGTTGCCGCATTTGCGCACGATTGCCAATCCAGCGACATGGATTGCGGGACCATGAGCGCAATGCATTTTTTCCTCGCCGAAGCCGACGCGACCGAGCAGCTGGCGTCCGTGCTCGCGGCAACCCAACCCGCGCAGGCAGTGGTGTTCCTGCAAGGTGAGCTGGGTGCCGGCAAGTCGACCCTGGCGCGTGCCTGGCTGCGGGCGCTGGGCGTGGAGGGTGCGATCCGCAGCCCCACCTACACCCTGGTTGAACACTATCCGTTGCCCGGCGGCGGCAAGGGCCTGCACCTGGATCTGTACCGGATCGGGGATGCCGGGGAACTGGAATTCCTGGCACTGGACGATGCCGAGGCCACGTTATGGCTGGTGGAATGGCCGGAACGCGGCAGCCGTGGGCTGCCTCTGCCAGACCTGACGCTGGCCTTGGCGATTGCGGGGGCCGGCCGACAGCTGGTGCTGAGTGCAGGAACCGAGGCTGGCCGCGATTGGCAGGTCCGGCTGGAGCGGGAGATCGGGCAAAACCCTCAGTTGCGACCTCTTCCTGAATTGGCAACATAAGAAGTTGCGCCAGATCACGGATATCTATAGGAAAATAGGGTTGCAAATCTCGCCGGAGGGTGTTTGAATCCGGCCATGCGCGCGAAGGGGAGCTCCATCCAGCAATCTCTGCTCGCCCTGGCCTTGTTGGCCGGGGTGTGCTGGAACCTTGCCCACGCCGACGAACTGCGCTCGGTCCGGGTCGATACCGGTGCAACAGGGACCCGTGCCGAGCTGCAGTTGGATCGCCAGGTTGCGTACAAACTCATCTCCCTGTCCAATCCCGAGCGCCTGGTGGTCGACCTGCCGGGCGTGGATGCTGTCAAGGGCCTGGCGCTGCCTGCGGGCGGCGGCCTGGTCCAGGGCGTCCGCACGGGCCATCCAGTGCCCGGGACCACCCGCATTGTGTTCGACCTGGGTGATCGGGTGGTGGCGTTGCAACCGCGTTTCGAGCCCGGCGCCACTGGTCCCAAGCTGGTGCTGGAGTGGCCCGGTGACGGCAAGGCAGCCGACCCGTTGGCGATCCTGACCCACGGTGCGACCAATACCGCCATCGTCATGACTGCGGACGCCGGCGTCGCGAACGCGGTGACCGTGCCGCGGCCGGTTACGCCGCCATTGCCGGCGCCGCAACCGCAGGCATCGGTCCCGGCGCCGATTCAGGCATCCTCCCAGGTGGCTGGCCAGGCACCGGTCAAGACGGTCGAGGACATCGCCCGGCGCGCCGGCTTGCGTCCGCTGGTTATTGCCATCGATGCCGGCCATGGCGGCCAGGATCCAGGCGCCCGCGGCGCCAACGGCAGCCGCGAGAAAGACATCACCCTGAGCATCGCGCGGGAACTGGCGCGACAGGTCAATGCCACGCCCGGGCTCAAGGCCTATCTGACCCGCGATGCGGACTTCTTCATTCCGCTGACCCAGCGTTACCAGAAGGCGCGTGCGGCCAAGGCGGACTTGTTTGTTTCGATCCATGCGGACTCGTTCAGCAGTCCCAGCGCGAGTGGCTCCTCGGTGTTCGTGCTGACCCAGCGCGGCGCGACGTCGCAAGCGGCACGCTGGCTGGCCAACCAGGAAAACGCCGCTGACCTGGTCGGTGGGGTCAAGCTCCAGGACAAGAGCGATACCCTGGCGTCGGTGCTGCTCGACCTGTCGCAGAGCGCGACCATGAAGGCGTCCCAGGACATGGCCGAGCAGGTGCTCGCAGGCTTGAAGCAACTGGGCAAGACCCACAAGAACCATGTCGAAGCTGCCAACTTCGTCGTGTTGCGCTCCCCGTACGTGCCGTCGATGCTGGTCGAGACTGCCTTCATCTCCAATCCGGATGAAGAACGCCGGCTCAACGATCCCCAGCACCAGACCCAGTTGGCGCGTGCGATCCTGGATGGCGTCACCGGATATTTCTCGCGCCAGCCGCCACCCGGCACGCTGTACGCGATGCAGGCCGAACTCAGTCGCAACAAGGGTGGAAGCTTCGGCGGCGGCAGGCCTTAAGTCGAAGGCCGGCGTGGATCGATCTGGGCGTGAATCGATCTGGGCGTGAATCGGCCCAGCGCCGGTCCCGTATCATCGCAGCGTGGCCATCCGACAGCTTCCCGACACCCTCATCAACCAGATCGCCGCGGGTGAAGTGGTCGAGCGTCCTGCTTCCGTGGTCAAGGAACTGGTGGAGAACGCGCTCGATGCAGGCGCTCGCCGGATCGATGTCGAGCTGGAAGAAGGTGGCGTCCGCCTGATCCGGATCCGCGATGACGGCGGTGGCATCGCAGCAGGTGAACTGGCACTGGCCATTGCGCGGCATGCCACCAGCAAGATCGCATCGCTGGACGACCTCGAGTCGGTAGCGACCCTGGGTTTCCGTGGCGAGGCACTGCCATCGATCGCCTCGGTGAGTCGTTTCAGCATGGCCTCGCGGCATGGCGAAGCCGCGCAGGGTGCGGTCCTGTCGGTTGAAGGTGGGCGCATCGGGAGCGTCGCACCCAGCCCGCATCCGCGCGGAACCACGGTGGAAGTGCGCGACCTGTTCTACAACGTCCCGGCACGGCGCAAGTTCCTGCGCGCAGAGCGCACCGAGCTGTCGCACATCGAGGAATGGCTGCGCTCGCTGGCACTGGCCCGCCCCGACGTTGAATTGCGGGTCTCGCACAACGGCCGACCCTCGCGACGCTATCGTGCGCTCGACCTGCTGGATGCCGACGCCAACCCCGAATCGTCGCCGGAACGCCTGCTCGAGACCCTGGGCGAAGACTTCACCCGCAACGCATTGCGCATTGCCCATGAAGCTGCAGGCCTGCGCCTGCACGGCTGGATCGCTCGCCCGGTCTACAACCGCGCCAGCGCGGACCAGCAGTACCTCTACGTCAACGGCCGCAGCGTCCGCGATCGCAATGTGGCCCATGCGGTGCGCCAGGCTTACAGCGATGTGTTGTTCCACGGCCGCCATCCGGCCTATGTGTTGTTCCTGGAGCTGGATCCGCGCGGGGTCGATGTCAACGTGCACCCGGCCAAGCATGAAGTCCGCTTCCGCGAGACCCGGCTGGTGCACGATTTCGTCTACCGCACATTGCACGAGGCGTTGGCCGAAACGCGCGCGGGCAGTGTCGGTTCACTGCCAATTCCAAACAGCAGTGGGTTTGCGACGCCAATGCCGCAATCACGACTCGCACTGCAAGTGGGTGAACTGCGCGCGGGGTATGCCGCCCTGTACGGCGAGCCACCACACGCCGGTGACGCGGTCGTGCCGACGCCGGCGTTGCAGGAGACCGGCGACGCCAGCTTGCCGCCACTGGGCCAGGCCATCGCCCAACTGCATGGCATTTACATCCTGGCTGAAAGTGCAGAAGGCCTCGTGGTCGTCGACATGCATGCCGCGCACGAGCGCATCGGCTACGAAAAACTCAAGTCCGCGCATGACAGCGCGGGAATGCGCAGCCAACCGTTGCTGGTGCCGCAGCGGATTGCGGTGTCCGAACGCGAAGCCGACATTGCCGAACGGGAAACGGCGACCCTGGTCGAGCTGGGTTTCGAGGTCTCGCGGTCCGGACCGCAGGGCTTGCTGCTGCGTGCAGTGCCGGCGCTGCTGGTGGACGGCGACACCGAATCGCTGTTGCGCGACGTGCTGGCAGACCTGCGCGAACATGGCGAAAGCCGCCGGGTTGCGGACCAGCGCGACGAGCTGCTGTCGACGATGGCCTGCCACGGCGCGGTTCGTGCCAATCGTCGGCTGACCATTCCGGAAATGAACGCACTGCTGCGTGAAATGGAAGCGACCGAACGTTCCGGGCAGTGCAATCATGGACGCCCGACCTGGGCGCATTTTGGCCTGGCTGAAATTGACCGTTGGTTCCTGCGAGGACGCTGAGATGTCGAAACTGCAACTGTTGCTTGCCACCTGCCTGGCGCTGGCAGTGCTCGCTGGCTGCCAGCGCGATGGTGAAAAAGGAGTCCACGTGGAACCAGTAGCAAACAAGGCCGCCGCTTCCTTCGCGATGACCGAGCAAGCCTGGCGCGAGCAACGCCGCAAGGACCTGCTCGCGCCCGATGGTTGGACCAGCCTGATCGGCTTGCATTGGATCGACACCGGCAGCCACGACCTGGGCAGTGCCGCTGGCAACGAGATCCAGTTGTCGCTGGGCCCGCCGCATATGGGCGTGCTCGAATTCAAGCAAGGTTCGGTGCGTTTGCTGCCGGACCCATCGGCGAAGCTGACCATCGACGGCGTTCCGGTCGAGGCCGGGGTGGTGTTGCGAACCGACACCGCTGCCGGCGGCCCCAGCGTGATTGGTTTCGACGCGGGCAAGGGCGCGGCCACCGTGATCGAACGCGCAGGTCGCACCGCCTTGCGGGTCAAGCATGCCGATGCGCCAGCACGACTTCAGTTCGCCGGCCTGGACTACTGGCCGGCAGATCCCGCATGGAAGATCGAGGGACGGTTCGTTGCGCACCCGCCCGGGACGACCATGGACATTGCCAACATCATTGGCAGCGTCGACAGCACTGCCAATCCCGGGGTGATCGAGTTCACCCACGATGGCAAGCCGTATCGGCTCGAGGCGCTGGACGAAGGCGAGGGCAAGTTGTTCCTGGTGTTTGCCGACCGTACCAATGGCAAGGGAAGTTATGGCGCAGGTCGTTTCCTGTATGCGCCGATGCCCGACAAGGACCAGCGGGTCGTGCTTGATTTCAACCAGTCCTACAACCCGCCGTGTGCGTTCACCACGTTTGCGACCTGCCCGTTGCCGCCGCCAGAAAATCGCCTTGACCTGGCGATTACCTCGGGCGAAAAGGCTTACCGCAAACCGCCGCACTCCTGATGGTGCGCGTGCGCTCGATTCCAATGCGGTTGCCCTGGCTGCTGGCGAGTTTGATGGTGGTGGGGTTGCCACTGGCGCAGGCGCAGCCGGTTACGCCCGCAGCAAGGCCCGTACCCGCCTCAGTGGCGGATATCGCCGCGGTCACGCGACTCGCGCCGGTTCCGCTGCTGTGGAAGGCGAGCAATGGCGAGCGCAGCGTGTACCTGCTGGGCGCCTTCCATCTGCTGCGGCCAGATGACTACCCGTTGTCCGCCGATGTCGACGCTGCATTCGCTGATGCCGAGTCCCTGTTGCTGGAAATGGCACCTGCGGAAATGGAGTCGCCGTCGCTGGCCTTGCGCATGAGCAAGGCCGCACTGCGCAAGGACGGTACCTTGCTCGATCGCCAGTTGCCGGCTGCCACCGCCGCCAAGCTGCGCGCTTGGCTCGCGGCCAATGGCTCGAAAATGCAGGCTGCAGGCCTCAGCCCGCAACTGATGCAACTGTTCGAGCCCTGGTTCGTGGCCTTGACCGTGAGTGTCGCCGGCATGACCGACGACGGTCTTGATCCCGGCCTCGGCCTGGATCGGTACTTCGCCAACGCCGCGACCGCTGCGGGCAAACCGGTTGCAGGCTTCGAAACCGGCGACGAACAGATTGCGCTGTTCGATGGCATGGCTGCCGACGAGCAGTTGCAACTGCTGGATGACGCGTTGACCCAATCGCAGCCTGGCAACAAGGAAATCGACGACCTGCACTCGGCCTGGCGCGATGGGGATACCGACAGGTTGTGGGGCAAGATGGCGGCCGACATGCAGCGTGACTACCCGAAGCTTTATCGACGGGTCAACGTGCAACGCAACGATGCGTGGCTGCCGGAGATCGAGTCACGCCTGCGCGGTGGCGGCGACGACGACCAAGGCGAAGACACCCTGGTCGTGGTTGGCGCGCTGCACCTGCTGGGATCCGATGGCCTGGTGGAGAAACTGCGCGCGCGCGGCTATCGGGTCGAACGTATCTGCAGTGCCTGCGTTGTGCCCCGCACAGGCACGAGCACGATGCAGTCCACCGGGCACGCTGGAATGCACAGTTCACAGCCCGTGCAAAGTGGATCGATCACGGTGTGCATGTGCTTGCTGCCACCAATGATCGCGTCGACCGGACAGGCCTGGATGCACTTGGTGCAACCGATGCAGTCAGGCTCGATGACCACGGCCACTTGCGCTGGCTTGTGCGCGCCGCGACTGCGGTCAAACGGAAGCGGTGGACAATCCAGCACCTTCGCCAGCGCCCTGGCCCCGGCGTCACCACCAGGAGGGCAGCGCTCAATTCCGGCTTCCCCGCGCGCCATCGCTTCGGCATACGGTCGGCATCCGGGGTAGCCGCACTGGCCACACTGGGTTTGCGGCAGGATCCGATCCAGGCGCTCGACGAGGTCGTTCACCGACTTCCCGTCACTTCACCGGCATGCCTGGCAATGCGCCGGCATCGGCATCCAGCAGGTGCAGGCCAGCCCCGTCGAAGCCTGCGGACAGGATCATCCCTTCGCTGAGGCCAAATCGCATCTTGCGCGGCGCGAGGTTGGCGATGAACACGACATTGCGGCCAACCAGCGCCGCCGGATCGCCATAGCTGGCGCGGATGCCGGAAAAAATCTGGCGCTTGCCGAGATTGCCGGCATCGAGTTCAAATCGCAGCAACTTGTCTGACCCTTCCACCTGTTCGCACACCAGTACCTTGCCGATGCGCAGGTCGAGTTTCGCGAAATCGTCGATGGAGACAGGTGCCGCAGGAGCGGCGGAAGCCGCGATCGCGGGGCCGCCTGACGATGACAGGGTTTCCTTGCTGGCTTCGGTCATGGCTTCAATCTGCTTGGGGTCGATGCGGGTGAACAGTGGCTGGTACTCGCGGATGGCATGGGCCAGCAAGTGTGCGTCGGCGTCACTCCAAAGATCGAGCGGAGCGTCGAAGAACCCGCCCACCTGTCGTGACAGTGCCGGCAACACCGGCGCCAATGCCAGCGCAAGGACGCGGAACAGGTTCAGGCCCTGGGTACACACCGCCTGCAACTCGGCGTCGGCGCCTGCCTGCTTTGCAATCACCCAGGGCTTGCGTTCGTCAACATATCGATTGGCTTCGTCGGCCAGGGCCATCACCTGGCGCAGTACGCTCGCCGCCTCGTTACGCTCATAGGCCTCGCGGATCGGCACCAGTGCGGCAACGAAACGCGCATAGGTGTCGGGATCCGGCAACGCAGGCGCCAACTTGCCGTCGAAACGCTTGCCGATGAAACCGGCGCAGCGGCTGGCGAGGTTGACGAACTTGCCGACGACGTCCGCATTGACCCGTGCCACGAAGTCGCCCAGGTTGAGATCGAGGTCATCGACTGCGCCGGAAGTCTTGGCCGCGAAGTAGTAGCGCAATGCTTCCGGCGGCAGGCCACTGTCCAGGTAGGTACGGGCCATCACGAAGGTGCCGCGCGACTTCGACATCTTGGCGCCGTCGACGGTGAGGTAACCGTTGACATGCAGCCGGGTGGGCGCGCGCATGCCGGCGCCATGCAGCATTGCCGGCCAGAAAAGACCATGGAAATTGACGATGTCCTTGCAGATGAAGTGATGCATCTCGGCGGAGCTGCCGGGCAGGGTGTAGTCGTCGAATGAAAGGCCGTCGCGTTGGCACAAGGCCTGGAAACTGGCGAGGTAGCCAATCGGTGCATCGATCCAGACATACAGGTACTTGCCAGGATGCCCGGGGATCTCGAAGCCGAAGTACGGCGCGTCGCGGGAGATATCCCATGCGCGCAGCCCGCCTTCGCCGTCCAGCCATTCCTGCAACTTGGCCTTGACCCCCGACACCGCCACGTCGCCGGACAGCCAGTCGCGCAGGAAGCCATCGAAGTGGCCGAGTTCGAAGAAGAAATGTTCGGACTCACGCAGTTCGGGGGCGGCGCCACTGACGACCGAATACGGCGACTTCAATTCGGTCGGCGAATAGGTCGCGCCACACTGCTCGCAGTTGTCGCCGTACTGGTCCGGGGTGCCGCAGTTGGGGCAGATGCCCTTGACGTAGCGGTCGGGCAGGAACATGCCCTTGACCGGGTCGTACAGCTGCGCCACCGAGCGCTGCGACACGTGGCCGCCGGCGTCGAGCCTGGCGTAGATCGTTTCGGTCAAAATCCGGTTTCGTACCGAGTGGGTCGAATCGTAGTGGTCGAAAGCCACCCCGAAGTCGGCGAAATCACGTTCGTGCGAGGCTTGAATGCCGGCGATGAACGTTTCCGGAGTGACCCCGGCTTTCTCGGCCGCGAGCATGATCGGGGTGCCGTGGGTGTCGTCGGCACAGACGTAATGCACAGTTGCGCCGGCCATGCGTCGCGCGCGCACCCAGATGTCAGCCTGGACGTAGCCCACCAGGTGGCCCAGGTGCAACGGGCCATTGGCATAGGGCAGGGCGTTGGTGACGAGGGCATTGCGGGGCATGGCGAAGGTGTCGGCGGCGGCTCGCGATTATCGCATGGCGCCGGAATGCACACGGCCCGGGAAAACCCGGGCCGTGGGTGACCAATCTTCCGGGAGAGCGCTTATTCCGCGCGGATCCAGGTCTGGGTGCGGCCCAGCAGCGAGAAGCCCATGTAGCCGCGAACCTCGAGCTTCTTGCCGGCGTCGATTGGGGTCATCCGTGCCGAGTACACCTTGCCGTTCTTGGGATCCATGATCTTGCCGTTGCCCCAGTTGTTGCCGTCCTGGCGCAGGCCCCACGCGATCACCATGCCCTCGATCGGCTTGTTGTGGTTGGCACCCTTGCAAGCGTCGCAAAGCGGATTCGGACCCTTGTCGGAGTCCAGTACCTGCAGCACCTTGGCTTGCAGGGTGCCGTTGGCGGTTTCGTCGATTTGCACGACGGACTTGACCTTGCCGGTGGCGTCGTCGATGGTCCGCCACTTGCCGACGGGCGAGTTCTGGGCAAATGCAGCCAAGGGCAAGACGAGCAGGAGCAGGCCGATCAACTTGATGCGCATGGTTTTCTCCGAAGGTTGCTGGACGCTCGACTTATACCGCATCCGGCGGCGTATGGAAGAGGGCGGGCGGCTACAATGGCCACAATGAATACAACCGTTAAGGATTTCCCGAGCGAGCGCATTGGCGCCGTGCCGGATCCCTTCACTGGCCTGCCACTGTCCGCGAGTGGCGCCAAGGCCAGGATCTCCGAGGTCGATGGTGGCGCTGCCGTCTCGCTCACCCTGGGTTATCCGATGGCAGCCGAGGCCGAAGCTGCCCTGCGTGCGTCGGTGGCCGAGGCGCTGGCGCCGCTGCAGCTGGCGAGTTTTGAAATCGTGCGCAGGATCAGCGCCCACGCGACCCAGCCCGAGGTGGCGTTGTCGCCACGGATCCGCAACATCATCGCGATCGGCTCGGGCAAGGGCGGCGTCGGCAAGTCCACCACCGCGGTCAACCTGGCTTTGGCGCTGGCCGCCGATGGCGCGCGCGTGGGCGTGCTGGACGCCGATGTCTATGGCCCGAGCATTCCGACCATGCTGGGCCTGTCCGGACGCCCCGACAGCCCTGATGGCAAGTCGATCATGCCGATGCGTGCGCACGGGATCGAGGCGATGTCGATCGGGCTGCTGGTCGAGCAGGACACGCCGATGATCTGGCGTGGCCCGATGGCAACCTCGGCGCTGACCCAGTTGCTGGAACAGACCTTGTGGGGCGGCGATGCCGGGTTGGATTACCTGATCGTCGACCTGCCGCCCGGGACCGGCGACATCCAGCTCACGCTGGCGCAGAAAATCCCGGTCGCCGGCGCGGTAATCGTGACCACGCCCCAGGATGTGGCAACGCTGGATGCGCGCAAGGCGCTGAAGATGTTCGAGAAGGTGCAGGTTCCGGTGCTGGGCCTGGTTGAAAACATGGCAATGCACACTTGCACCCAATGCGGCCACGTCGAACACGTGTTTGGCGAAGGCGGTGGCACCCGCATGGCAGCGCAATATGGAATTCCGTTGCTCGGCAGCCTGCCGCTGGAACTGGCCATTCGCGAACAAGGCGACGCCGGCGTGCCGGTGGTGGTCTCGGCGCCGGATTCGTCCGCAGCGCACGCCTATCGTGCCACCGCGCGGGCGTTGGCGATGCGGCTGGCGGCACGGCCGCGGGCGGCGATGCCAATCGCGTCGTCAATGGTTTGAATGGCCTACTTCGGGAGCATGGGTAACGCATGAGCATCAAGAGCGACCGCTGGATCCGGGAAATGTCCGCCAAGGGCATGATCGAACCCTTCGAGCCGGGCCAGGTCAAGCTTGGCGGCGACGGCCAGCGCATCGTCAGCTACGGCACCTCGAGCTACGGCTACGACGTGCGTTGCTCGCGCGAATTCAAGGTGTTCACCAACATCAACTCGACCATCGTCGATCCGAAAGCGTTCGACCCGAAGAGTTTCGTGGACGTCGAAGCTGACGTCTGCATCATCCCGCCCAATTCGTTCGCACTGGCGCGCACCGTGGAGTTCTTCAGGATTCCACGCGACACCTTGGTGGTGTGCCTGGGCAAGAGCACCTATGCGCGTTGCGGGATCATCGTCAACGTGACCCCGCTGGAACCGGAATGGGAAGGGCATGTGACCCTGGAGTTCTCCAACACCACGACCCTGCCGGCAAAGATCTACGCCGGCGAGGGTGTGGCGCAGATGTTGTTCTTCCAGTCCGACGAGGCCTGCGAGATGTCATACAAGGACCGCGGCGGCAAGTACCAGGGCCAAACCGGGGTGACGTTGCCCCGGACCTGAAACTGCGGCGCCGGCGTCATTCGGTCTTTACGCGACTTCCGATAGCGTGCGCGCGATGACCCAAGCCGCAGCCACGACGCCCGCACTGGTTATGCCCGAGTCAGCGAACGGCATCGAAGTCCGGCTCGCCCGCACCCCCGGTGAAATCGAGGCTGCCCAGCGCTTGCGCTATCAAGTGTTCTACGACGAGTGGGGCGCACAGCCCGACTTGCGGATGCGCCAGTCGCGGCGTGACATCGATGCCCACGACGCGGCCATGGACCACATGATCGTGATCGACCACGCCCGTTCGCCCGCGCAGGGCCAAGTGATTGGCAACTATCGATTGCTGTGCCGCCATCCGCAGGATGCTCCCGGGCATTTCTACAGCAGCCACGAGTTCGATCTCTGGACGTTGCTGTCGTCCGACCTGCGCCTGCTCGAACTCGGGCGCTCCTGCGTACTACGCGAATACCGCAGCATGCCGGTGCTGCAACTCTTGTGGCAGGCGATCGTCGGCTATGTCGCCGATCACCGGATCGAAGTCATGTTTGGCTGCGCGAGCTTGCGCGGGACCGATCCGAACGCATTGCGCGAACAATTGTCATACCTGCACCACTATCACCTGGCGCCGCCCGCCTTGCGCCCGTGCGCGTTGGGTCCGAATCGCACCCGCATGGATCTCATCGACCGATCCCTGATTGATCCGGTGCGGGCGCTGTACGCGCTTGAGCCGATCATCAAGGGTTACCTGCGCCTGGGGGCATGGGTCGGTGCGGACGCGTACATCGACCACCAGTTCAATGCCGTTGATGTCTGCATCGTGTTGCCAACCGCGCAAATGACCCGCAAGTACCGGCGGCACTTCGAGCGGGTCCTGCAGCGAAAACTGGTCGCGGCTGCGGACAGCTGCGGCCCGCTCGAGGTGGACGATGCCCGCCAGGTCGCGTCTGCTTGAGGTAACGCCAGTGGTCGGGTGTCGCATGCTGCTGAAGTTGCTGGCCTTGTTTGTTGCCACCGCCGTGCTTGTACCCATCCAGTGGTTGCTGCTGGCGTTGACCCATGGCCCGGCGTCGATGGTGTTGCCGGCAGTGTTCCATCGAATGGTCTGCATCGTGCTTGGCTTGCGGGTCGAGGTACACGGCGCGCCGGTTGCCTCGCCCCACGCGATCTTCATCTCAAACCATCTGTCGTACCTGGACGTCCCGGTGATCGGAAGCGTGTTGCGTGCGTGCTTCGTGGCCAAGGACGAGGTCCGTGGCTGGCCGCTGTTGGGGCCGCTGGCTCGGCTCCAGCACACGGTGTTCGTCAGTCGCAATCCGCGGCGCGCGGCTGCGGTGTCGGCATCTTTGGGCAGGGCGCTCGGTCTTGGTCATCGACTGGTGTTGTTCCCGGAGGGCACGACGTCAGATGGCAGTCTGGTATTGCCTTTCAAGTCGAGTGTGTTTGCAGTACTGGCTGACCCGGCGTTGGCTCAGGTCGTGTTGCAGCCGATCACGATTGAATTGCTCACGGTTGATGGCCAGGACATTGGCCGCGGCGGAAACCGGGATGGATATGCCTATTACGGCGACATGCAGTTGCTACCGCACCTGCTGGCGTTCATGCGCGGAACAGGCGCGCGGCTGCGCTTGACCCTGCATGCACCAGTGCAGCAATCGGCTGGAATGTCCCGCAAGTCACTCGCGAAGCTGGCTCACGCCAGGATCTCGCAACGGGTCGGATTCGACGACAGCCAGGCCGCGGCGGCCATCCCCGGAATCGATTGAAGCACCGGACGCCATCAATTCGACGGCGGGTAGTCGCGCATCACCCGTTGCTGGTGCAGGTGCAAGCGGGCGAGTTCGCGCAGGCCGATCGGCGTGTAGCCGAGTTTCCGGTTCGCGTCGGCGATGCGAAAGAGCAGCCGCTGCTTGGCGAACACGATCCGGTAGACATCCCGGATTGAATACCTTGGATCCCAGGCATGTACGGCTTCGGAGCCGGCGCCATTGACTTCCATGATCGTGAATTCACCGCGTTGCAATGCCTGGATGCTGCGATAACGCACGTCGAACCGACCGACCAGGAACACGCCCATGTCGCGGGCGATGGCATCCACCCGCGCTGTCAGTGCAGGCGTCGCGTAGGCACTGCCGTCCTGGTAGCAGCCTCCGACCCTGGTGGAAGCGACGGTGGACAAGCGCACGGTTTCGCCCTGGAAGGGGATCCGCGCGGGATCGTAGCGGCACTCGTGCATCGGGTTGGCGGTCGCGCGACGCAGGCGCGCATCGCCCGCGATCAACATGGCCACCGTGTCGGTGCCATTGCCGATTACGCTGGGATAATGCCGCAGCAGGATTCCGATCAAGCGTCCGCTGGGCGCGTTGGGTTCGCGCATGTAAAAGAGTCCCGCCTCACCTGGGTCGGGCAGGTACCGTTGTAGCACCAACACCTGCTGCGCCGGGAAACGGCGCAGGTAATCGGTGAGGTCGCTGGCCGATGCCAGCAGGCGAACGCCATAGCCGCACCAGCCCATGTCCGGTTTTGCCACGACCGGGAATTGCAACCCGGCGTCGGCCATGCGCGCAACGACAGCCTGCACGTCCAGCCCGGGCTGGTTCAAAACGCCAATATGTTCAGCCGTCGCTGCACGTGCGACCGGGCCCATCGCCGCGAAATATTCCAGCTTGCCGTCGCCGACCAGGCCTCCTGAGGTGATCCCGGGGTTGGCGGAGGAAGGCAGGCTGATGCTTCGATATCGGATCCCCAGCCAGATCCATTGCAGCACCATGGGTACCAGGTTGAGCCATTTTGGCAATTGTTCGAACCGACCAATGCGGGCCGTCGCTGCTGGTTCGTATCCGGTCACGCCAGGCGCGAGATCAACCGGCATCCAACACCTCGTAATGAATTGGCTTGTAGGTGAAGTTGTTCGACTGCCCTGCCGAGCACGCGGTCAACCCGATCACCAGGTCCATGCAGGCCTCGAACAGGATGTGGTCCCCTGCGCGGCTCAGCGGCGGATCCACCCGCAACTGTCCGGTTGTCGCATCGACCGCTACATTCATGAACACGTTGAAGGCGGTGGGTATCGCATCGGCAACGACGCCATGCGGGGCGAGGACATCGGCGAGGTTGCCGAAGCATCCCCGGTGCGGGTCCGTGTCGCCGTAAATGATCCGGAACATCTCCGCCGAGCATGGGGTCAGCAGGAAATCGTGACGTCCGACCGTGTCTTCGACGATTTTCAGCAACACGTTGCTGCGATTGGAATACAGGCTGTGACCAGTGGTCAGGTAGAGGCAACTGGCGTAGTCGAGACTGCGGCCCGAGGACAGTACCTCCCCGATGTCGTGCCGGTTGTAGGCGAGCAAGTCAGCGACCTGCTCGCCGAGGGGGTCGATCACGCGCAGGCGTTGCCCTCGCGCGAGTTCGATTGCCACGCCTGAACGCGGTGGAATCTCATGCACCATCGTTGCGCGCCGGTGCTGGTGCGCCAGTTGACGCAGAGAACGGGCAACGCCAGGTGTGATCAACCTGGCGGCCGCTGTATTGGCGCGCTTCGGAGGCAACACCATGGGTGGCCAGCATTGGATTGCGCGAGCCGCTGTAGGCGATGTCGCGTTCAGTGATTGTCTCGCGCAACTTCTCGTAGCGGCCATCGTCGCGCAACGTCTCGAACTGGCTGTGCAGGTTGAATACCAGCGCGGCGCAATGGAATCGCCTGGCCGGACGGCTGGCGTCGGGATGCAGGCCGATGACATAAAACGCGCGCCCGCCGATGCTCATGCTGAAGCGCGGCGATTCCGGGTCGCAACTGACGCTTGGATCCCAAGTGTGTCGAGTCGCATCGATCGCATGCAGCGCTCCCAATCGGTTCCACAGGGCTTGTTCGAATTGGGCCTCGTGCAGTCGCGGAGTTGATGGGAACAGCACCAGTTTGCTGACAAAAACGGCGTCTGCCGGTGCCGCAGCGGCAAACGCCTGCAAGCATCCGACCAAGCGTTCATCTGCGTGCGAGGAACGCAGGTCGCCGGCGAGCTCGAACTCAAGGTTGTGTTGTGCGGCCGCGGCCTTTGCTCCGACGCACGGAAACTCCGGGTCTTCGATCCGCGCCTGGAATTCCCGCACGATGTTCGTGGTTGCACTGAATCGGCTTGCCATTTGACAGGCTCCATGCGATCAAGGCGATAGCCTGCGTCGCCGGCAGGCAACGCGATGTGAGCAAGTCGATGGGGCAAGCCAATGGGGCAGCCGACCGAGGTCAGGGCTTCTGGTAGGTGACGAAGAAGCCCTCCAGGTCGCCGTTCTCGATGTAAGGAGCGACGCTCACGACTTTATAGCCCTGATCGGCAAACGCCTTGTGCGCACGGCTGAGGTCGTTGGCCGCGCCCTGGTTGCGGAAGCCCCAGGTTGCGTCGACCCAGATCGTGACTGCAGACGCCCCGGCGTTGGCTGCTTCGGCGGCGGCTTTCTCCGGCGACTTCTTGAAGATTGCCGCGTGGGCCGGTGTTGCCGGGATCGCGACCAGGCATGCAGGCAGCACGCACGCCAGCAGCATCGCCATCAGTGCCTGCCTCATGGTGCGTGCGCCGCGGCCGGAGTGGCCACCGGCGCTGGAGCCACGGTCCACAGTTTCGCTGCGGCCTTGCCGCCAAGCATCTGTGCACGCACCAGCGGGATCGGCGGCCCGCCGTAGCTGAGGAGCTGGTCGTGGAAGGCCTTCAGGGAGCCCGGGCCGGGATGGGCAGCGACCCAGTCCTGGCGTAACTGCATGATCATCAGCTTGCCCATGGTGTAGTTGAGATACGCCGGATCATAGGTGCCGCGTGCTGCTTGCTGGCGCGCGTTGCCGGGATCCTGGAAGGCCTTGTCCTTGAACAACTGTTCGGACTCGGCCATGGTCATGCCGCCGGTATGCAGTCCAATCGCCGAAATGAAACGCACGTCGCGCAGCAGGGCATTGGTGAGTTGGCCGATGTGCACTTCAGGCGTGGCCCCTTCGACGCCGGCATCAAACATCATTTCTTCACAGTAGTGTGCCCAGCCTTCCGCAAAGGCATAGCCCACGAACAGCTGGCCGAACTTCCAGTCGGCGCGATTGGCATGCAGGAATTGCAGGAAATGGCCTGGCCAGACTTCATGCGCCGAGACGAACAGCAACGCCGCCTTGCCCGGCACGTAGGCCTGTTGGTCGGACTTGCTCCAGTTCGGGTCCGGTGGCGCGATGT
Organism: Luteimonas sp.; assembly: GCA_039914555.1. Lineage (GTDB taxonomy): Bacteria > Pseudomonadota > Gammaproteobacteria > Xanthomonadales > Xanthomonadaceae > Cognatiluteimonas. The sequence continues at coordinate 34,655 of JBDSOZ010000059.1, forward strand.
AATACACCGATGGAAGCCCTTTTTCGTAAGGGCCCGGAATTTCGATGTAGGCAAAATTCCAGCGGTTGAATGGCGGGGCTTCCTCGGCCAGCGCCTGTTCGGTGCCGGGAATGCTCACCAGGTCCTTGTCCACTATGAATTGGCGCAGGCTTGCCAGTTGCGCACGAGCGCCTTCCACCGCGCCTCCCACCGGCTTGTCGGCACTCTCCTTGGCGACGCAGGCGGGCAGTGATTTGCCGGGCGCGAATTGATCGCATGCCGCTTTCAGCGCTGCAAGGTTGCGGGCCAGGTCGGCTTCACCCGTCGCCTTGAGCTGGTCCAGGGGGATGTCGACCAGTTCAGTGGCGTGCAGCATCTTCGCGAATTTCTCAGGCCCCATGGCGAAATCCTGGGTGGCGCCAGGCGCTTGCGCCTTGAGCCAGTCGGCCATGTCCTGGGTGGCCTTGATCGCGGCGTCATTACTGGCCTTGAAGCGTGCCTGCAGGGCATCATCCTTGACCTCGGCGAAAATCGCCGGCACATCGGTCTTGAAGAAGCTGGAATAGCCGGCGAACGAGTTCACGCCCAGGTCGATATAGCTTGCCGGCAGCGGCAACTTGAAGTTGCCCTTGATCTGGGTGATCGCGTTGGGTAGGGCCTCTTGGTACGTCACGAACGCGGCCATGCGTTGCGCGAGCGGCGCGTATGGACGCGTCAAGTACATGCTGGGTGAGAG
>JBDSOZ010000083.1:0-3154 GCA_039914555.1 Luteimonas sp.
ATGGCGATGCGCTGGTTCATTTCGAAGGCTCCGAAGGGAATGGTGCCGGGGTCAGGCAGGATGCCGCCTCGACCACCCCAGAGTCGTCCCGCGCGGTTCGCACCACGGTGTCCGCGCCATGAACAAAATTTAATCCGGCGTGCTACAGCCCCTTCGCCGCTTCGGCGACCGCGCGGAACAGCGCGCGGCCCTTGTTCATGGTCTCTTCCCACTCCAGCGCCGGATCGGAGTCATGGACGATGCCGGCGCCGGCCTGCACGTGCAGCTTGCCGTCCTGGATGACCGCGGTGCGGATCGCGATCGCGGTGTCGGCATCGCCGTGCCAGCCCAGGTAGCCGATCGCACCGGCATACACGTTGCGCTTCATCGGTTCCAGTTCGCGGATCAGTTCCAGGGCGCGCAACTTGGGCGCGCCGCTGACGGTGCCGGCGGGGAACGTCGCCCGCAACACGTCGGCGTAGGTCAAGCCCGGCTTCAGGGTGCCGGTGACCTCGCTGACGATGTGCATGACGTGGCTGTAGCGTTCGATCCCGAACTGTTCGCCGACTTCCACTGTACCGGGCACGGCGATCCGGCCGACGTCGTTGCGACCCAGGTCGATCAACATCAAATGCTCGGCGCGCTCCTTTGGATCGGCCAGCAATTCGGTCTCCAGCGCCGCGTCCTCCGCCGGGGTGGCACCGCGCACCCGGGTGCCGGCGATCGGACGCACGGTGACGGTGCCCTGGCCCTGGCTGTCGTATTGCAGCCGCGCCAGGATTTCCGGTGAACTGCCGACCACCTGCATCTCGCCGATATCGAGGAAGTACATGTAGGGCGACGGATTCAGCGCGCGCAAGGCGCGGTACACATCCACCGGGCGGGCGCTGAACGGCACCGACAGGCGTTGCGACAGGACCACCTGGAACACGTCGCCGGCAGCGATGTATTCCTTGGCCTTGCACACCGCCTCGATGAAACCTTCGCGGCTGAAGCCGGAAACGAAGTGGGCTTCGTCCAGCACTTTCGGTTGCAACAACTCCGGATAGCTGGCACCGCCATGGCGCAGGCGATGCACCAGTTCGTCGAGGCGCCGGTTGGCGCGCACAAACGCTTGCGGCTCGGAGGGGTCGGCATGCACCACCAGGTACAGCCGGCCCTTGAGGTTGTCGAACACCGCGACCTCGGTGCTGAGCATCAGCAGGATGTCGGGCGTGCCCAGTTCATCTTGCTTGATCGGCCCACCTTGCAGGCGTGGTTCCAGATACTGCACGCATTCAAAGCCGAACCAGCCCACCAGGCCGCCGCTGAAACCAGGCAGGCCGTCGATCCGCGGCACCACATGCGCGGCACGCAGGCGTTCGACTTCGGCAAATGGGTCGTCGACGTCGCGCGCCTCGACCAGTTCACCATGTTCGCTCACGTACAGGGTGTGGCCGGCAAATGCATACACCCGCTGCGCCGGCAGGCCGATGATCGAGTAGCGACCAAAGCGCTCGCCACCCTCGACCGACTCGAACAGGTAGGCGTGTGGCCCGTCGGCGAGCTTGAGGTACACCGACAGCGGCGTATCCAGGTCCGACAAAACCTCGCGCACCACCGGGATCAACGTATAGCCATCGGCGGCGTGACGGGCGAAGCGCTCAGCGGCTTCGGACGGGCTCGGTGGCGTACTCACGCAGGGCTTCCTTCGACGGGGCCGGCAAGGCGCTAGCGCACGGCCGCGACCGCGGCCTTCATCTGCGCGATCACCGCGGCATAGTCAGGATGGCCGAAGATCGCGCTGCCAGCCACGAACGTATCGGCACCTGCCGCGGCGATTTCGGCGATGTTGTCGGGCTTGACCCCGCCATCCACCTGCAGCCGGATTGGCTTGCCGCAACGGTCGATCATGCCGCGCACGACGCGCAGCTTGTCCAGGGTCGAGGGGATGAACGACTGGCCGCCAAACCCCGGGTTCACCGACATCAGCAGCACGTGGTCGAGGTCTTCCAGCACCCAGTCGAGCACGTCGACCGGGGTGGCCGGATTCAGCACCAGGCCGGCGCGACAGCCACTGGCCTTGACCAGCTGGATGCTGCGATGGACATGGCGGGTAGCCTCCGGGTGGAAACTGATTTCGGTGGCACCGGCCTTGGCGAAATCGGGGATGATCCGGTCGACCGGGTCGACCATCAGGTGCACGTCGATCGGCGCCGTGATCCCGTGTTGACGCAGCGCTTCGCACACCAGCGGACCGATGGTGAGGTTGGGCACATAGTGGTTGTCCATGACGTCGAAGTGCACCCAGTCCGCGCCGGCGGCCAGGACCTGGTCGACTTCCTCGCCCAGGCGGGCGAAGTTTGCGGAGAGGATCGAAGGGGCGATGACGGTCGTCTGCATGGGGCAAGAGTGTACCCGGTGGCGCCGTCGGCCCTACACTAAGCGGCCGCCTCCCACTGGGATCCTGCGTGGCGACTACCTTGCTCCAAGCCGACCTGCCCGGCCTGACCCTGCGCCATCGCGGCAAGGTCCGCGACGTGTTCGACCTGCCCGCCGACGGTGGCGAGCCGCGCTTGTTGATGGTGGCCAGCGACCGCCTCAGTGCGTTCGACGTGGTCCTGCCCGATCCGATCCCCGGCAAGGGCGAGATGTTGTGCCAGGTCAGCAACTTCTGGTTCGAGCAAACCGCGCACATCGTGCCCAACCACCTCACCGGCATCGATGTTGCCAGCGTGTTGCCGGCCGGCGTGGATCCGGCGCTGTACGCAAAGCGCTCGGTGGTGACCAAAAAACTCAAGCCGGTGCCGATCGAGGCGATTGCGCGCGGCTACCTGATTGGCAGCGGCTGGAAAGATTACCAGCGTACCGGCCGGGTCAGCGGCATCGCCCTGGCCGATGGCCTGCGCCAGGCCGAGCTGCTGCCGCAACCGATCTTCACCCCGTCGACCAAGGCGGCCGTCGGTGACCACGACCAGAACATCGACTTCGACACCATGGTGCGAACCGTGGGTGCCGACCTGGCCGAGCAGGTGCGCGACGCCACCCTGCGGCTGTACACGTTCGCCGCCGGCTACGCCGCGCAGCGCGGGATCCTGCTGGCCGACACCAAGTTCGAATTCGGCACCGATGCCGCTGGCCGGCTTTACCTGATGGACGAGATGCTGACCCCGGATTCCTCGCGCTACTGGCCCGC
>JBDSOZ010000131.1:0-39252 GCA_039914555.1 Luteimonas sp.
GCCAAGCCAGATTGAAGTTGCTGTCTTCTGCCACAAGAAGCGGAAGAATCCATCTGCGATAGCCGTCGCGAGCGCGGGGGTATCAGCCGGGGGTTCTGGCGACATGGATGTCGCCAAAAAGCCTACATGGATGTATTCACGGCGTCCCCCGACTGGTACCCACGTGATCGCGGCGGCCCACCACGAAGGAAGTGGCTGTTGCCTGTTGGCTGTTCGTGCGAAGAGCCATCGCGCGCAAGGCGCGCTCCTACGACGACGCGGCGGGGGTGGGCGGAGAGGGATGGCAGTGGGGCATGGCCAGCGCCGCACCGGGTTGTTCGGTGGCGCGGGCGGCGTAGTGGTTGGCGAAGATCGCGTGGTCCCGGAACGGACGCTGCGGACGGAGTGCCAACGAGGCAGCGAAAGCACCGTTGCAGGCATCGCCGGCACCAGTGGTGTCGACCACGTTCGCGGCTTCCGCGGCGATCCGGTAGCTGGCGCCATCATCGCCACGCAGCGCATGCGCTGGATGCGAGACGAACAACCCGCACGCGCCCAGGGTGATGATCACGCTACCGCCCGGGAGCAAGCGTCGCGCGAGTGAATGCAGGCGATCATCGTCACAACCGGCAATGGCATTGCCATCGACCTGTTCGCCGCAATGGGTGGCCAACAGCGCCGCGAACTCGGTTTCGTTGGGGCTGATGACATCGCAAAGTGCCAGCAGCGCCGACGGTACGGTTGCGTTGGCCGGTGCGGGGTTGAGCATCGCCACTGCACCCGCTGCACGGGCCGCATTCAAGCCAGCCTCGATCGCGGATAACGGTGATTCCAGCTGCGCCAGGACCACGCTGGCGGTCGCGAACACATCGGCCTGCGCATTCACGAACCCGGTCGACAGCGCGGCATTGGCACCGGCGCCAATGACGATGCTGTTGCGACCCTGCGCGTCGACAAAGATCCCGGCAGTCCCGGTCGGTGCCTCGCTGGCGTGTGCACGCAGCTTGATGTCGTTCGCCTGCGCCAATGAACGGACCAGCCCCGCGCCGACATCACTGCCCAGCGCGCAAACGAAGGTGGTGCTGGCGCCGGCGCGAACCGCCGCCATGGCCTGGTTGAAGCCTTTTCCGCCTGGGCCGCAGGTGTATTCACCGGCCAGGGTGGCGCCAGCGGCCGGCAACTGCGGGCAACGCCAGACGTGGTCGACGTTGAACGACCCCACCACCACCACCCCGCCAGCGTTCGTCATTGCTCAGGGATTGCTGACGTCGGTGGCCCCATGCGCTGGTGCGTCTTCGCCGCGCACGTGCCGGTGCTTGAACAGCGGCACGAACAGCACGGCCATCACCAGTGAGTACAGCGCGAATGTGATCCAGATGCCATGCCAGTCCTTGACCCCGTCGGCACTGGTGAAATACGCATCGATCATCCAGCCGCTGATGGCGCTGCCCAGGACCGCGCCGACGCCGTTGGTCATCAGCATGAACAATCCCTGGGCGCTGGCGCGGATGCGCGGATCACTCTGCTGCTCCACGAACAGCGAGCCGGAGATGTTGAAGAAATCGAAGGCCATGCCATAGACGATGCAGGACATCACGATCATCCACAGGCCCGGACCCGGATCGCCGTAGGCGAACAAGCCGAAGCGCAGGAACCACGCCAGCATGCTGATTGTCATCACCGTCTTGATCCCGAAGCGCTTGAGGAAGAACGGGATGGAAAGGATGAACAGGGTTTCGGAGATCTGCGAGATCGACATGATGATCGCGGGATAGCGCACCGCGATCGTGTCCTTGTAGGCGTCGACATTGGCGAAGTCGTGCAGGAAGGTGTCGCCGTAAGCGTTGGTGAGTTGCAGCGCGGCGCCCAACAGCATCGCGAACACGAAGAACACCGCCATGTTGCGGTCGCGAAACAACCGGAATGACGACAACCCGAAGGTGTCGACCAGTGAACGGCTTTGCGAAGGTCCCAGCTTGGGTACGCAAGGCGGCAGTGAGAACGCATACAGGCCCAACAGCAGTGAAGCGCCCGAAGCGATGTAGAACTGGCCTGACGAGGTCTCAAGCTGCATCAGGCTGGTGGTCCACAGCGCGGCGATGAAACCGATCGTGCCCCACACCCGGATCGGTGGGTAGTCGCGGACGACGTCACGGCCATCGTTCTTCAATGCGTTGTACGCGACCGTGATCGCCAGCGCGATGGTCGGCATGTAGAACACCATGTTGAGCAACATCACCCAGAACATGGTGTGCGGGTCGCCAACCATCGGCACGCAGGCCAGCATGATCGCGCCACCGATGTGCAGCATTCCGTAAAGCTTCTCGGCATTGATCCACTTGTCAGCGACCATGCCCATCAAGGCCGGCATGAACAGCGATGCGATGCCCATGGTGGAGAAGATCGCGCCGAAGCTGGTGCCGGACCACTGCTTGTTCTGGAACCAGTACGCGCCGATGGTCAGCAGCCACGCCCCCCAGATGAAGAACTGGAGGAAATTCATCACGATCAGGCGCAGTTTCAGGCTCACGCAATTCCCCCACGGCGCCAGGCGAAAGCCGGCTGTTTGAATGACCGGAGCCGGACAATGCCGGCCCTACGTCTTGCGAGTTTAGCCTGCACTCACGGGTCGCGCGCCATCACCCGGTTGCCCCCCTGGTGCTTGCTTGCCTGCAGCCGCCGATCCGCCACCGACAGCAGCGCGGACAGGTCATCGCCATCCTGCGGCCAGGCGGCGAGCCCGGCGCTGAAGCTCAGTCGTTGCGGGTCGATGCCGCGACCAGGCTGGAACGGATCATCCCAGAGCAGGCGCCGCAATTGTTCGGTGCGTTCCCAGGCGGTACCCAAGGGGCAATGCAGCAACGCCACGAATTCCTCGCCGCCCAGCCTGACCAGGCGTTCGTTGCCGTGCAGCCCCTGCGCGACGACCGCAACCACATGTCGCAACGCGCGATCGCCGTCGATCCTGCCGATCTCGTCATTGACGCGGCGGAAGCGGTCGAGATCGATCAAGGCGGCGGTCAGCGAACCGCCGCCTTGCATGCTCGCGAGCAGGCGGGGCATTTGCTGGGTCAGCCACATCCGGTTGGGCAGGCCGGTCAGTCCATCCCGGCCCGACAGTTCCACCAATCGCTGCATCCGATAGACGATGCAAAGCGTCAGCGCCGTCATCATCAACAGCACCAGCAGGCGTGCCAGCTGGCCACCAATCACCCCGGCACCATAATCCGGCGACAGGAGTTGTTCCGGCGAGGTCGTGGTGGTGAACAGCAACCACACCAATCCTGCGTATTGCGCGATCGAGAGCGCACCCACGTACAGCACCAGGCGCCCATCGTTGCGCAAGGCCGTCATCACGATCGCAATGAGGTAGAACGTCCAGGCCACGATGCTGTTCATGCCTGCGACCCGGTCACCGGCCGCCATCAGCATCAGCACGCCGGTGGTAACGCTGACGTCATACGTGCAGGTGGCGTACGACAGCCACGCGGGGGGACGCCGCTGCCGCGCCAGGTAAAACCAGACCTGTGACACGACGTTGGCGACGATCACCATCGCCAGGCCGATCACGGTCTCGCCGACGTCCGCGCCGGTTGCTGCACTGGCCAGCGGGATCAGCAGGGCCAATGCCGAAAGCGCTGCGCGCATGCGCGCGAGCAGCAGTTCACCACCCACGCCCAGCTCAAGCATGACCGCGTCGGGTCGGGCGACCAAAGTCGCCAAAACGGCGCCCCCCCAAGCTTTGGATTGTCCGCGCACAGGATCCCCTGGTGATGGGCGCAGCATACTCAACCAAGCAGTTCCAACACAGGCTCCCCGTAGCGTGCCAGCTTGGCCGCACCAACGCCCGGGATGCACGCCAATCCCTAGATATCGCGTGGTCGCGCGGTCGCGATCTCGCGCAAGGTGCGGTCGTGGAAGATGACGTAAGCGGGCACGTTCTGCTCGCGCGAGACTGCGGCGCGCCAGTCGCGCAGCGCCTCGAAACGCAATGCGGCCTCTGGCGGCAAATCGGGCAGGCCCGCAGCCGGTGGTCCGGTCCGCGCGCCGTCGCGCCCGCGCCGGCGTGGTGCCGCCGCCGGTTCCATCCGCATTGAAACGCTGCGCGCGCCCTTGAGCACGTCGGCACTGGCGGTGGTCAGGCGCAATGCTCCGTGGCCTTCGATGTCGGCCTCGAGCAACCCGGCTGCCAGCAGTTGCCGGAACACGCTCCGCCATTGACGTGCGTCCAGGTCAGCGCCGATTCCATAAGTGCTTAGCGCCGCATGCCCGAACTGGCGCACCTTGGCGGTATCCGCGCCACGCAATACATCGACCAGGTGCGCAGCACCAAACCGCTGTCCGCTGCGGTATACGCACGACAGCGCTTTTTGCGCGGCAATGGTTCCGTCCCAACTCTGGGGTGGCATCAGGCAGTTGTCGCAGTTGCCGCAGTTGCCCGGATGCGCTTCCCCGAACCATCCGAGCAATTGCTGGCGCCGGCAGGCGGTTGATTCGCAGTAGCCGACCAAGGCGTCGAGCTTGCCCCGTTCCAGCCGCTTGCGTTCGTCGCTGGACTCGCCGTTCTCGATCATGCGACCCAGCAACACCGCATCGCCCAGGCCATGGCACAGCCAGGCCTCGGCGGGCTCGCCGTCGCGGCCAGCTCGCCCCGTCTCCTGGTAATAGCCCTCCAATGACTTGGGCAGGTCCAGGTGGGCGACAAAACGCACGTCGGGTTTGTCGATGCCCATGCCGAACGCGATGGTGGCGACCATCACAATCCCGTCTTCGCGCAGGAACCGGCGCTGGTTGGCCGCGCGGACGCTGGCGTCGAGACCCGCGTGGTAAGGCAGGGCCTGGATCCCCTGTGTTCCCAGGAACTCCGCCGTTGCCTCGACCTTGCGCCTGGACAGGCAATACACGATGCCGGCTTCGCCACGATGGCTGTCGAGGAAGCCGAGCAGCTGGCGCCGGGCGTCGTCCTTGGGCACGACCAGATAGCGGATGTTGGGCCGGTCGAAGGAACTGACGAACTGGCGCGCCGCGCCCAGGGCCAGCCGCTCGACGATCTCGTGCCGGGTCGGGGCGTCCGCAGTGGCCGTCAGGGCGACCCGCGGAACGCCCGGCCAACGCTCGTGCAGCACCGTCAGCTCGCGATACTCGGGGCGGAAGTCATGGCCCCATTGAGAAACGCAGTGGGCTTCGTCGATCGCGAACAGGGCAATCGTGGCCCGGTCCAGCAGCGACAGGAAGCGCGGAGTCAGCAGCCGCTCGGGCGCCACATATAGAAGGTCAAGATTGCCGTCGAGCAAGGCTTGTTCCACTTCAGCGGCTTGGCTGCCGTTAAGGGTTGAATTCAGGTACGACGCCCGAACCCCCAGTTGTCGCAGCGCCTCGACCTGGTCCTGCATGAGCGCAATCAGGGGGGATACCACGATCCCGGTCCCTTGCCTCAGCAAGGCTGGCAACTGGTAGCAAAGCGACTTGCCGCCGCCAGTGGGCATCAGCACCAGGGCATCGCCGCCAGCGATAAGATGACCGACGATAGCCGCCTGTTCGCCGATGAAGGCGTCAAAACCAAATATATGGTGTAGACGGTCGAGTGCGCGTTGGGGCATGGTGGGTCGGTGCGGCAAGCCATGGCTTGGGAACCCGGAGGATGCCATGCCGATGCGCCAATGGGGGTCAGGAAATACCGTCCCGATCTGTGATCCAGGGCACGTTAATACTGCGAACAAAAGTTCATTATGTTCAGTAACACAGTGTTTTAGTTCTTTTTTTTGCGTGATATCGTTCTCACTTAACAAATCCGTTACATGGTGCCTATCCCGTCTAAAAGCAGACAACCGGGGGGCATTACAGGCCGAGTTCACAGGGGACACCGTCAATGTTGAAGATCATGAAGCCCGCCCGCATCGCGTCGGGCCTGGTACTGGCGTTGGCTGTGGGTCTGGCCAGTGGCGCTGCGTTCTCCCAGGCGGCGAGTGGATTGGTGCTAGACAATGCGGTGTTCCAGGAAGTCCAGGTCAAGGGCCCAGACGGCAAGGTCAGCATCAAGCGCGTGCCGGTGACGACCGTAGTCCCGGGTAACGAGGTGATCTACGAGATCCGTTACGACAACGCGGGCAAGGCGCCTGCGACCGATGTGGCGATCAACAATCCGGTGCCGACCGCGCTGGCTTTCGTCGCCACTGAAGGTGCGCCGGTAACGGCAGTCTCGGTGGATGGCGGCAAGAATTTCGGCAAGCTCGCCGACCTTACGGTTGCCGGGAACGATGGCAAGCCGCGAGCGGCCCAGAACGAAGACGTCACCAATCTTCGCTGGGTCGTCGCCAGGATCGACCCTGGCAGCAAGGGCAAGGTGTCGTTTCGGGCCCGCGTCAAATAAAAAGACGCCAGATGCAAAGAAACCGGTGAGTTAAGCCGCCAGATTCAACCAATCCACTCCCGACTTCAATTCGGGCGCTCTGTACAAACATGACTTTTCAGGGGACGTAATCTATGCAGCGCCACAAGCTCAAACTGCTGACCGCAGCTATTCTCATTGTCGGTGGCCAGCAGGCATTTGCCGCCGACTTGGGCACCAATGCCGGCACGACCGTCAACAATACCGCGACCGTTTCCTATACGGTCAACTCCGTTGCCCAGACCGCGATTGCCAACAACCCGGCGGCAAGTTTCAAGGTTGACCGCAAGATCAATGTCACCGTGGCATCGGATGGCAACGTCAATGTCACGCCGAAGGCGACCGGCCAAGTGTTGACCTATACGGTCACCAACACCACCAATGACACGATGGACTTCGCCCTCGCCGCCACCAATGGTACGGGCGACAATTTCGACCCGAGTTCGGTGAATGTATTCGTCGAGAGCGGCGCCACCGTCGGTTACCAGGTGGGCGAGGACACCGCCACCTTCATCGACGAACTGGCCGAAGACGCCTCGAAAAAGGTCTACGTGGTCAGCACGATTCCCGACGTTAATGGGACGACCATCATCGATGGTGGCACCGGCGAGCTGGTCCTCACCGCGACCGCGCATGCTGGCGGCACCGCTGGTGGCACGATCGGCACGCTGGCGGCCAACGATAGCGCCAGTGCAGACGACAAGGACGTGGTCCAGAACGTCTGGGCAGATGCGGCAGGTGCAAGTGACGCGGTGACCGACGGCAAGTTCAGCGCCGCCGCCCATTACACGATTGCTGCGGCCAAGGTCGCGGTCAACAAGGCCTCGTTCGTGTTGTGGGACCCGGTCAACCTGTACACCAAGCCCAAGGCGATCCCGGGCGCGATCATGGTCTACTGCATCGAGGTCAAGAACACCGGCGGCACGGCCGCAACCTCGGTGTCCATCAGCGATCCGCTCGACCTGGTCAACCTGACCTATGTCAGCGAAAGCATCCACGTGGCAACGGGTACGGCTTCGGTGACCTGCGATGCCGCCACCCTGGACAACGGCTCTGGCGTCTTTACTGCAGCCGCGGGTTCTTCGAAGACGGATGCCGTCCCTGATGCCGATGGTGGCGACAGCGGCGCGAGCGACGATGGCAACCCGATCAGCACCTCGTTGGCGACACTGAACGCCACCAACGGTGTGATGACCACGTTCTTCAAGGTCACCGTCAAGTAATTGACCTGCTGTTCCAGGTCTGTCGAGGCTCCGGCCTCGACGGACCGGACACCAGTGGCCGCGATGAACGCATACAGCAAAAAATCCACTACTAGTACGCGCGCGCGCGTAGCGGGCATGCCTTGGGCATGGTTGCTGCTCAGCGCGCTGCTGCTGGTGGGTGGTCCGGCTGCCGCTGCCACCATCGAAAACACGGCGACGGTCCGCTACACCTTGGCCCGCGCATCGGGCGGGACACCGCTGCAGGTCGAGGTTCAAAGCAACACCGTCGAAACCGCCGTGCTGCCGGCGCCGACCAAGGCGGACATCCAGTTCCTGCGCCAGGTATCGGCCGCGACATCGTTGCCCTCGGGCGCCAGCGCAAGGGGCTACCTGTGGGTGGCTGGTGATGTTGGCCCGGAGCTCATCCCGGTGGATGGCGCCTATTGCAAGAACTCGGCTGGCCTGTTCGTTCCAATTCCTGACATGGTTGGCGTCGACGGAATGCCGCTGGCCTTTTCCAGCGTCGCCACCGAGATTGCTGACAGCTACTTCCCCGGTGAGCCGGTGATCGTCCGGGTCAGGGACGGGGATCGCAACATCGATCCACTGGTCCGTGACTACGTTGAAGTCACGATCCAGACCGCGGCCGGAGCCGAGCAGGAGACGCTGCGCATGCAGGAAACCGGCATCAGCACCGGCGTCTTCGCCGGGGTCCTGCAAAGCGGACCGACGCCACCAGCGCCTGTCGAAGACGACTGCGCACTGTCACTCTCGGGATCAAGCGACCTCGTGGTCCAATACGAGGATCCGCAAACTGCGGCATTGCAGGTCAAGCTGAAGATTGCGGTCACGGTCACCATTGCCGACGTCCCCACGGAAATTGGCAAGGCGCAGTTGCAGATTGACCAGCAGGTTTCGGTGCGTGAAGCCACGGTCGGTGACTTCGTGCAGTACCGGGTCCGGGTTGCCAATGCCGGTGTGGTTCCGGCGACGGCCACGCGGGTCATCGACACCCTGCCACCAGGAATGCGTTATCGCGCCGGGTCTGCGCGCATCGTGGCGCGGACTGGTGCCAGCAACGCCGCTGCCGGGATGGCGTCGCCGGCCGTCACTGCGCCCGATTCGACCGCACTGGCCGCAGATGGGCAGGCGGTGAGCATCGGCCTGGGTACGCTCGCCGTAGGCGAGGCGGTCGAGTTCACGTTGATTGCCGAGGTTGGCAGTGGTACCCGGGCTGGCCCCGCGGTCAACGACACCATCGCGATCGCGGCTGGCGGCCGCGCATCAGACCATGGCCAGACCATGCTGACGATCCGCCAGCCGATGCTGGTGTCGCAGTTCACCATCATCGGCCGCGTGCTCCAGGGCGAGTGCGGCGCGGACGCCAGCACCTTGAAGGGCGTGCCTGGCGTGCGCCTGTTGTTGGACGATGGCACCTACGTGCCGACCGACGGCAACGGTGCTTATCATTTCGAAGGCGTGCGCCCCGGCACCCACGTGGTCCAGCTTGACCTGGCCAGCGTGCCTGCAGGCATGGAAGTGGCGCCTTGCATCCAGAACACCCGTTTTGCCGGCCGTGCGTGGTCGCAGTTCGTCGAAGCCCAAGGCGGCAGTTTGGTGCGCAGTGATTTCTACCTGCGCAGCAAGGCGCTGGCGACCGGCAGCGTCGGCATCCGCCTGCAAGCCACATCGAACCCGGATGGCTTGCGCTACACCCTGGACCTGGACGGCGGCGCAATCGCCGCGACCAACCTGCGCGCCATGGCGATGCTGCCCGAAGGCGCGCACTACGTGTCTGGATCCGCGACCCTGGATGGCGCATCGGCAGCCGACCCGGCGCTGACCGGAAATGTTGCGATCTTCCAGCTCGGTGATCCCGGGGCGAACTGGAAGCACACGCTTGGATTTGCCCTGGCCACCGATGGTGACTGTCCGTCCGGCGGCTATTCGGGCAAGGCCGTCGCGATGTTTGAAGCCGGAGGCAAACCCGGACAACGGACACCGCCGGCGGAAGTGATGTCGCCATGCAGTTCACCACCTGCGCCCGCGCCCGCAGACAGCGGGCGCATCGAAACGACCGTTTCAGCCGCCGCCGCAGGGCAGGCGGCTTCGCCGTTTGCAGGGCAGCAGGAAAAGCGCGCGGCGATCCTGGATACCGCGGCCGCCGGCGGCGGTGGCGACATCGACTGGCTGCGCGGCCAGGCGCCGGGTACCGACCTGTTGTTCCCCGCCGCCGACTACAACCCGCGTGCGCCGATCACCCGCGTGGTGGTCAAACACTTGCCGACCCAGAAAGTCGTGGTCCGGGTCAATGGCGAGGCCGCGTCAGCGCTGCTCTATGACGGCGGCAAGACCAGCGCCGACAACGCCGTCGCGGTCAGCATCTGGCGGGCATTACCACTGGAAGAGGGCGACAATCGCATCGATGTCGACATCCTTGACGCGTCCGGGAGCGTCGTCACCACCCTGTCGCGCAACGTCCATTACGCAAATGTTCCGATGCGCGCCGAACTGGTGCCGGAGCAGTCGATCCTGGCGGCCGATGGCCTGCACAACCCGGTGATCGCGGTGCGCATGCTCGATCGCAGCGGCCGGCCGGTGCGCGAGGGTGTCAGCGGCACCTTCAGCCTGGCGCCTCCCTACCAGCCCGCCGACACGGCCCAGGCGAAACAGCAGCGCCAGTTCGCAGGACTTGCTGGCGGTAAGCCGACCTGGCACATCGAGGGAGATGACGGCATCGCCTACATCGAACTGCAGCCGACCAGTGTTGCCGGAAACGCGACCCTGGGCTTCCAGTTCCAGCAGCAGGGCAGGCAGTCGGTTGAACCGCAACAACTGCAAGCGTGGCTGAAGTCCACGCCGCGCGATTGGGTCGTGGTCGGCTTCGCTGCCGGCAGCGTCGGCTTTGCCACGCTGAAGGACAACATGCAGGCATTGGATCCAGCGGACGATGGCAGCGGGGTCCGCGCCGATGGCCAGGCGTCGCTGTACGCCAAGGGTCGCGTGCTGGGCAAGTGGATGCTCACCCTTGCCTACGATTCGGACAAGCCGACAGATCGCCTGCACCGGCAGAACCTGCTGTCGACCATCGATCCACAGCAGTACTACACGCTGTACGGCGACGGCACCGCGCAGGGCTACGACGCATCCAGCGCCGACAAGATCTACCTGAAACTCGAGCGCGACCAGTTCTATGCGTTGGTCGGAGATTTCCAGACCGGGATGGATCGAAACGAACTGTCGCGCTACCAGCGCACGCTCAACGGGCTCAAGGTCGAATACCGCGGTCCGTTGGTTGAATTCAACGGTTTTGCAGCCAAGACCGCGCAGAACTTCGCCCGCGACGAGCTCCCGGGCGACGGGACCTCCGGCCTGTATCGACTCTCGCATCGCGGCATGCTCATCAACAGTGAGCGCGTGCGCATCGAGACCCGCGACCGCTACCACAGCGAGCAGATCCACGAGACCCGCGAGCTGGTGCGACACCTGGATTACGACATCGATTACAGCAACGGCACCCTGTTCTTCCGCGAGCCCATCGCAAGCCGTGACTTCGACTTCAACCCGATTTTCATCGTGGTCGAGTACGAGACCCAGGGTGGCGGCAACGAATATCTCAACGGCGGCGGACGCGTCGGCGTGCGACTGATGAACGACCGCCTGCAGGCCGGCGTCAGCTATATCCGCGACGAGGACATGGCTGGCAGGAGCCAGCTGGCCGGCGTGGACGCGCGCTTCAAGTTGACGGCGCACGACGAACTGCGCGGCGAAGCCGCCACCAGCCGCAGCGACGCCGGCGCGACCGGTGCCGCAGGTTCCGGCAATGCCTGGCTGATGGAATGGGAACATCGCGGCGAGCAGCTCAACCTGCTGACCTATGCACGGCGACAGGATTCCAGCTTCGGCCTTGGCCAGCAGAACCGTTCGGAAGGTGGCACCTTCAAGGCCGGCGTGCAGGGCCAGTACCGGCTGGACGAACATTTTTCGCTGCAGGGTGAGGCGTACCAACTCGAGAACATGGGCAACGGTGCGGTCCGCAACGCCGCGCAGCTGCAACTCGACTACCGCCAGGACAGCTGGGGCGCGCGTGCGGGATTGCAGTACGCGCACGACCAGGCAATCGACGGCAAAGTCGCCCAATCGCAACAGCTGACGTTGGGCGCGAACCGCTACTTCTTCGACAAGCGGCTCGAGCTCAACGCCCAGGCCGACCTCAGTCTCGGCGGCAAGAACGAGAGCGTCGACTTCCCGACCCGGCTGCAGATTGGCGGCGCCTACAAGCTCAACGATTCGTTCCGGCTGTTGGCGGCGCAGGAGTTCACTGACGGCAAGGATCGCGATACGTCGACGACCCGCATTGGCTTCGAGGCGGTGCCGTGGAAGGACGCGCGCCTGACCAGCACCCTCAACCAGAGCCAGATCAGCGAATACGGACCGCGCACCTTTGCCCTGTTCGGGCTCAACCAGAAGTTCGCATTCGGCAAGCACTGGGGCCTGGACCTGGCGGTCGATTCGAGCCAGTCGTTCAACGAGTCGGGCAACGCGCCGCTGGTGGTCGATCCGTCACAGCCGATCGCACCCGGCGGACTGCGCGATGGTGGCGCCCTGACCGAGAACTTCGTCGCCGTTTCCGCGGGCGCAACCTATCGTGGCGAGTTGTGGACCTGGAATGGTCGGGTCGAAGGCCGCCAGGCCGACGACTCGGATCGATACGGGTTTACCACCGCGTTCCTGCGCCAGATCCGCGACGGCGTGGCGATGGCGGCAAGCATGCAGGCGTTCTCGCAGCGTCAGGCAGACGGCAGCGTGGGTCTGCTCGCCAATGCGCAGCTGTCGTGGGCATGGCGGCCACTGGGCAGCAACTGGTCGATGCTCAACCGCCTCGAGTTCCGCCTCGACCAGGTCCAGCGCGGCACCGGCAGCAGCCTGATCGGGCAGAACACACTCGCGGTAACGGGCGACGCGCGTTCGGCCCGGCTGATCAACAACTTCGTCCTCAATCGCGTCTCCGATGCATGGCAGGCGAGCGATGGCAAGGGCAATGTGCTCGACCTCAACCAGCGCAGCCAGCTGTCGCTGTACTACGGCTCCAAATACGTGATCGACAGCTTCGACAGCGAAGATTACGCCGGCTACAGTGACATCCTTGGCCTGGAATGGCGCTTCGACCTGTCGCCGAAACTCGATATCGGCATCCGTTCCAGCGTGTTGCATTCCTGGAGCCAAGGCACGTTCAGCTATGCCTTCGGTCCGACGGTTGGATTCTCGCCCTTCACGAATACCTGGGTCAGCGTCGGCTACAACATCAAGGGTTTCCACGATCGCGATTTCGAAGCGGCACACTACACCGCCCAGGGCGCTTACCTGATGCTGCGCCTGAAGTTCGATCAATCAACGTTGGGGCTGGACCGGCGTTCGGGCGGCCCGCAATGATCGTGCGTTGCAACGAGAGTCGAAGCTAATGTCGCAGTTGAAGTCCAGTGTCATCGCAGCGTGCCGCGATCTCCGTGGCGCCTGGTCAACGCTGCTGGGAACACTGCTGCTGGGCATGTTGCTGACCTTGGGCCTGCCGTTTTCCGCGAGCGCCACCCCAGGCATCACCCTCAACCACAGCTTTGCCGGAAACGTGAACTACGCGGTTACGGGCGGGACCATGCGCACCCAGCCCAACAACGTAGACCCCTGCGCGGTGCAGTCGACAAGTTCCGCGGCGATCACCGGCGTCCCGATCGGGGCGACGGTCAAGGCTGCCTACCTGTATTACGTCGGCAATGGCGACACGCCTGACTACACGGTCACATTCAACGGTGTCTCGGTCAGCGCCAACACCCAATACAACGACACGCTGTTGTTCCAGGGCCAGAACTACAAATACTTCGGCGGCATCATCGATGTCACCACCCAGGTCGGCGGCAATGGCACCTATACGTTCGGTGGCCTCAGCACCCAGGTCACGGATACTCCCGGTGGCGCGTTGTACTGCACCTATCAGGGCGTGGTCGCGGGCTGGAGCCTGGTGGTGGTCTATGAGCAGGCCAGCGAGCCGTTCCGGGTCATCAACATCTTCGATGGCCTGGAGCATTTCTACGGCACCAGCATCACCAATACTCCTGGCAACTTCAAGGTTCCCGCAACCGGCATTGACGGCAAGGTCACGATCATTACCTGGGGCGGCGATCCGGACATCAGCAATTCCCTCAATGGACTGACCGAGGCAGTCGGGGTCAACGGCACCACCCTCACCGATAGTTCCAACCCCAGCAACAACCAGTACAACTCCACGATCAACAGCCAGTCCAGCACTTCGTCCTGGGGGGTGGACATCGACACCTACAACGTCACTCCCTACCTGAGCCCCGGGCAGACATCGGCAACGGTTTATTACGGCACCGGTGCCGATGACGTCTACTTGACTGCGCAAATCGTCAGCGTCACCAACACGCCGGTCGCGGACCTGGAAATCACCGGCTCCCATACCGGGGATTTCACTGCTGGCGGCAGCGGCAGCTACACCTTGGCGGTGAAGAACAAAGGCCCGCAAACGGCCAACGGCACCACGACCGTCACCGACACCCTTCCCACGGGGTTGAGCTATGTGTCCGCCAGCGGCAGTGGCTGGACCTGTGGTGTCGCATCGCAAGTCGTGACCTGTACCACCAGCGCCAGCGTCGGCACCGGCGCGAGCCTGCCGTCGATCACCGTCAACGTCACTATCGCGGGCAATGCCACGTCCCCGCTCAACAACGTGGCCACGGTATCGAACCCGACCTTCGACAACATCAGCGCCAACAACACCAGCACCGACGCGACCACGGTGCTGGCCCCGAATCTCTCCACCTCCGGTAAGTCCGTGGTGGACCTCAACGGTGGCGACGCAAATCCGGGGGACACCCTGCGCTATACCATCACGTTGATCGAAACCGGCGGCGCCGCGGCCAGCGGCGCCAGCGTCACCGACGACATTCCCGCCAACACCAGCGGTTTCACTGTGGTGAGTACCCCGGCAGGCAGCAGCAACGCCTCGACTTTCGTCGGCACCGGTGCCAACGGCACGGGCTACCTGAACATCACCGGCATCAGCATCCCGGCCAACGGCAGCGTGACCGTGGTATTCGACGTCGCCGTGGCTGCCGGAACCCCGATTGGCACGCAGATCGACAACACCGCCACCGTGTCCACGCCCGCCGGGGTGGCCGCCACGCCAGCGGCCGGCAGCGTGCAGGTTTCGCAATCCCAGGTGTTGGCTGCCGGCAACAAGGTGTTGTATGTCTATGACAACAACACCTTGACCCGCACGCCCCAGGCCGCAAACAGCGGAACCCCGATTACCATCGACGGTGGGGCAAATGCGGTCTGGAACCTCACGCCGACCGTCGCCACCGGCAAAAGCCTGGTGCTGCCCGCGCAGACGGTGACGATCAAGCTGGTGACCGTGGCCAGCGGCAACAGCACCGGCACCGCCAGGCCCACCGTGGTCTCGCTGCGCAATGGCACCACGACCATTGCCAGTTCCGCGGCGCAGAACATCACCGGCACAGTGACCACGCTGCGCACATTCACCATGGCAATCCCGGCGACGACGATTGCAGCCGGGGGCAACCTGAACCTGATGGTTGCCAACAACTTCTCCAACGCCAATCGAAGAATCGACGTTTCACAGAAGACCGCGGCGCAGGGCGCCAGCACTGTCACCTTTGGCACCACGACCGTCGTCAACGTCGACAGTGTCACCATCTACTCGGCGGCCTACGGGGCGACAAGCACCAAGTCTTCCTACGTCCATGACGACGTGCTGTATGTCCGCGCGGTCATCAGCGATCCCTTCGGCAGTGCGGATGTCAGCGCAGCCAAGGTCACGATCACTGACGCCAACGGCATTGTGAAGCTGACCGCCGCCGCGATGACCCAGGTGGCCGACTCCGGCACCGCGACGCGGACGTTCGAGTACCAGTACACGCTTCCAAACACGGTCGCGATCGGCAACTGGACGGCCAGCGTCACTGGCCTGGAAGGCACCGAAGGCACGGTCACCCATACCGCCAACACCGCCTTCCTGGTCGGGTTGCCGGTGTTGTCGATGGTCAAGTCGCACAGCGGAAACTTCTCTGCCGGTACCAATGCCGTCTACAGCCTGGTGGTCCACAACAACAGCCTCGGCGCCATTGCCGGCACCACCACGGTCACCGACACATTGGCGGCAGGCCTTTCCTATGTCTCGGCCACCGGCACAGGTTGGTCTTGCGGTGCCGTGGGCCAGTTGGTTACCTGTACCAACGCGGGCAGCGTCCCCGCCAGCAGCAACTTGCCCACGATCAGCTTGACGGTGGCGGTGGCGGGTAGCGCGGGTACCAGTATCGACAACCAGGCGACGGTCTCCAATCCCAACGTTGATGGCGGCGCGGGCCAGGTCGGCCTGGTCGACACCGCCACCATCGTGCACCCGGACCTGTCGGGCTCGACCAAGAGCGTGATCGACATCAATGGCGGCGACGCCGACCCGGGCGACACCCTGCGCTACACCATCACCCTGGATGAGAGCGGCGCCACCGCGGCCGCCAGCGTCAGTGTCACCGACGACATCCCGGCCAATACCACCGCCTTTACCGTGATCAGCATTCCGGCGGGCAGCACCAATTCCTCGACCTCGACCGGTGGCAGCAACAACAAGGGCTACCTCAACATCACCGGTATCGCCATTCCCGCAAGCGGCACGGTGTCGATCGTGTTCGATGTAAAGATTGCAGCCGCAACGACGGCAGGAACGACGATCAACAATACCGCGACAGTGACCAACCCCAACGGCGCGGGGGCGGCGCCGGTGGCCCCGACCGTGACTGTCTCGCAGTCCCAGGCCGCGCAGTCGGGCAACAAGAAGCTGTACCTCTACAACAACCTGCAGTTAAGCCGTACCCCGCAGTCGCAGACAACGGCGGGAGTCACGATTGCCAGCGTGAGTGGATCTTCGACGTGGGTGCTGACGCCGGCGATCGCCACCGGCAAATCGCTGGTGATTCCCGCTGGCAACGTGGTCGTGACCGTTGACCTTGCAACTTCAGGAACGGCAGCGACCCGAACGGTGCAGGCGCAGTTGTTCAATGGTGCGACCCAGGTTGGATCGACACCGCAGATCACGTTCAATACGGCGACGCCGACCCAGACGACCTTCACCGTCGTGCTGGCCTCGCCGGTGACGGTGGCGGCCGGCGCCACCCTGTCGCTCAAGATCATCAATGCGACCACCACGGCAACACGCCCGATCGTGGTGTACCAGTACAACGCCAATCCGGGCACGGTGTCGATCATCACCAGCACCGTCATCAATGTCGACAGTGTTGCTCCGTATTCGGTGATCTATCCCAGCAACACCACCAGCCCGCGGTACCTGCCCGGTAGCACGGTCTACCTGCGCGCGGTGATCAGCGATCCGTTTGGCAGCTTCGATGTCCACCACGCCAATATCACCATCAAGGATTCCAGCGGGACGACCATCGTCAACAACCTGGCGATGGCGTTGCGGGCAGATTCGGGCGTCGCCACCCGGACCTTCGGCTATACCTACACGCTTCCGAACAACCCGAATTTTGGTGCCTGGACTGCCACCGTGACCGGCTATGAAGGCGTCGAGAGCGTGGTCACCCACACTGCCAACGGCAGTTTCAACGTCGAAGGCCAGGTCACGCTGGGCAAGACCTGGAGCAATGCGATTGCAGGCGACGCGGTCAGCCTGACCATCGGTGGCGGCACCACAGCCACCGCCGGCACTTCGACTGCGCCATCGACCACGACAGCCGCGACCGCGACCAGCGGCGCCAGCACCACCATCACCCTGGTCGAAGCATTCACCACCGGCAGTTCCGGCAACTACACACCGACTCTGGCTTGCAGCAAGGTCAGCGATGCCAGCGTGGTCACCGTCACCGGCACCGGTCTCAGCCGTACCTTCAGCATGCCGAGCAACAGTTCAGTGACCTGCAATTGGACCAATACCCGATCCGTCCCGTTGACGGTGGTGAAGCTGAGCCAGGTGTATTCAGACCCGGTCAATGGCACCACCAATCCCAAGGCGATCCCGGGGGCGATGGTCGATTACCACGTGTTCATCAGCAATCCCGCGGCCAACCCGACGGATGCCAACAGCGTCGTGGTGGACGATGCGGTGCCGGCCAACGTGAAATTGTATGTGGGGAATTTCGGCGCGCCCGGTTCCGGTCCGGTAGCCTTCATCAACGGTTCGCCGGTCAGCGGACTGAGCTATACCTTCACCTCGCTTGCCAGCACCACTGATGACATCGCGTTCTCCAACAATGGTGGTGCCAGCTACGTGTACACGCCGACGCCCGATGCCAACGGCGTCGACTCCACGGTGACCAATCTGCGGATCAACCCCAAGGGCGTGTTCAACGCCAACAGCGCTGCATTCCAGTTGCAGTTCCGGGTCAGGGTGGAATAGCGGACGCGACTGGATGGGGCTGCATCCGGCGGTCGTCAAGTAATGCGTGAGGTCGTCGTACTATCCACTCGATGAATTTCCAGCTCGACCCACGCCTGCCGATCGATCCGCAACTGCCGATCGCGGCAGCGGCCGACGACATCATTGGGTTGATCCGCAAGCACCAGGTGGTCGTGGTGGCGGGCGAAACCGGGTCGGGCAAGACCACCCAGTTGCCGCGGCTGTGCCTGGCCGCCGGTCGCGGGACCAAGGGCATGATCGGTTGCACCCAGCCGCGGCGGATTGCGGCGCGCACGGTCGCCCGCCGCGTCGCCGAGGAATTGCAGGTGCCGCTGGGTGGGCCGGTGGGTTTCCAGGTGCGTTTCAACGACAAGGTCAGTGCCCAGACCACGGTCAAGTTCATGACCGATGGCATCCTGCTGGCGGAAATCCAGTCCGATCGACGGCTGTCACGCTACGACACCCTGATCATCGACGAGGCCCACGAACGCAGCCTCAATATCGATTTCCTGCTGGGCTACCTCAAGCAATTGTTGCCGCGGCGTCCGGACCTGAAAGTCATCGTGACTTCGGCCACGATCGACACCGCGCGTTTCTCTGCCCATTTCAATGACGCCCCGGTGGTGGAGGTCGAAGGCCGCGGATATCCGGTCGAAGTCCGCTACCAGGCGGAAGCACAGGAGGGGCCTGATCCGCTGTCGGGAATCATCGAGGCTTGCGACGAGATCGCGAAGGGACGGCCTACAGGTGACACGCTGGTGTTCCTGGCGGGCGAGCGCGAAATCCGCGACGTGCACCAGGCGCTGGAGCAGCGCAAATACCGCCACACCGAAGTGCTGCCGTTGTACGCGCGCTTGTCGGCGCGCGACCAGGACCGGGTATTCCAACCGGGCAACCAGCGCCGGATCGTGCTTGCGACCAACGTCGCCGAAACGTCGCTGACGGTGCCACGCATCCATTACGTTGTCGATCCCGGGCTGGCCCGGATCAAGCGCTACAGCCCGCGCCAGAAACTCGATCGCCTGCATATCGAGCCAATCAGCCAGGCCAGCGCCAACCAACGCAAGGGACGTTGTGGCCGGATCGCGCCAGGCGTGTGCATCCGCCTGTACTCCGAGGCGGAATTCGAGTCCCGGCCGTCCTTTACCGACCCGGAAATCCGACGCGCAGCCTTGGCGGGCGTGATCCTGCGCATGCTTTCGCTCGGGCTTGGATCGATCGAAGACTTTCCGTTCCTCGAACCGCCGGAGCCACGCGCGATTTCCGACGGCTGGCAGACGCTGGCCGAGCTGGGTGCGGTGAATGAGCAGCGCAAGCTGACGCCAACCGGCCTGGTGATGGCGCGCATGCCGATTGACGTCAAGTTGTCGCGCATGCTGGTGGCTGCCAACGCCCACGGCTGTCTTTACGACATGCTGGCCATTGCCAGCTTCCTCGGCGTCCAGGATCCGCGTGAGCGCCCGGTAGATCAACGCCCGGCCGCCGATGCGGCGCATGCACCATTCGTCGATCCGCAATCGGAGTTCATGGGCATCCTCAAACTGTGGCAGGCCTATGACGCGTCGCACCGCGAACTCACCCAGTCCCAGCTGCGCAAATGGGCAGCCAGGAATTTTCTCGGATTCCTGCGCCTGCGCGAATGGCGCGAGCTGCATCGACAACTGAAGCTGGTGACGGCCGAGTTGGGCTGGGACACAACCGAAAGTCGCGATCCCGCCACCGGAATCGACGGCAAGGAGACCGACAAGGCCAGGCGCCGTGCTTACGTGGCCTTGCATCGAGCCTTGATTGCGGGGCTTCCAACCCAGGTTGGGCATCGCCAGTTGCAAGAGAAAGGCAAACAGGCGCCGGCGCGCTACGACGGGCCGCGCGGACGCAAGTTCCAGTTGTTTCCGGGCTCCAGCCTCGCAAAAAGACCGCCCCCCTGGGTGCTTTCGGCGACCCTGCTGGACACTGAAAAGGTGTGGAGCCTGACCAACGCGGCGATTGAGCCGGATTGGGTGATGGCGGAATTGTCGCAACTGCTGGCTCGGCGTCAGTTCGATCCGCGCTGGTCGCGTCGCCAGGGCAGGGTGATCGGCAGCGAACAGGTGAGCCTGTTCGGACTGGTGCTGGCGCCGAAGAAGCCCATCCATTATGGCGGTTTGTTCCCGGAAGAATCACGCCAGATTTTCGTGCGCGACGCGCTGCTGACCGGCGAAATCGACACCCGTAGCGCCTTCCTCAAGCGCAACCTCGCTGCGCTGGAGCTGGTGACCGAAGAAGAAGCCAAGCAGCGACGCGCGGGCCTCGTGGTTGACGAGGACTGGCAGGCACGCTGGTATCTGGACCGGTTGCCGGCCGACGCGCACAACGTGCAGGCGCTCGATGCCTGGTACGCACGCTTGCCGGCCGAAAAAAAGAAGGCTCTCGAGTGGTCCAGCGATGATTTGCTGGTCGGCGACGAAAGTGACGCGTCGTTGTTTCCCCACTACCTGGCGCTGGGGGATGCGCGGCTGGCGTTGCGCTATCGATTCGAACCTGGCGCGGTCGATGACGGCATGACCGTTGCTGTTCCGCTGCACCTGCTCAACGCCCTGGATCCCGCGCGCCTGTCGTGGCTGGCGCCGGGCTTTGTCGCCGACAAGGCGGCGGCGCTGATCCGGACCTTGCCCAAGGCACTGCGCCGCAATTTCGTGCCGGTGCCGGATTTCGCGCGCGCGTTTGCGCAAGCCTGGCCGCAGCCGTCGGCCGACAGCATCGACGGCGAATTGGCGCGCTTCCTGCAACGAACCACCGGCGTGGCGCTTGCCGCCACCGATCTGGCCCCGTCCCTTGTCGAACCGCATTTACGCGCCAACCTGCGCCTGTTCGGCGCCGCCGATGGCGGCCACGCACGCAAGGGCGACGCTGACCATGTGCTGGCCGAGTCGCGCGATCTCGACGAACTGCGCCAACGTTTCGGCGCGCGCGCTGCGGCTGCATTCGCGCGCCACGCGGCCCAGGGAATGGCTCGCAGTGGCCTCATCGCGTTCCCGGACGAACCGATTCCACTGCAGGTTCCAGGCGCGGGTGGCGTCCCCGCCTATCCGGCATTGCACGACGACGGCGACAGTGTTTCGCTCGCCGTGCACGCCGCGCGCGAGGTCGCGTTGCAGGCGCACCCGCAGGGGGTGCGCCGATTACTGGCGCTGCGGTTGGCCGACCGGATCAAGCAGGCGCGCAAGCAATTGCCGGTCCAGGCCAAAACCGCGCTGCTGTATGCCGCAATCGAATCGGCGGCGCCGCGCGGTGGCGAGGGTGACCGACTTCGCACCGATCTTGTTGATGGCGCGTTCGCGGCATTGTCGACCGAAAGTCTGGATGGAATCCGCGACGCGCAGGCGTTTGCCCAGCACAGCGAAATCCTTGCCAAGGCGTTGTTTGGCGAGGCGATGATCCGTTTGCAGCAGGCCGAAACCATCCTGGCCCTGGTCGCCGAGGTCCGCGCCAAGCTGGATTCCACGTTGATTGGCTGGGCCAGCGGCAACCTGGATGACATGCAGGCGCAGTTGTCTTCCCTGGTGGCCCCCGGATTCCTGCGTGACATTCCGGCGGCGGCGCTGGCGGACTATCCACGCTACCTGCGCGCGCTGTCCTTGCGCGCGGAGCGCGCGTTGCGCGATCCCACCCGCGACCAGGCGCGGATGTTGGACATCAAGCCGTTTGCCGATGCCTTGGTCATTGCCAATGAAACCGGTGTAGCAGGCAGCCCGGCGTGGCAGTCGCTGCGTTGGGACCTGGAAGAATTGCGCGTGTCCCTGTTTGCCCAGGCGCTCGGCACCCGACGCCCGGTGTCGGTAAAAAAGCTGGCGGCGCGGCTCGCCCAGCTTCAATAGCAGAACGCAGGACGCGTTGCTGGGTTATCGTGGGGTCAACTCCTTCCAGTGACTCGCCGTGTCTCCCCCCGAGCACGACAATCCGAACGTCCTGTCACCGGCCTTACTGGATGCCGCCTGCTGCGCGGCCATTCCACTGTCCTTGCGCGCACTGCTGCAGGAGGGCCTTGCCGGTCATGCGATCCTGCTGCGTGATCCAATGCCGGTACTTGAAGACACCCTCGGCTCCCTGACCCTGCTCGAATCCGGCGGTGACGTGCTCGCGGCCGCCGTCCTGCATGTCGCGCCCGCCTTGGTTGACAAGGTGCAGCCTGAATTGACGCGCAAGCACCCGACGGTATTGGCGCTGCTGGAAGGCCAGCGCGCCGCCGTCCAAGTCTGGGCATTGCACGCCGAGCGCCGGTCCCATGGGGCCGGCAGTGATGAAGGCCTGCGTCGCCTGTTGCTGGCCATCGTCCGCGACCTCCGGGTTGTCCCAATCCTGCTCGCACGCCAACTCGCACGACTGCGCGCGGCCGAAGCCTTGCCGGATGCCGCGCGCCGCGCACTGGCACAAGTGACCCGCGACATCCACGCGCCATTGGCCAACCGCCTCGGCATCTGGCAGTTGAAATGGGAACTTGAAGACCTCGCGTTCCGCTATCTCGAACCCGGGACCTATCGTCGGATCGCGTCCCTGCTCGACGAGAAGCGCGGCGACCGCGAACGCTTCATCGACGAGGTGAAGCACGACCTTGGCCAGGCCCTGGCCGCCACTGGGCTCCATGCCGATGTCTCCGGGCGCCCAAAGCACATCTTCAGCATCTGGAAAAAGATGCAGAAGAAGGACGTGCCGATCGGCGAGTTGTACGACCTGCGTGCGGTTCGGGTGATGGTCGACGACGTCGCCGCGTGCTACGCGGCGCTGGGCATCGTGCATTCACTGTGGGCCCCAATCCCCAGCGAGTTCGATGACTACATCGCCCGGCCCAAGCGCAATGACTATCGATCGTTGCACACCGCGGTGGTGGGCCCCGGCGGCAAGACCCTGGAGGTGCAGATCCGCAGCTTCGACATGCATGCGCAAGCCGAACTTGGGGTGGCCGCGCACTGGCGGTACAAGGAGGCCGGGGCGGGGCCGGGCGCGCCGGGGCGTTCAGCTGCCGGCGATGCCGCGTTGGATCGGAAGATCGAATGGATGCGGCGGATCCTCGACACGCGCGCGGAAGGCGACGGCGTCCTGCTGGGAGCGATCGACAGCGAACTGGTCGAGGATCGGGTTTACGCATTGACCCCAAAGGGCGAAGTGGTGGACCTTCCCCTGGGAGCGACTCCCGTTGACTTCGCCTACCACGTGCACACCGAAGTGGGACACCGCTGTCGTGGCGCCAAGGTCGACGGGCGGATCGTGCCGCTAGACCACCACCTGGAAAGCGGCGATCGGGTCGAGATCCTGACTGCGAAAACCGGCGAACCACGGCGCGACTGGCTGGTCGCCGCCAATGGTTTCCTTGCAAGCGCGCGCTCGCGCGAGAAGGTGCGCACCTGGTTCCACAAATTGGAACGCGCCCGCAATGTGCAGGCTGGACGCTAGTTGTTGGAAAAGGAGCTCAAGCGCGCCGGCCTGCAGCAGGCAGAGCTTGCCCCGGTGCTGCGGCGCTTCAACGCCGATAGCATCGAGGACCTGCAGGTGCTGGTGGCGCTGGGCGATGTTGGTCCGCACCAGGTGTCGAGGGCGCTGTCGGAACACGAACGGGCAGCCGCAGCGGCCGCCAGCGACGGGCCGCTGCTGCCGAACCTGCCGAGGCAACGTCGGTCACGGGCGGCAAAAGCGTCGCCGGTGACGGTGGTGGGTGTGGGCAACCTGCTGGTGCAAATGGCCCGCTGCTGCCAACCGTTGCCCGGCGAACTGATTGCCGGCTACCTCACGCGGGGTCGCGGCATCAGTGTGCATCGGGCGGATTGCGCGACGTTACTGCGCGTGTCGTCAACCGAGCCCGGCCGCCTGCTGCCTGTGGAATGGGCGGGTGCCCAGGGTGGAAGCCATGAAGTCGACGTGCTCGTCGATGCCATCGATCGCAAGTGGATGCTGAAGGATCTCACCACCCTGATCGCGCAGGAGGACACCCATGTCCTCGACATTCGCAGCGAGAAGTCCCGTGGCGGCCTGATGCGCCTGCGATTGCGCCTGCGAATCGTCGACCATGGCCAACTGTCGCGGTTGCTGGGCAAGCTGGATGGTCTGTCCGGGGTCGAGCACGCACGCCGTGCATGAATTCGTCGCACGCTGCCGACAGTACTGGCCGCTGTTGCTGGTGCTGGTGATCGTGCTGTTGGCGATCGTCGTTTGGCGGCGCCCGCTTGCCGATCGCCTGTGGCCGGAGGCCCGTGCCGAGGTCTTGCGGACGCAGGCGGCACACGCGTTGCTGGAGGGGCGATTCAGCGCCAGCGATGGCAGCGGCGCACGCGAGTTGTACCTGGCATCGCTGCTGCTGGACCCGGACCGCAATGATTCGCAGCTGGGGTTGGCGCGGGTCGCCACGGCGGCGTTGGCGCGCGCGCGCTATGCCATTGCAAGCGACCATGTCGAAGCAGCCAAGCGTGACTTGGCGTTGGCGCGCGAACTTGACGCGCCGCGCGCACAGGTCGCGCCGGTTGCGGCGCTTTTGCTTGAGCATGAGCTCGCGCGGGCCAGGATCCCGGAACTGTTGGCGCGTGCGGCTGCCGCGCGTTCCCAACATCGCCTCGATGGCGCGGACGATGCGGCGTTGCCGCTGTACCAGCGGGTCCTTTCCTTGCGTCCACGCATGCTCGAGGCATTGGAAGGCCGCGAGGATGCAATCGCCGAATTGCTACAGCAGGCGCGCACGGCCCTTGCGCGCGGCGATGTTGCCGAAGCGGCCGCAATTGCGGCGGCCGCGCGGGCTTACGACCGCGGGCATGCGGACCTGCCACGCGTGGAAGCCGCGCTCGCCGCTGCCTGCGACGCGCAACTACGCCAGGAGGACGCGGCGGACGGTGTTGCGGGCGGCGTCCAGGGAAAAATACTCGGCGACGTTGGCGAGTCCGCCTGCGGCAAGCCGTTGCCATAACGCCTCGTCGCGATACAACGCCAGGATCGACGCAGCAAATCCGGCGGCATCGTCGGCAACCAGCACATCCTCGCCCTCGCTCAGGTGCATTCCTTCCACCGCGCAGTGGGTCGCGACCACGGGCTGGCCGTGGGCCATGCTCAGGTTGATCTTGCCCTTGACCCCGGCGCCGTAGCGCAGCGGCGCAACCGCGATCCGGCATCCGTCCATGTACGGCGCGATATTGCTGACATGGCCATGGACGATGACTCCAGGCTGCGCGTCCAGCGCCAGGATTGCCGCAGGCGGTTCGGCACCGATGCAGTGGAAGCGCACGTCTGGTAACGACGCGCGTACCGTCGGCAGCACTTCACCAACGAACCAGCGCACTGCATCGACGTTTGGTGGGTGCCGGAAACCGCCCACGAACACCAGATCCTGGCGTTGCGCGAACGGCAGGCCTGGCCCGGCCACCTCGTGCAGGTTCGACAGCACCTCCACCCGCGCATCCGGCGCATCCCTCGCGAGCAGTGCCTTTTCCGGAGCGCTGACCACCAGGGTGACATCGCTTCGGGCGATGACGTCCAGTTCGATCGCGCGGGTGCGTTCGGCTGCGCCCAACAGTTGCGCGTCGGCGGTAAGTTCTCCAGCGCGCCGCTCACGCAGGTAGTGCAGGTCGACGGTGTCGAACACCAGCCTGGCTTGCGGCGCATGGCGGCGCAACAGCGGCAGCAATCCGCGGGCGACGTAGTGGCGGCAAACCATCACGCTGTGGAATCGGCGTCCGTACTGGCGCAACCAGTCGGGCATCGACCGGGCGTAGGGCGCATACCAGGTTTCGACCCCAAGTCCCTGCAGGGCTTCGGTGTAACTGCCTGCATGTTCGCGGTTGCCGGCGAGGAATACGACATGGGCCCCTTCCTCACGCAGCAACCGCATCAGGTTCACCAGCCGCAAAGACCCCGAGTCCTGGTCCGGTCGCGGGGTCAGCGCATCGATCACCAGGACCTGGCGTTGGTTCCGGTGCAGCACGGCCGGGGTAGGCATGGTTCCCGGCGCAGGTTGCGTGGCTAGTTGCGCCTTCCGGTGCTGGGCGAACGTTGCCTGGTTGTGTACCTGGTAAGCCTTGGCGCCGCTACCGGTATCCGTGCCCGATGTCGCGCCTTCGTCGTGCACGACCCGCGAGGCGGGCTGGTAGACCACGCGTCGACCAGCTGCGCGGACGGCGAAGGCGAGGTCGGTATCTTCGTAATACGCCGGGGCGTAGCGCGGATCGAGACCACCGATTTCGATGAACAGCGCGCGTGGAATCGCGATTGCGGCACCACTGAGGTAGTCGGCATCGCGCAGGTAGGCGTAACGTGGATCGGAAGGTGCGCCGAATCGTCCGTAGTTCCATGCGCTGCCGTCGCTGAAGACCACGCCGCCGGCTTCCTGCAGGCGACCATCGGGATACAGCAGTTGTGCGCCAGCAAGGCCGGTACCTGCTTCGGCGATGAATGTAGCCAGCAGCGCATCCAGCCAACCAGGTTGTGGCACGGTGTCGTTGTTGAGCAACACCAGGTACTCACCGCCAGCGAGTGCAGCGCCATCGTTGCACGCGGCGATGAAGCCGCCATTGCTGGCCCGCCGATGCAGGCGCAGGCCTTCGACCTGGGCGAGGATGGAGGCGGTGTGATCGAGCGAAGCATCGTCGACAACGATGACTTCGACGGCTGTGAGGGGTGGATGCTCGGCCAATGCACGCAGGCAGGCGAGGGTATGCGCCAGCTGCCCATGTACTGGTATGACAATGCTGGCGCGCGGATTTTCCGAGGTGGGCACCGCAAAGGGCGCAAAGACCGTGTCGCGTGGTCGGTACAGGGCAATCGCAGGAGCCGGCGCCGGCTGCAGTTGCAGCCACATGCGCGCCAACGTGGCCCGCCAACCGCGGCTGCGCAAGCTCGCCGCGCCCCTTCGCGCCAGGCCGAACGCTTGCTCGATCAGGAACCGGATTTCTGACAACAAACTGCGTAACTCCGGCTGACTGGAAAGGACAGGCGCAGGGACGATGCAACGGGCTGCGCTAGACTCGACGCCTCCCCGGCGCGCCGGGCCACATTGTCGCATCCGCGCGCGCATCGCGCGGACCGGAACCATTCCATGCCACGCATTGACCACGAAGACGCCCAGGACCAAGACGATGAGGACGCAGGCAGCGGTCCGGCGTGGCGCCGCCGCCTGCTGACCTGGGCCCTGGCCGCGATCGCACTGGGGCTGGGTTTCATGATTCCCTACGTCGTCTACCTGAACTACCAGGTTGGCCAGCGGTTCGGGGAATTGCGCTGGCAGTTGCCGACCCGGGTCTACGCCCAGCCGTTGCGGCTGGCGCCTGGCCTGGCGATGGATGGAGCCACCCTGGCCACCGAATTGGCGGCGGCGTCCTACCAGGATGACGGCGCCGGCGTGCGTCCGGGTACCTACAGTCATGACGGCAGTCGCTGGCGCATTGCCAGCCGCGGCTTCCAGGACGTGAGCGGCACGATCGGCCCCAGCCGGGTCGAAGTGGTGCTGTCGGGAAGCCGTGTCGCCAGCGTTCGTGATCTCGCGCGCCGGCAATCCATTCGCGCCGCACGCCTGGATCCGGCCCGGATCGCCACCCTGTACGGCCAGAAGCAGGAGGAGCGACGCCTGGTCCAGCTCGAGGACGTGCCTGAGTTGATGGTCACCGGACTGCAGGCGGTCGAGGATCGCGATTTCGCCCATCATCATGGGATCGATTTCAGCGGCATGTTGCGTGCGGTGTTCGTGACCGTGAAGTCCGGCGGCGAAACCGTGCAGGGCGCCAGCACCCTGACCCAACAGCTCGCGCGCAGTGGCCTGCTCGGAATTGGCAGTGAACAGACCCTCACCCGCAAGTTCAACGAGATCATTTACGCGCTGTTGCTGGAAGCGCGGTATGACAAGAGCACCATCCTCGAGACTTACCTCAACCAGGTTTACCTCGGCCAGCGCGGTTCGCAGGAGATCCGTGGTGCGGCGGCAGGTGCCGAATTCTGGTTTGGCCGCGACCTGCGCGACCTGAGTACGCCCCAGGTCGCCTTGCTGATAGGCATCATTCGCGGCCCCTCCTGGTATGACCCGCGCAAGCACCCGGAGCGGGCGCGCGCCCGCCGTGACTTCGCGCTGGCCAAGTTCCACGAGACCGGCTTGATCAACGACAGTGAATTCGCGCGCGCCAAGGCCGCACCGCTGGGCATCACGACCGCGCCCGGCAGCACCTCGGCCAATCGCTTCCCGGCCTACGTCGACCTGGTGCGGCGACAGCTGGCGCGCGATTACCCCGCCGACGCGTTGCAGGGCGCCGGACTCACCGTGATGACCGGAATGTCGCCCGCTGCCCAAGCCTATGCCGAGGGTGCCGTGACCAAAACCCTCAAGTCGCTTGACAGCAAAAAGCGGCCGCCGCTGCAGGCTGGCCTGGTCATCACCGATGTGCATGACGGTGAAGTGCGCGCGGTGGTCGGCAGCCGCGATGTCACCCGCCATGGCTTCAATCGCGCAGTCGAGGCGCAACGCCCGGTGGGTTCGATCATCAAGCCGTTTGTGTACCTGCTGGCCTTGGCACAGCCGGGCAAGTGGGCGTTGTCGAGCTTCCTCGACGACAGCCCGGTCACCATCACCCTGGACAATGGCAAGCGCTGGAGTCCCGGCAATTCTGACGGCCGTAGCCACGGCACCGTGCGCATGGTTGATGCGCTCGCGCATTCCTGGAACCAGGCGACGGTGCGGATCGGCATGCAGGTAGGCCCGCAACGCGTTGCCGACGTGGTTCGGACGCTCGCCGGGATCAAGGCCGCACCCAATCCCTCACTGATCCTTGGCGCGATGGATCAAAGTCCGTACGCGATGGCGCAGCTGTACCAGTTCCTCGCCTCGGATGGCGAGATCCAGCCGCTGCATGCGGTGCGCGGCGTGATCGACCGCGATGGCAAGGTCGTCAACCGTTATGACAAGGCGCCGGCGCCGGCCCAGGAAGGCGATGCGATTGCCGCGCGCCTGGTCACGATCGCGTTGCAGCAGGCCGTATCTTACGGAACTGGTCGGCAACTGGTTGTCGACGGACTGGGACGTTTGAATGCCGCGGGCAAGACCGGCACCAGCAACGACAGTCGTGACAGTTGGTTCGCCGGCTGGACCGGCGACCACCTGGCCGTAGTCTGGGTTGGCAATGACCAGAACGAAATGACTGGCTTGTACGGGGCAACGGGTGCGATGCGGGTTTGGTCGTCGATTTTCTCGCGCCTGCCAAGTGCGCCTTTGCAGGTCAAGGGCGAGGGCTTGGACTGGCAGTGGGTGCAGGACGGTCACAGCACGGATCCTGGTTGTCCGGATGCGCGCCGATTTGCCTTTGTGGCGGGATTTGCGCCGCAATACCAGCCTTGCGTGTACGCCAACCCTGATCCGTACCTCGAGCCCGACCAGCCATCGAGCGGCGGGTGGCGCAGCTGGTTTGGTCTGGACGAGCGGCCGGAGCCAGCAAAGCCGGTGGCGGTGCCTGCACCCGCGCCGGCGGCGGATGGCAAGTAATGGGGTGGCTGGGCGCGCAAGGATTTGTGCCGGAGATGCGCTTGGTGGCCTTGCTGCTGGTGGCGGCGACGGCGGCATGCGCGACGCCGCTGGCACCACCGGTGACTGCCACGCTCCCGCTACAGACACCCCAGGCGATGGTGGCAGCCATTCGCGCCGCTGCCGGATATTCCGGGGAGGAACTCGCGGTGCAACCGCTGCGTGAGCCGATGGTTGAAGACCTGCGCGAGCAGGCGCAGCGCCTGGAGCAGGAGCATCGCTATCCAGAGGCCGTCGCCGCGCTTGAGCAGGCATTGAAGTTGGTCCCGGACGATCCGGCCTTGCTGCAGGAACGCGCCGAAGCCGCGCTGCTCGTGGGCGATTCCGCGGGCGCGGCGCGGATTTCGCACCAGGCTTGGCAACTGGGTTCGAAAGTCGGCCCACTGTGTCGCCGTCAGTGGGAAACCCTGCGCCAATTGCGCCTGGCCAGTGGCGATGGACCCGGCACGGTTTCGGCGCAAGCGCAGCGCGACGCCTGCACCGTTGCCGGCCCCGCGCGCTACTGATGTCAGCGTTGTCGGAACTCAGCCACGCCGCGCTTGCGGAAGGTGGCGCGCTTGCCCGGGAGATCCCCGCGTTCGTGCCGCGTCCGGCACAGCAGCGCTTGGCCGAAGAAGTGGCCCACGCGTTCGAGGCGCGCGAAATCCTGCTTGCCGAAGCCGGCACCGGGACCGGCAAGACCTATGCCTACCTGGTACCCGCGTTGCTTTCCGGGCTCAAGACGATCATCTCCACCGGCACTCGCGCGTTGCAGGACCAGCTCTACCACCGCGACCTGCCACGGGTGCGCGATGCGCTGGGCGTCGGCCTCAAGACCGCTTTGTTGAAGGGTCGCGCCAACTATCTGTGCCGCTATCGGCTTGAACAGGGCAAGGGTGATGCGGTCTTCGGTGACCGCGCGCAGGCTGCGCAGTTCCAGCGGATCGTCGCCTGGTCCGGGCGTACCCGCATGGGCGACATGGCCGAACTAGAAGGCCTGCCCGACGATTCGCCACTGCTGCCGCTGGTGACCAGCACCACCGACAACTGTTTGGGCAGTGAATGCCCGTTCTGGAGTGAATGCTTCGTGGTCCAGGCGCGGCAACGCGCACAAGCCGCCGACCTGGTGGTGGTCAACCATCATCTGCTGCTGGCTGACCTGGCGCTCAAGCAGGAGGGCTTCGGCGAGATCCTGCCCGGCGCCCAAGCCTTCGTGGTCGACGAGGCCCACCAGCTTCCGGAACTCGCCGCGCAATTCTTCGGCGAAGGAATCGGCGCGCGCCCGTTGGTGGAACTGGCGCGGGACGCCCTGCGCGAATGCAAGGACGTTGCCGGTGCGATGGCCACCGTGCAAGCGCCTGCGCAACGGCTCGAACATGCGGTGCGTGCCTTGCGCGCGGCGATGGAAGTACTGCCGCTGCGGGCGACGCGTACGCGCGCGCTGGAGGAGCTGACGGTTGATGACAGCTTTGAGGCGCTCGCGCTGTCGCTGTCGCAGCTGGCCGAGGCTTTGGCGGTGTTGCGCGAGGCTTCGCCAGGATTCGATGCCTGCCATGCCCGCGCCATCGACCTGTCCGCTCGCCTCGCACGCTGGACCGGACAGGTGCCACAGGCGCAGGACTCGCAGGGGCAGGGCTCGCCGGAGCAGGACTCGCCGCAGCAGGGCCGGGACGACGTCCTGTGGTACGAATTGACGGCGCGCGGGTTTCGATTGCAACGCACGCCGCTGGATGTTTCGAAACCGCTGCGCGAGCACCGCGAGAAATCGCGTGCGGCGTGGGTGTTCACCTCGGCCACCCTGTCGGTGGCCGGAAGTTTCCAGCACATAGCCGCGCGATTGGGGCTGGAGCAGCCACGGACCCTGCTCGAACCCAGCCCATTCGACTGGAACACGCAGGCCTTGTGCTATTTGCCACCCGGCCTGCCGGAGCCCATGTCGCGCGGTTACACCAGTGCGCTGGTGGAGGCATTGCTGCCGGTGCTTGAGGCTTCCGCCGGGCGCGCGTTCGTGTTGTTCGCGTCGCATCGCGCCCTGCGCGAGGCGGCTGCGGCGTTGCGCGGTGGGCCGTGGCCATTGTTCGTGCAAGGCGAGATGCCGCGGGCGCAATTGCTGCAGCAATTCCGTGAGTCGGGCAATGGGGTCCTGCTGGGCGCGGCCAGTTTCCGCGAAGGCGTGGATGTCGCCGGCGATGCGCTGAGCGTGGTGGTGATCGACAAGTTGCCGTTTGCCGCGCCCGACGATCCGGTCTTCGAGGCGCGCCTGCAGGCCGTGCGCCGCTCGGGCGGCAATCCGTTCCGCGATGAGCAACTACCGCAGGCGGTGATTGCACTCAAGCAGGGGGTCGGTCGCCTGATCCGCACTGAATCCGATCGTGGCGTGCTGGTGTTGTGTGACCCACGCCTGGTCGGCAAGAGTTACGGCCGCATCTTCCTGGAATCATTGCCGCCGATCCCGTCGACCCGCGATGTTGCCGACGTCGCCGCTTTTTTTGCCGAAGCCTGCTCGGCCAGGGTCAACGCGACGTTGTTTCGCAAGTAGGCCGGCTCGACCCGCTCGACTGCAACCACCTTGCCGCGCGCGAACATCGGCGCCGCCAAGCGCGCAATATCCGCGGCATGTGGCAGAGCACTTGCCTCCACCTGCAGCAGTTGCCCGCCCAAACGCGTGCGCAAAGCACCATCGACCGCGGCAAAGCCGGTCCCGCTACCTCTCCACCCGTCGCCCGTGGGCAGCGCGATCAGATCCGGCTTACCGACCGCTTCAGCGAGTAACGGGCGCAATTGGTCGCCCTCGCGAACGAATGCGCCGAGATACACCTCGCCGATGCGCGCGTCGATCGCGGCAATGATCCGTTCACCGACGACTGGAAACGCCAGCGCCGCAAGCGTGGACACCGGCACCACGGGCCGGTCCAGCGCCAGAGCGATGCCTTGTGCCAGGGCGACGCCAAGGCGCACGCCGGTGAATGCACCGGGCCCGCGCCCAACTGCGATCGCGTCGATCCTGGATTTCACAATCCCGGCATCGGCCAGCAATTCCTGGGCCCATGGCAGCGCCAGCTCGGCATGTTGCCGCGGTGCGATGCCGAACCGCTCGCGCACGTCACCATCGATCCATAGTGCGACCGAGCAGGCTTCGGTCGCGGTTTCGAAGGCCAGCACGATGGCCACTATTTCAATCTCACGAACAACGTCGCCACGTAGGCCAGGAACAATCCGAGCACCGTGACCGCGTTCCAGAACTGGTAGCGCGCATTGCCGATGCGCGCCGCAGCCAGCGCCGCGACGCCGAACGCGACCCGGAAACCGACATCGGCATCCGCGGGCAAGAAACCGTCGCGCACGAACTGTTCGGCCAGGCTCAGCATCGGGACGGCCGTCAGCAGGCCGAAAAACCAGCCACGGTTGGCGTCGAAATTTGCGCCTAGATCGGTCGCGTGCGGGTCATCCAGGTCGGGCAGCACCAGGTAGTTGAGCAGGAACAACGTGACCGGGATCAACAGGTAGAGCAGGAAGCTGAAATACTCCCAGTCTTCGCGGCCACGGCGCTCGAACGCGACCCACCACACCTGGATGTCGACCAGGAACAGCACCAGCATCCAGCACAGTGTCGCCGCGTGCATGCGGATGCGCCGCCGTCGCTGGATCAGCCGTGCGGCCCCGGAAAGCAACTGGGTCAATGCCAGCCCGATGATGATCGAGACCAGCACCGACAGGTACTCGAATTGACTCATGCGCTCATGGCTCCCTGGCCGCGTCGTTGGACATCGTATCGTCGGTCATCGTGCCGGCGGGCATGAATTGCCATGTGCGCACCACGTTGAGGATGTCCGGGTCTTCCCTGGTCGGCGGCAATGGCGGGTAAGGTCCCGCCAGCCGGGCAATCCGCAAGGCTGCTGCATCCAGCATCGGCACCTTGCTGGAACGCACGATCTGGGCGTCCTCGATGCTGCCGTCGCGGCGGATGCCGACATTGATCACCACCGTGCCGCCCAGACGACGTCGGCGCGCTTCGTCCGGATAATTGAGGTTGCCGACCCGTTCCACCCGATCAACCCAGGCGCGAAGGTAGGCGGCCCAGGCATATTCACGGGTGCTTGCGGAAACGAACTTGCGCGCCGGTCGGCGTGCATAGAGCCGGGTGTTGGCATTGATTTCGGCGGCCAGACGGGCCATGGCGATGTCCTCGACCACGGGTCGGTCGCCGCGAGGCAGCGGCATGGCCACGGCGTCAGGGATCTTTTCCGGCAGCGGCACCGGCGCCTTGCCGCTGGTGCTGGTGACAATGCGTGCTTGCGGTGGTGGCGCCGGCGCAGGCGCCTGTGCACGTTGCTCCCTCGGTGCGAGGCCAGGCTCTGGTTTGGCGGTTTCGCCGGTCTGGCTGTCGCGTGGGCGACGGGCCTTGTCGTCGTCGCCGCCGCCCTGGTTGTTGGCCTGGGCCAGGAAGTCAGCCTGCTTTGGGGTCAATGCGCTGCGGGTCTGCGTCAGGATCACGTCCAGGGTCGGCATCAGCGGTGCCGCGGATTCCAGCGCGAAGCCGACCCCCAGGATCAGCAATCCGTGCAGCAGCAGCGACAACACCATGGTCGCGCCCAGTCGCTCGCGGTCGCCGATGCGCGGGGGGGCGGCGGTAGCGGCGCTCATCCAGGCTTGGGCGCTTCCGCGGCGTGGCGGGCTTCAATGGCCTCGAACAACTGACCGGCAATGTTGAGTCCAAACTGCTTGTCCAGCTCGCGGATACAGGTCGGACTGGTGACATTGACCTCGGTCAGGTAGTCGCCGATGACATCCAGGCCAACGAACAGCATCCCGCGACGCTTCATTTCCGGCCCAACCTGGGCCGCGATCCAGCGGTCGCGGTCGCTTAACGGGCGGCCCTCGCCGCGGCCGCCAGCGGCCAGGTTGCCGCGGAACTCGTCGCCTTGCGGGATCCGCGCCAGGCAGTAGTCCACCGGCACCCCGTCCACCAACAGGATGCGCTTGTCGCCGGCCACGATTTCCGGCAGGAACCGCTGGGCCATGACTAGGCTGCGACCGCCCTGGAGCAGAGTTTCCAGGATCACGTTGAGGTTGGGTTCGCCGCTGCGAACCCGGAATATCGAACTTCCGCCCATGCCGTCGAGCGGCTTCAGCACGGCCTCGCCATGGGCGACGACAAACGCCTTGAGCGCAGCCGGATCACGGCTCACCAGGGTCGGTGGGCAGCATTGCGGGAACAGCAGCGCTGCCAGCTTCTCGTTGTAGTCGCGCAGGCCCTGGGGGTCGTTGACCACCATCGCGCCTGCGCCCTGGGCGATCCCCAGGATCTGGGTGTCATGGATGTATTGGCTGTCTACCGGCGGGTCGGTCCGGACCAGCACGACATCGCCCGGGCCTAGCGCACGCTGTGACGCAGTTCGCAGTTTGAACCAATGCGCGGGATCGTCCTGGACCGTCAGCGCTTGCAGGTCGGCCATCGCCTGTCCGTCGCGCAGGCCGAGGCCGCCTGGGCGCACATAATGCAGCCGGTGGCCGCGCCGCTGTGCTTCCAGCAGCATCGCAAACGTAGAGTCCTTGGCGATCCGGATGGCCTCGATGGGGTCCATCACGACGATGATGTCGAGCACCATGTGGCGGGTCCGCAGCGTGGGTATTGCATGGTAACAGGCGGCCGGAGCGACTTGCGGCGGGGCGCAACGTGTTTCACCATCCAATCCGGACAACGAAAACTTGACAGTGCCGCCGCAGGCTGGGATATAGGTCGTTCGCAGCGGCGCCGGCACTCACGAGCACCGCGCCAGGGGAGTTTAGATGACACCAGACGACAGCCGCACCGGGAGCCTTGGTGGCCTCCGAGTGATGGTGATCGACGATTCCAAGACGATCCGACGTACCGCCGAGACGCTGCTCAAGCGCGAAGGTGCGGACGTGGTTACCGCCATGGATGGTTTCGAGGCCTTGGCCAAGATCGCCGACCAGCAGCCGCAGATCATCTTTGTCGACATCATGATGCCGCGCCTGGACGGCTACCAGACCTGCGCGTTGATCAAGAACAACCAGATGTTCAAATCGGTGCCGGTGATCATGCTTTCATCCAAGGATGGGCTGTTCGACAAGGCGCGTGGCCGCATTGTCGGTTCCGATCAGTACGTCACCAAGCCCTTCACGCGCGAGGAACTCCTCGACGCGATCCGCAAGCACGTCAACGCCTGACCTGGGGGTAAGGCAACACCATGGCACGCATCCTGCTGATCGAGGACTCACCCACCGACGTGGCGGTCCTCACCCAATT
The DNA here is from genome assembly GCA_039914555.1 of Luteimonas sp. Taxonomy (GTDB): domain Bacteria; phylum Pseudomonadota; class Gammaproteobacteria; order Xanthomonadales; family Xanthomonadaceae; genus Cognatiluteimonas. Next base: position 35,788 of record JBDSOZ010000131.1, read on the forward strand.
ACTCGAACGCAACGGCCACCAGGTCTTGTCTTCGGGCACCGCCGAGGACGGCATCGAAGTCTGCAAGCGCGAGTTGCCGGACCTCGTGCTGATGGACGTGGTGTTGCCTGGCATGAATGGCTTCCAAGCGACCCGGGCGCTTGCCCATGACGCTGCGACCAAAGCCATCCCGGTGCTGATCGTTAGCACCAAGGGCATGGAAGCCGATCGCGCGTGGGGCTTGCGCCAGGGGGCAAAGGATTACATCGTCAAGCCGCCGAACGAAGAAGCCCTCGTCGCTCGCATCAACGAGCTGGTCGGGGCCTGAAATGGCTGGCGTGCAAAGTCCTGCCGTGCAAGGTCCATTCGCGATCCTGGCCGATTACGAGCAGCGCAGCCTCGCCCACGTTGCCGGCCTGCCCGAGCAGCTTGACGCGCCCGGTCTGTGGCGTGGCGTCGGCTTTCGCATCGGCGACAACCGACTGGCGGCGGGGTTCGACGAGGTGGTCGAGATCCTGCCGATGCCGCAGGTCACGCCGGTACCCGGGGCGCAACCCTGGATGCTGGGGGTGGCCAACGTTCGCGGCAACCTGCTGCCGATCGTCGACCTGAAGCAGTTCCTCGAAGGCGAGCGCACGGTCCTGCACGAAGGCCAGCGGGTCTTGATCATGCGCCAAGGCGGTGGCGACGTTGCCATCACCATCGACGAACTGTTCGGCCAACGCAGTTTCGTCGACGAGCAGGAGTTGCCGGCAGATGTGCTTGCCGGGTGCGCGTTCGCCAGCGGCCGCTACACCCACTTCGTCGAGCGCGGCTATCGGCTCGGCGACGATGCCTGGGGCATTTTCAGCCTGCAGAAACTGTCCCGTACTCCAGAATTCCGTCAAGCCGCGGCCTGACCGCCGCGCACCGCAACCCAAGATCGAGGCTGAACCATGAGTACTGTAATGAGCGACACCACCGCCAAGGGCCGCAACGTCGGCACCAACTTCTGGCTGGTCCTGCTGGGCCTGTCGCTCATCGTGTTTGCCGCCAATACCGGCTACTCGATCTACAAGGCACGATTGCTCGGCGGCGCCAGCGGCGCAGCCTCGAGCCTGCAGGTGAACTCGCAGCGACTGGCCAACCAGGGCCGCGAGGCGGTTGGCGGCAACGCCGATTCGTTCGCGGCATTCAAGGCCACGCGCCACCAGATCAACAGCGACATCGGCACACTCAACACCAACTTCGGCCAGGCGCCCGGCGTCGGCGGCGCGATCGATGACGTGACCCAGACATGGGCGCCGCTCGACAAGGGCGCGCAGCAGTTGGTCGACTCCGAGCGCGCGGTGCTGGGCCTGGCAGGCAATGCCAACAGCTTCGTGCAGCGGGTGCCGCAACTGCAGGCGCAGATGGACGAAGTGGTGCGCGCGATGTTGGCCAGTGGGTCGGCTTCGTCGCAGGTCTACCTGGCGGTGCGCGAAGGAATCCTGGCGGCGACCATGGCCCGCCGCGTCGCCGAAATCCAGGCTGGCGGCAGCGGCGCGCAAATCGCCGGTGATGCGCTGGCGCGCGATGCGGGCGTGTTTGGCCAGGTGCTCAAGGGCCTGCATGAAGGTGGAAGCGGCGATGCCCAGAAGGTCACGGCGCCAGCCGCAGTGGCATCGCTCAACCAGGCCAACACGCTGTGGACCGCGATGAAGACCGACCTTGACGCGATCCTGGGAACCTCGCAGAACCTGTTCCGCGCGCAGAGCGCCGCCGATGCCATTGCCACCGGCTCCGACAAACTGCTGTCCGACAGTGAAGACCTGTTTGCCGCGGTCACCGCCTTCGGCTCCTTGAAGGACACCAGCATCGTTGGCGGCGTCTGGGTGTCGATCATTGCCGGCGGCCTGACCTTGTTCTCCATTGTCGGCTTGTTGATTGCACTGAGTCGCGCGCAGCGCAAGCGCTACGAAACCACGATGGAACTCAACAACCGCAACCAGGAGGCGATCATGCGCCTGCTGGACGAGATGGGCTCGCTCGCCGAAGGCGATTTGACGGTCAAGGCGACCGTCACCGAGGACATGACCGGCGCGATCGCGGACTCGATCAACTTCGCGGTCGAGCAGTTGCGCAGCCTGGTGCAGACGATTACCGACACTTCGGTGCAGGTTGCCTCCAGCGCCCAGGAGACCCAGGCCACCGCCATGCACCTGGCCGAGGCGGCCGAACACCAGGCCACGGAAATCAATTCTGCTTCCGATCGGATCAGTGAAATCGCAGCCAGCATCAACCAGGTGTCGAAGAACTCCGCCGAGTCGGCCGAGGTGGCACAACGCTCGGTGCGGATCGCGACCAACGGCGCGGGCGTGGTGCGGCAGACGATTGCAGGCATGGACTCGATCCGCGACCAGATCCAGGAAACCTCCAAGCGCATCAAGCGGCTGGGTGAAAGCTCGCAGGAAATCGGTTCGATCGTTGAGCTGATCAACGACATTTCCGAGCAGACCAACATCCTGGCACTGAACGCCGCGATCCAGGCCGCATCCGCTGGTGAGGCAGGCCGCGGGTTCGCGGTGGTGGCCGACGAAGTGCAACGACTCGCAGAGCGCTCGTCAAACGCGACCAAGCGCATCGAATCGCTGGTGCAGAAGATCCAGGCCGATACCAACGAGGCCGTCAGCTCGATGGAACAGACGACCTCGGAAGTGGTCGCCGGTGCGCGACTGGCCGAGGACGCGGGAACTGCGCTGGGCGAGATCGAAAGCGTGTCGACGAACCTGGCAGACCTCATTCAAGGCATCTCCAGCGCCGCACAGCAGCAGTCGGCGGCAGCCTCGAACATCACCCAGACCATGAACACGATCCAGTCGATCACTGCGCAGACCTCGCAGGGTGCCAGCCAGACCGCCGAGTCGATCGGCAACCTGGCGCAGCTGGCCGCCGACCTGCGTCGTTCGGTCGCCGACTTCAAGCTCCCGGCCTGAGCGGGAAGGTCGTCGTCAGGATGAACATCACCGCTGCTGCATTGAGTCAAAATGCCGGCCGGGTTGCCGTCCGCCAAACCGTATTCGCCGCAGCCACGTCTGCTGCAGTCACGCATGAGGGCATGCAATGACGACGGCGCTGCGCGACGCGATCGACTACACCGCGCTCGGCTGGATCAAGCCGGAGCTCGACGAGACCCTGCGCCAGGCGCGCATGGAGATCGAGGCGTTCGCCGAAGACCCCTCCGATGCCAGCCGCATGCGCTTCTGCGCCAGCTACCTGCACCAGGTGCAGGGCACGCTGCGCATGGTGGAGCTGTACGCGCCGGCGATGGTCGCCGAGGAGATGGAGCAACTCGCACAGGCGTTGCAGGCCGGGCAGGCGCGCGAGCGTGACGAGGCCTGCGCCACGCTGATGCGCGGCGTGGTGTTGCTGCCCGATTACCTTGAGCGCCTGCAGGGCGGGCACAAGGACATTCCGATCGTGCTGTTGCCGCTGCTGAATGAATTGCGCGCGGCGCGTGGTGAAACC
>JBDSOZ010000135.1:0-10761 GCA_039914555.1 Luteimonas sp.
GTGAGGTTGTACATCACCGTGTAATGGTCGTTGTTGCCGAGGCCATTGGCGGCAATTGCCTTGGCGAAGTAATCGGCGGCCGCCGCATCGTTGCCGCTGTTGGCGGCGGCGTTGCCGGCCACCTGGAACGCAAAGGATTTTTCATAGGCATTGGCCTCGGGGTCGTTGCCGACCTCGATGGCCGCTGCAATTGCCTTGTCGTTATTGCCTGCAGCAAAGTCGTCGGAGATCAACCGCAGCCGCTTGGTGCCGGCGCGCGTCGCCTGGGCCTCGGGCTCTACCCGGGTGGCGAGCGGATACAAGGAAGCTGATGCCGACGTGGTCGACTCATCGTCTTCGTGGCTGGACTTGCGCAGTTGCGCCAACCGCGCGTCGCGCTTCTCGCGCATTGTCATGGGCTTTTGCGCAGCGCGGTTGCGCAGGTCGCGCACGTGATCGAGGTCTTTCTGCGACATGTTCTGGTCGCGCGGAATTTCGACGGGCGGCGCCACCACCACCGGCGGCGGCGGCGGCGGCGCGCTTTGTGCCGACACCGCGAACGGCAGCATCGCAACGAGTGCCAGGGCGAGGCCGTGGCGGCTCGCGTGCAGGCTTGGGGTTTTCATGGTTGCGGCCTCTGTCGAGTCTGTGGGGGTCGAACCAGTCCTGGGAACTGCGCTAGCCCGAGCCAATCACGCTAGCAAAAAGCTGCCCGTTTCGCATCTGTCACTGTGTGAACCGTTGCTCGATTCAGCCGCATTTCGGCCGCCCGCCAGCCGCAACCACGCGTTCATAAGTTGGCACCAGCCCGGCGGCACGACTACGAAGTTCCGCGATCCGGCTTTGCGGATCCGGGTGGGTGGACAGCCATTGTGGCTGCCGGTTGCCACCGGCTGCGATCATGTTCTGCCACAGATTCACCGCTTCGCGCGGGTCAAACCCGGCGGTGGCCATCAACTGCTGGCCCACGACGTCGGCCTCCGTTTCCTGAGTGCGCGAGCCGGGCAGCAGGAATCCGGTCTGGGCGAGCACGCCACCGCCCTGCACTGCAGCGCTGGCAACGCCTTCGCCGTAGCGCGAGCCAAGCACCGAACCCAACAACTGCAGCACGCCCTGGGCACCGGCCTGGCGGGTAATGCGTTCGTTGTGGTGGTGTGAGAGGACGTGGCCCATCTCGTGGGCGATCACGGCAGCCAGCTGGTCCTGGTTGCGCGCCACCTTGAAGATGCCGGTGTACACCCCGACCTTGCCGCCGGGCAAGGCCATGGCATTGGGTTCGTCGTCGACGAACACCGCGGTTTCCCAACCGGTCTTGCGCCATTCCGGCGGCAAGGTCGCGACCAGGTCATTGACCACGCAGCGCACATAGGCGGATTGGCGCGCATCCCGGGTCTGCGGCTTCTTGGCCTTGAGTTCGGCAAAGGCCTGGGCGCCGAGCTGGTCAAGCTGCGATTCCGACACCGCGCCAACGTACTGGGTCCGCCCGGTGGGCGAGGTCGTGGTCGCGCAACCGGCAAGCGCGGTGGCGATGGCAACACTCAACAGCAGCGCTTTCATGTGGGGCGACTCCATCCGGGGGTATCGCCTTTTTAGAGGAGTCGGCCTGAAGACCGCGTCAACTCCCCGCTAGACGTCGAGATTGGCCACCTTGAGCGCGTTTTCCTCGATGAACTCGCGCCGCGGCTCGACCACGTCGCCCATCAGGCAGCTGAAAATCTGGTCGGCGGCCACCGCATCCTCGATCCGGACCTGCAGCAGGCGCCGGGTCTCGGGATTGACCGTGGTGTCCCACAACTGCTCCGGGTTCATTTCGCCCAGGCCCTTGAAGCGCTGGATCTGGCGGCCCTTCTTGGCCTCCTCCAGCAACCACGCCTGCGCTTCGGCAAAGCTCGCGACTGGCTGGGTCCGATTGCCGCGCACGATGTGCGCGCCTTCGCGGATCAAGCCATGCAACTGCATCGCTGCTTCACGCAGCGCCCTCAGGTCACCTCCCACGAAGGCAAACTGCGGCAATACCTGGGTCGCGTCTACGCCCATGTGCGATCGATGGACCAGCAACGCGGCCTGTCGCGAATCGGTGGCGGCCTGGTAGTCCAGGCGATAGCGCGGCTTGCCAAGGCCACTGCGATTGAGGCGCGCTTCCAGCGCATCAAGTTCGTGGCGCTCGTCGACATTGCGCCCGAAATGCTCCGCATCGAGCGGGGTGAAGTCGATCAATGCCTCCAGCACCTTGGGGTCGAAACGATGGGCATTGCGGGTGATCGCCTCGCGCGCACCGGCATACACCAACAGCAGTTTTTCCAGGGCTGCGCCGACAATGGGCGGCTCGCCTTCCGCCGGTACCAGCGCGGCGCCTTCGACGGCGTTGCCGGCCAGGTAGGCGTCCAGCGCCGCATCGTCTTTCAGGTACAGCTCGGTCTTGCCCTGCTTGATCTTGTACAGCGGCGGCAAGCCGATGTAGATGTAGCCGCGCTCGATCAGCTCCGGCATCTGCCGGTAGAAGAACGTCAACAACAACGTCCGGATGTGGGCGCCATCGACGTCGGCGTCGGTCATGATGATGATGCGGTGGTAACGCAGCTTGTCGGGGTTGTACTCGTCGCGGCCAATGCCGGTGCCCAGTGCCGTGATCAGGGTGCCGACCTGGTCCGAGGCGAGCATGCGGTCAAACCGCGCGCGTTCGACGTTGAGGATCTTGCCGCGCAGCGGCAGCACCGCCTGGTTCTTGCGGTTGCGGCCCTGCTTGGCGGAGCCGCCGGCGGAGTCGCCCTCGACAATGAAAAGCTCGGACAGTGCCGGATCTTTTTCCTGGCAGTCGGCGAGCTTTCCGGGCAGACCGGCGATGTCCAGTGCGCCTTTGCGTCGGGTCAGGTCGCGGGCCTTGCGCGCCGCTTCGCGGGCGCGGGCCGCGTCGACGATCTTGCCGGCAATAACCTTGGCTTCAACCGGGTGTTCCTGGAGGAACTCCTGCAAACGTGCACCGAACGTGGCCTCAACAACCGGCCTCACCTCGGAGCTGACCAGCTTTTCCTTGGTCTGGCTGGAGAAGCTTGGATCCGGCACCTTGACCGACAGCACCGCGATCATGCCCTCGCGCATGTCGTCGCCCGACAGCGTGATCTTGGCCTGCTTGGCAATCCCGTTCTGCTCGATGTAGTTGCTGAGGGTGCGGGTCAGCGCCGCACGGAAACCGATCAGATGGGTGCCGCCGTCCTTCTGCGGGATGTTGTTGGTGAAACAGAACATGCTTTCCTGGTAACTGTCGGTCCATTGCAGGGCGACATCGACCACGATCCCGTTCATTTCGCCCGACACCGAAATCACGTTCGGATGCAGCGGCGTCTTCAGTTGCGCCAGGTACTCGACGAAGGAGCGGATGCCACCTTCGTACTCGAACACTTCACGGCGCCCTTCGCCGCGTTCGTCCACCAGGGTGATCTTGACGCCGGAGTTGAGGAACGACAGCTCACGCAGGCGACGCATCAGGATGTCGTAATGGAACTCGATGTCCGAGAAGGTTTCCGTCGACGGCCAGAAGCGCACCAGGGTGCCGCGCTTGTCGGAAGCTTCCAGGCGCTCGAGCGGCCCGACCGGCTCACCCAGCGCGTATTCCTGGAAGTGGTGGTAGCCGTCGCGCCAGATGTCGAGCGTCAGCTTGCCCGACAAGGCATTGACCACGGAAACGCCGACGCCGTGCAAACCGCCCGATACCTTGTAGCTGTTGTCGTCGAACTTACCGCCGGCATGCAGCTGGGTCATGATGACCTGCGCGGCCGACACGTGTTCTTCCTTGTGGATGTCGACCGGAATACCGCGGCCGTTGTCCGATACCGACACCGAACCATCCTCATGGATGATCACGATGATGTCGTCGGCGTGGCCTGCGAGGGCTTCGTCGATCGAGTTGTCGACAACCTCGAACACCATATGGTGCAGGCCGGTACCGTCGTGCACGTCGCCGATATACATCCCGGGCCGCTTGCGCACAGCCTCCAGGCCGCGCAGGACGGTGATCCTGCTCGAGTCGTACGCGTTACTGGTTTCGGGGGAGGCTTCGGTCGGGGTTTCGTGTTCTTGCGACATGCGGTGGCAGGCTCCAGCGGCGCGGACGGGCGCTTGGCCCATGGCGACAACGACTCATTAGCTATGGATGCGTGAAGTATACCAAGCGGGGCGCCAACCCAGTGGCAAATCGGATCCAGGAAGACCCGCATTCATCTGTCAGTGACGTTCGCTGGAGATCGTTCCAAGTTCCACGTGGAACACCCTGGTTTCGGCGGATTCCGCCGCCAAACTGGCTGGTGCTTCGGTCCCAGTCACCAGCACCTGCGCCCCGTAGCCCTGCAAACGCTGCAACACCAGCTGCTGGTGCGGGCGGTCAAGTTCCGACGCCAGGTCGTCCAGGGCCACGATGGGCCAGTCACCGCGTCGTGCGGCTTGATGTTCTGCCTGGGCGAGCAGCGCAGCCAGCGCTGTCAGCTTGGCCTGCCCCCGGGACAGGGCCTCGCGTCGCGGGATTGCAGCCTGGACAATCCGCCAGTCGGCCCGGTGCGGACCGACCGAGGTGAAGCCGGTCGAAAAATCGCGCTCACGTGCGAGAAGTAACGCGTCAGCCAGCGATAGTTCGTCCCGGCGCCAGCCTGGCTGGAAGCAAAAACTGGCTTCCCCGGCTTCCGGGAGCAAGGCTTGGGCGGTCGCCGCCAGATAGGGTTGCAGTTGTTGCAGGTACGCATCGCGGTGTTGGCTGAGCGCAGTGCCGGCCTGGTCCAGTTCGTGCTCCCAGGCGTCAAGCTGGGCGTCGCGCTGGCGACCCTTGAGCAAGGCATTGCGCTGGCGCAAGGCGCGGCCGTATCGCCGCCACAGCACCAGGAACTCTGGTTCCACGTGGAACAGGCCCCAGTCGACGAAACGGCGACGGGTCTCCGCGGGGCCCATGACCAGCGCATGGCTCCCGGGCTCAAAGGTCACCACAGCCAACGCTGCGCAGAGATCACCCAGCTGAGCCAACGGGGCGCCATCCAGCCGGCCCTCCCAGGCCTGCCCACGGTGGCGCAGTCCCGCGCGCCGAACCCGGCCGCCCGCCTCGACCCACTCGACGAAGACTTCAACAGCGTCGGCGCCATCGCGGACGAGGCCATCACGGACCCGCCCCCGGAAGCTGCGGCCGTACGCCATCAGGTGCAGGGCCTCCAGCACGCTGGACTTGCCGCTACCGTTGGCGCCGATCAGCAAGTTGACGCCCGGACCTGGCTGCAGGCTGTCGCGCTCAAAACAGCGGAGTCCGGAGAACTCGAGCCGGGTTACCTGCATGGCCGACCAGCGTGCCAAACGCGCCAATCAAAACGCCCGGACCAGGCCGGGCGTCGTGGTTCCACGTGGAACCGGCGGATCGACCCAGGTTGGATCACAGCCGCAATGGCATCACCACATGCCGGCACTTCTCGCTACCCGCTTCCCGTACCAGGGCCGATGAGTTGGCATCGCGCAATTGCAGCATGACGTGTTCGTCGCGCAGCGCCGAGAGGGCATCCAGCAGGTAATTGACATTGAAGCCGATCGCCAGGCCGTCGACCTTGGTATCGGCCTCGACTTCTTCCTGGGCTTCTTCCTGCTCGGGGTTGTGGGCGCTGATTTTCAGCTGCCCAGGGGTCACTTCAACCCGAACCCCGCGATATTTCTCGTTGGACAGGATTGCGGCGCGCTGCAAGGCCGCGCGCAACACTTCGCGATCAATCCGGACTTCGCGATCCGCACCGATCGGAATCACTGCCTCGTAGTCGGGAAAGCGGCCATCGATCAGCTTGCTGGTGAATGTCACATCGTCGCGGCTGATGCGGATATGGCTGCGGCCAACTTCAAGCTCGAGTTCGCGGTCGCTGCCTTCCAGCAAACGCTGCAATTCGGTTACGCCTTTGCGCGGCACGATGATCTGGCGTTTGGTGTTCGGACCTGCCTGCAGCGGCGCTTCGCACAACGCCAACCGATGGCCGTCGGTGGCCACGCAGCGCAGGGTGTCTTCGCGCAGATCGAACAGCAGCCCGTTGAGGTAATAGCGGACGTCCTGTTGGGCCATCGCAAACGCCGTGCGCTCGATCAATTCCTTCAGCGCGGCCTCGGGGACCCGCACCCGCTCGGTCGCCTCGACTTCGTCCACCGAAGGGAAATCGTTGGCTGGCAAACTGGCCAGGGTAAAACGGCTGCGCCCTGCAGAGACCGTGACCTTGTCGCCAGATTGGGCAACGGTCACCTTGCTGCCGTCGGGCAGGGCACGCACGATCTCGAACAGCTTGCGCGCCGGGATCGTGGTCTCACCGTCCTGCGAATCTTCCACCGCCTGGCGCGCGACCATTTCAACCTCGAGGTCGGTACCGGTCAGCGAAAGCTGTCCGCCGTGGACCTGGACCAGCAGGTTGGCCAGTACCGGCAGGGTCTGTCGCCTTTCGACGACATTGACCACTTGACCCAGCGGTTTCAGGAAGACTTCGCGTTGCAGGCTGAAGCGCATGCGGACCCCTTGCCCAGGCTCTGAATAGATGGATAAATCAAAAGCGTTGGTGGTAATAGTGTCACGAAAAACCGGTGATAACCAACGTAACTTGTTGTTTTAACTGATTTTTTAGCCAATCATTGCTTGTGGGCCAAGGCCCCTGCAGCTGCCACACAAGCTGTGGGTAACTTCCAGGGTCAAATTTCATGACCGCCTTGTCCACAACTTGTCCCCACTTGCTCCACACCCCTCAAACCCGCTTGCGACCGACCCTTGACCCAAGGCTTATTCGCTGAGTTTGCGGATCAGTTTGTCCCAATCCTCCCGCAACTTGCCGTCGGCCTCCTGCAGGTGCTTGATCTGTCGACACGCATGCAACACCGTCGTGTGGTCGCGGCCTGCAAATGCGTCGCCGATCTCCGGAAGACTATGCTCGGTCAGCTCCTTGGCCAGCGCCATGGCCACCTGGCGCGGCCGCGCCAGCGAGCGGGTCCGCCGTTTCGACAACAAATCCTTGATCTGCAGGCCGTAGTAGTCTGCCACGACCTTCTGGATATTGGCGATGCTGATTGCCTGCTGTTGCGCCCGCAACAGGTCGCGCAGGGTTTCCTGGGCGAATTCGGGGGTGATGGCCCGGCCGGTGAAGTTGGCGCGAGCGGCCAGGGTATTGAGCGCGCCCTCGAGGTCGCGCACGTTCGAGCGCATTTTCTTGGCGATCAGGTTGGCGACGTCTTCCGGGATCACGGTGCCGCGTTCCTGCGCCTTGGACAACACGATTTGTGCGCGCGTTTCAAAGTCCGGTGGATCGATCGCCACCGACAAGCCCCAACCCAGGCGTGATTTCAGTCGTGGTTCCAGGCCTTCGACTTCGCGCGGGTAGCGGTCGCAGGTCAGGATGATTTGTTGCTTGCCGTCGAACAGCGCGTTGAAGGTGTGGAAGAACTCTTCCTGGGTGCGGTCCTTGCCGGCGAAGAATTGAATGTCGTCGATCAGCAGCGCATCGATGCCCTGGAACTGGCGCTTGAACGCTTCCATGCCGCCACTGGTCTTGTCGTAAAGCGCCTTGGTAAACGCGCTCATGAACTGTTCCGAGCGCATGTACATGACCCGCATGCCCGGGCGCTTGGCGCGCATGGCATTGCCTGCGGCGAACATCAGGTGGGTCTTGCCCAGTCCGGTGCCGCCGTACAACAGCAAGGGGTTGTGCGCACGATCGCCAGGTTGTTGCGACGCTTGCCAGGCCGCGGCGCGACCCAGCTGGTTGCTGCGCCCTTCGACGAAGTTGTCGAAGGTGTAGTGGCTGTCCAGATGGCCCTGGAAGGCTTCGCCGCCACGGTCCTGGCGAACGTTGACCGTGGCCATGGCAGCTGCCGTGGGGGTAGGGCGTCGGGTGGTTCCGATCTCCAGGCTGACGGCTGGATTACCGGCAAAATGCCCGAGCAGTTCGCGGATCCGGGCCAGGTAACGCTCACGGACTTCGTCCATCACGAACGCATTCGGCGCGTACAACACGTAGCCGTCGTCGCGCAGGCTGGCCTGAAGTGGCTTGAGCCAGGTGTGGACATCCTCGGCCGGAAATTCGGCTTCGAGGCGCTCGAGACAACGGGGCCAGGCATCCATGTGCGGGTATCGGGACGACGTGTTGGCGAAAGGCTGGCTGCACGCTGCCTGGAGGCATCGCGCAGCGCGTGCTTGCGGGACAGCGCAGGGTAGCACTGTGGGCACGGCGCCAGCCGCGAGGTGACTGCCGCGGGCATCCTGGGTACGCGAGTCCGCCAAACTTGACCGGCATCCAGCAAGGCCGGTATCATTTCCAGTTCTTTCCGCCCGCAAAACCGCCCGAGCTCGCGATCATGGCCACCAAGCGCACCTACCAGCCCAGCAACCTCAAGCGCAAGCGCGACCACGGTTTCCGTGCCCGCATGGCGACCGCCGATGGCCGCAAGATCCTCGCGCGCCGGCGTGCCAAGGGCCGCAAGCGCCTCTGCGCCTGACCTGACCCGCGGACCTGACCCGCATCGGTGCTTCGACCCGCACGGTCGTCACCGTGAGTCAGTGATCGCCGGCCCGATGACAGCCGGCCCCAGTTCCAACACCAGGACATTTCCACGCGCCGCCCGGGTCAGGGCCAGTGCGGAATACAGCCGTGTCTTTGAAGGCGGTCAACGGATCGCCAGCCCCGCATTGAGCCTGCACTGGCTCCGGGATGGACAGCCGCCGCGACTGGGGCTCGCGGTGTCGCGCAAGGTTGATCCCGATGCTGTCGGCCGCAACCGCATCAAGCGCAGCTTGCGTGAACAATTCCGGGTACTGCGTGCCGACCTGGCTGATGGTGCGTACGTTCTGGTGGCGCGTCCGGCGGCGGCAACGCTGGCAAATGGTGAACTGCGCGCTGCATTCATCTCGCTGCTCCAGCGCGCCGGTGCGTTGCCCCTGCGGGACGCGACCGGCACAATGCCCGGCTGACCCACGTCCGGGTTGACCCATGCACGGCCTTCAATGAACCAGACCCGCACTTTCCTGATCTTCGCCTGGCTGGCAGTGGCGACCTTGTTGTTCATGGCGTGGAGCCGCGACAACGCGACAACACCCGTGGCCGATGCCGCAGGCGTCGCGGCCGCCCAGGTTGATGCCGCCAGTGGCGACAGCACCGTGCCATCGGTGGTCCGTGGCGCCGTACCCGATGCACCAACCGCAAGCATGTCGGCGACACCGGTGGCCGCCGAACCCGTTGCCTCGGGTGCGCCGGCGGTCACGGTGACCACCGACGTGCTGCGGGTGGTGCTGGATGGCGGCAACGTGCGCCAGGCCGACTTGCTGGACTATCCCCAGACCACGGAACCCGGCAGCGCGCCGATGCGCCTGTTCGCATCCGACGCAGCGCATTTTTTCCAGGCGCAGAGCGGTTGGGTCAGCAGCACTGGTGCTGCACCCAGCCATGAGGCTGGCTTCGTTCCCGCGGATGCCCAGCGCGATTACGTGCTGCCGGCCGATGCGAACAAGGTCGAAGTTCCATTCCAGTGGACCGGCGCCGACGGCGTCACGATCCGTCGAACCTATGTTTTCTCCCGCGGCGACTACGCGGTGCAGGTCCGCGACGAAGTCAGCAATGCCGGCTCAAAGCCGTGGCAGGGTTACATCTATCGCCAACTGGTGCGCGTGCCGCCGGTCATCAAGACCGGATTCACCCGGCCGGAGTCCTACAGTTTCCATGGCGCGGCGTGGTTCGACGCGCAGGACAAATTCGAGAAGCGCAAGTTTGCCAAGTACGACGAGGATGCCGCGCTTGACAAGACCGTGACCGGCGGCTGGATTGCAATGCTGCAGCACCACTTCTTCACCGCGTGGATTCCAGGCGACAAGGACACAAGCCGGTTGTCGACGGCATCACCCACGGGCGCCGGCGGCCTTGCCCAAGCCCTGGTGCGCGAACTGGGGCCGGGCGTCACCGTCGCCCCGGGCGCGCAGGCGCAGACCGCGGCACGCCTGTGGGTGGGGCCAAAGCTGGTCAAGCAGATCGAATCGCAGAATGTTCCGGGCCTCGAGCGCGCGGTGGATTTCAGCAGCTACTCGGTCATGGCCTGGATTGCCGGCCTGCTGTTTTCGGTGCTCTCGTTCCTGCACGGGCTGTTCGGCAATTGGGGCTGGGCGATCATCGGCCTGGTGTTGATCATCAAGGCATTGATGTTTCCGTTGTCGGCGGCGCAGTACAAGTCGGCCGCCAAGATGCGTCGCTTCCAGCCGCGCATCGAGCAGCTGAAGGAGCGTTACGGCGACGACAAGCAGAAATTGCAGATGTCGATGATGGAGTTGTACAAGAAGGAAAAGATCAACCCGGTCGGCGGTTGCCTGCCGGTGCTGCTGCAGATGCCGGTGTTCCTGGCCTTGTACTGGACCCTGCTGGAATCGGTGGAGCTGCGCCAGGCGCCGTGGATCGGCTGGATCCACAACCTGACTGCGCCGGATCCATATTTCATCTTGCCGGCCATCAACATCGCGGTGATGTTCGCCACCCAGAAACTGACGCCAACACCGATTGCCGATCCGATGCAACGCAAGATGATGCAGTACATGCCGGTGGCAATGGGCGTGATGTTCGCGTTCTTCCCGGCTGGCCTGGTGTTGTATTGGGTCACCAACGGCAGCCTCGGCCTGTTGCAGCAGTGGTACATGTTGCGCAAGTACGGCGAGTCGCCCGCAAAGGCCTGATCCGGCAGGCACGGGCGCGACATCGATACCGCCAACGCCAGCGTTGCCGATACGATCGCTGCGATCGCGACACCAGCCGGCAGCGG
>JBDSOZ010000094.1:0-18954 GCA_039914555.1 Luteimonas sp.
GCATCCAGCACGAAGCCTGGCACCACCCGTTCTTCGTCCAGCACCGGCAGCACCTGGCGCAGCAAGGGGTCGTTGGGGTCGCCATGGCGCATGCGGGCAACAAAGCCGTGCGGGACCCGCAGCGGGAATTGAGCGGCTGCCTGGGCCGAGATTCCGGCCGCAAGCACGTCCAAGCCCAACATTTCCAGCAATTCGCGCGGATCGCGGATGGCCTCGCGCCACAGCCGCTTCCAGTCGTGGGCAACGACCTCGGGGTGGGGGCCGGGCTGCAGGGCACGCGGGGCAGCGGTTATCATCATCGACTCATTTTAACCGGCCGCCACCGCGGACCTGCAGGAGTTTGATTCGATGGCCAGCCTGGGCATGAACGACGTCAAGAACGGACAGAAGATCCTGGTCAACAACGATCCGGCCGTGATCATCGACACCGAATACGTCAAGCCCGGCAAAGGCCAGGCCTTCACCCGCATGCGCTACCGCAGCATCAAGTCCGGTCGGGTCCAGGAAATCACCATGAAGGCCACCGATTCGGTCGAGGCCGCCGATGTGGTCGATACCGACATGCAGTTCCTGTACGCCGACGGCGAGTACTGGCACTTCATGAACCCCGAAACCTTCGAACAGGTCCAGGCCGACAAGGCCGGCATGGGCGGCGCCGAGAAGTGGCTCAAGGGCGAGGAGGATTGCGTGGTCACCCTCTGGAACGGCAGTCCGATCATGGTCACCCCGCCGAACTTCGTCGAGCTGAAGATCACCGAGACCGATCCCGGCGTGCGCGGCGATACCTCCGGCGGTGGCGGCAAGCCGGCAACGCTGGAAACCGGTGCGGTGGTGCGGGTACCGCTGTTTGTCGGCCAGGACGAGGTCATCAAGGTCGACACCCGTTCGGGCGAATACTTCTCGCGGGTCAAGTGAGGCGATGACCATCGGCGCGCCCGAACAGAACCAGGCTCCATTGCCCTGCGACCTCCTGGTCGAGGCCGGCTGGGTGGTCCCGGTGGAGCCGCACGGCGTGGTCCTGGCCGAGCACGCGGTCGTGGTGAGTGGCGGCGTCATTGTCGCGCTGCTGCCGATTGCCCAGGCGCGTGCACGTTACGCGCCGGCCGAAGTGGTTTCGCGCCCGGACGGCGTGTTGGTGCCCGGGCTGGTCAACGCCCATTGCCACAATCCGATGACCCTGCTGCGCGGCGTCGCTGACGACCTGCCGCTGAAGTCATGGCTGCAGGACCACATCTGGCCCATCGAAGCGGCAGTGATTGTGCCGGACTTCGTCGCCGATGGCATCACCCTGGCGATTGCCGAGATGCTGCGCGGCGGAACCACCTGTTGCAACGAGAACTATTTCTTCCCCGACGTGCAGGCAGCGACCTACCAGCGCCATGGCTTCCGGGCGCGGGTTGGCCTGCCGGTGATCGACTTCCCGACGGCCTGGGCCGGCAGCGACGACGAATACTTCGACAAGGCCGGCGAAGTCCATGACCAGTGGCGCCACGATCCGTTGGTGGGCATGGCGTTCGCGCCACACGCGCCCTACACGGTGTCGGACGCCAGCTTCGAACGCATCCGCATGCTGGCCGACCAGCTCGACGTGCCGGTGCACCTGCACCTGCACGAGACCGCGCAGGAAGTGCAGCAGTCGCAGCAAAAACATGGGCAGCGTCCGCTGGCGCGGATGGATCGGCTGGGCCTGGTCAACGACCGCCTGATCGCAGTGCACATGACCCAGCTGACCGACGCCGAGATCGGCCTGTGCGCGCAGCGCGGGGTCAGCGTGGTCCACTGTCCGGAATCCAACCTCAAGCTGGCGTCGGGCTTCTGCCGCGCGCAGGACCTGCAACTTGCAGGCGTTACGCTGGCGATCGGCACCGACGGTTGCGCCAGCAACAACGACCTCGACATGTTCGGGGAGACCCGCACGGCGGCATTGCTGGCCAAGGCCGTGGCCCAGGACGCGACTGCGTTCGACGCGGCGACTGCCTTGCGCGCCGCGACCTACGGCGGCGCCAAGGCGCTGGGTTTCGACCACCTGGTGGGTTCGATCGAAGCCGGCAAGCAGGCCGACCTGGTCATGGTCGACATGGCGCAACTGGAAACCCAACCGTTGCACCACGTGGTCTCGCAACTGGTGTACGCCACCGGTCGCCAGCAGGTCAGCGACGTCTGGATTGCCGGCAAGTCGAAGTTGCGCAATCGCGTGCTGGTGGACATGGACCCCGCGGCGCTGGTCGCCAACGCGCGCCAGTGGCGCCAGCGGATCGCGGCGATCCGCCTGCCGCAATGAGCGCGAATTTTTCCCAGTCCGAAGTCGACAAGTTCGACGAACTCGCCAACCGCTGGTGGGATCCGCAAGGCCCGCAAAAAGCCTTGCATGCGCTGAACCCGGCGCGCTTGGGCTACGTCGCCGAACGCATCACGCTGCGCGGTGCAACCGTGCTGGATGTCGGCTGCGGTGGCGGATTGCTCAGCGAATCGCTGGCCGCCGCGGACGCAACGGTCACCGCGATCGATCTTGCACCGGGCTTGCTGAAAGTAGCGCAGCTGCACACGCTGGAGTCCGGGGTCGAAGTGGACTACCGCTTGTCGTCGGTGGAGGCGCTTGCTGCGGAGCAGCCTGCTGGTTACGACGCGATCACCTGCATGGAGCTGCTCGAGCACGTGCCCGATCCCAGTTCGGTGCTGCAAGCCTGCGCGACCCTGCTCAAGCCAGGTGGGCGCTTGTTTGTATCGACCCTCAACCGCACCCCGGCCGCGTTTGCATTGGCCATTGTCGGTGCCGAGTACATTGCGCGGTTGCTGCCACGCGGCACCCACCGCTATCGTGACTTCATCCGTCCATCCGAACTTGCTGCATGGCTGCGCCACTGCGGCTTGCAGCTGGAAGACGTCAGCGGCCTGGTGTATGAGCCGTGGCGGAATGCCGCGCGCATTGGACGTCGCACCGACGTCAATTTCCTGGCCTGTGCGGTGAAACCGGAATGAGCGGGCGCGGCGGTTTTCCGCCCTTGGTGTTGTTTGATCTTGACGGGACGCTGTTGGACAGCGCACCTGATTTCGTTGCCACCATCGCGGTATTGCGTGCGCGTCGCGATTCACCGCCGATGCCCGTGGCGCAGTTGCGCCCGCACGTGTCGCGGGGCACGCGGGCGATGTTGCTGGCGGCGTTCCCGCAACTGGACGACGCGGCGCGCGAAGCGCTGGTGCCGTCTTTCCTGGAGGTCTATCGCGGGCAGCTGGGGAAACATGGTGGCTCATTTGATGGCATCGAGGCCTTGCTCGCGGCCATCGAATCGGCTGGCAGCCGCTGGGGCATTGTCACCAACAAGCCGGAGTGGCTGGCGCAGGCGCTGCTGCCACTGCTGGGCTGGCAACTACGCTGCGCGGTGTTGGTGGGCGGGGACACCCTGGCGGTGCGCAAGCCGGATCCGCAGCCGCTGCTGCACGCCGCGCAGGCACTCGGGATTGCAGCGGGCGATTGCGCCTATGTCGGCGATGACGCCGGTGACATCATCGCGGCGCGCGCCGCAGGCATGGCTTCGGTGGCGGCAACCTGGGGCTATCGCCTCGATGGCGACGATCCCGCAACATGGCAGGCCGACCTGCTTGCCGATGCGCCATCCGAACTGATGGATCCTGCGGATTGGCCATGACCGACGCGGCTACCAGCACTCTGGCCAGCGCCGCCGAACACGACGGATTCATCGACAAGTGGCGCCTGCGCTGGCCCGAATGGCAGGTGGCGGAAGCGTTCCTGCCGCGCGCCAATCGCAAACGCTGGCTGGCCTGGTTCGCTGTGCGCCAGGAGTTGATTGATGCGGCGTGGGCCGGTGCCGATCCGCGTCCGGGCGAGGCCAAGCTGGGTTGGTGGAGCGAGGAGTTGCAGGGCTGGGCGCAAGGTCGCCGTAGACATCCGCTCGGATTGGGACTGCAGTCGCTAGCGGCTCCGTGGGGCCAGCTGGCAACCTGTTTGCCAGCGTTGGCGGCGGCGCGCGGCAGCGCGGAGATCGCGGCACTGCGCACCACGCTCGCGCCGATGGCAACAGCCATTGCGATGGTTGATGCGGTGCTGGCCGAGCCGCAGGTGCCCGCCATGCAGCCGGCGGCTGCAGCCGACGCCATCCTCTCGGGGTTGCTGGCCCAGCGCGCGTTGCTGGATGAAGACAGCCACCTGGCCTGCGAATTGCTGGCGCAGTGGCAGTCGCAACGAGGCGAACGTGGCGAGCGGATCGTGGCGGCACTGTTGCATCGACGCTTGCGCAGCCGGGTCACCGGCTCGAATCCCACGCTGCCGCCATCGCATTGGCAGATCCTGGCGATCGCCTGGCGCGCTGCAAGACAGCAACAGAGTGTTTCGACAGCGTAAACGGCTGCCTCTGGCGTGGCCGGTACAATGGATGCCATGAAACTGCCCACCGGATCCCCAGCGCCACTTCCAGACGTCGCCGCCGGCGCCGCCGCCTTGGCACGGCCATTGGACTGGGTCGGCATGGATGGCATCGCCTTGCCGGTGCGGATCGCAACCCGGGACGGCGACAGCATCCAGGTGGCGGCCTCGGTTGACGTCGCGGTGGACTTGCGCGATCCCGATGCGCGCGGCATCCACATGTCGCGACTTTACCTGCAGTTGCAGCAAGCCTTCGCCAGCGATGCCATCACCCCAGGTGGTTTGCGCCGGGTGCTGCAGGGTTTCGTCGACTCACAGCAAGGGCTGTCGGGCGCGGCCCGCCTGGTGGTGCGTTACGACCATCTGCTGCAGCGGTCTGCGCTGGCCAGCGGGAACCTGGGCTGGAAGCGATATCCAGTGGTGATTGAGGCCAGCCTGGACGGTGGTCACCTGCGCTTGGCATTGGTGTTGGCGGTTGAATATTCCAGCACCTGCCCGGCGTCTGCGGCGTTGTCACGACAACTCAACGCGGAGCGCTTTGCCGAAGACTTTACCGCGGCGCGGCCGCCATCCACTGAGGTGGTGGGCAAGTGGCTCGCGTCCGAGCGCGGCATGGCGGCGACCCCGCATGCACAGCGCAGTCGCGCCGAAGTGCGGATGGAACTGCGGCCGTCATTCGACGAACTGCCGGTAGCGAGCCTGGTGGACCTGCTCGAATCCGCGCTTGGCACCCCGGTGCAGGCCGCCGTGAAGCGCGCGGACGAACAGGCATTCGCCGAGCTCAACGCCGCCAACCTGATGTTCTGCGAAGACGCCGCCCGTCGCATCGCGGCTGCACTTGCCGCCGATCCCAGGGTCGTCCACTTCGATGCCAGTGTCGCCCACTTCGAGTCACTGCACCCGCACGACGCGGTGGCCCGCGTCAGCGGCTGAAGCCAACCTCAGCGATCAAATCGCAATCGCTGGCCCTGCGGGGTCCCGACCAACTGGCTGCCGTCCCAGGCCTGGATGCCGTTGACCCAGGTCGAGGCGATGCGCGAGCGGAACGTCATGCCTTCGAATGGCGACCACCCGCACTTGGACAACACATCCTCGCGACGCACCGTCAACGGTGTGTCCTCGACCAGCACCAGGTCGGCCGCATAGCCCTCGCGCAGGAATCCGCGCTCGGCCACGTCGAATAATTGCGCCGGCGCGTGGGAGACCTTCTGCACCACCTGCGCGGCTGACAAATGGCCTTCGTGCACCAGTTCCAGCGCCGCCAACAACGCGTATTGCACCAGTGGCAAGCCGCTCGGCGCTTGCGCGTAGGGGCGCGATTTCTCCTCCAGCGTATGCGGCGCGTGGTCGGTGGCAAGCACATCGATTGCATTGTTGCTGAGCGCGGCAATCAGCGCTTCGCGGTCACTGGCATCCTTGATCGCAGGGTTGCATTTGATGAAATTGCCGAGCCGTGCGTAGTCGCTACGGTCAAAGCGCAGGAAGTGCACGCAGGTCTCGGCAGTGATCTGCTTGCGGCTGCCGTCGGCGCGGATCAGCGGACCGTGTTCGAATAATTCCAGTTCGTCGGCCGTGGAAATATGCAGCACGTGCAGGCGGGTGTCGTGGCGGCGTGCCAATGAGATCGCCAACCGGGTCGACTTGATGCAGGCTTCGCGCGAGCGGATGTCAGGATGGCATTCCAGCGGGATGTCTTCGCCATATTTCGCCTTGAACACAGCCAGGTTGGCCTCGATCATCGGCGTGTCTTCGCAGTGGGTGATGATCGGCGTTGGTGCCTCGCGGAAGATCGCGTCGAGGGTGTCGGGGTTGTCGACCAGCATGTTGCCGGTCGAGGCGCCCATGAACACCTTGATGCCCGGCGCGGTCAGTGGGTCCAGGGTGCGGATCGCCTCGATGTTGTCGTTGCTGGCCCCCATGTAGAACCCGTAGTTGCCGCGGACCCGGCCGGCAGCACGGTCGTATTTGGCTTGCAGCGCCGCCGCATCCAGGGTTGGCGGATTGGTGTTGGGCATGTCCATGAAACTGGTCAGCCCCCCGGCCACCGCGGCTGCCGACTCGATCGCCATGTTGGCCTTGTATTCCAGGCCAGGCTCCCGGAAATGGACCTGGTCGTCGATCATTCCTGGCAACAGCCGCCGCCCCTTGGCGTCGATCACCTGGTCTCCCTGCCGGGCGGACAAGCCGCTACCCAGTTCGGCGATGCGGCCTTCGCGAATGCGCAAGTCGCCATCGAATTCGCGACCCTCGTTCACCAGCCGTGCATTGACGATCAGGATGTCGGTAGTCGAATCGTTCATCGAGGGGGAACTCCGTTGGAGGAAGGCGGGACCGGATCGTGGCCGCCAGGGTTGAGCGGGTGGCAGCGGCCAATCCGCCGCAGCGCCAGCAAACTGCCCCTGAGCGCGCCGAAACGCGCAACTGCGGTCATTGCGTATTCCGAACACGTGGGCACGAAACGGCAATGGGGACCCAGCAATGGGCTGAGCCAGCGCTTGTAGCCGCGCAGGATGGCGATGAGGATGCGTGCGATCACAGTGTCTGTATGCAGCGCCGGGTAGGATCCTTCGGTTGCTGCTGTTGTCCGGTCAGGGTATAACACCCCGCTTTCCCGCCTCAAGGGAATCAAGAGGAATCGCCGCTCGTGGCAATGAAGAAACCCGTAAAGAAGGCCGCCAAGGCTGCCAGCAAGCCCGCCGCGCGCAAACCAGCCGCCAGCAAGCCCGCGCCGACTAAAACTGCCGCCAGGAAGACGATGCCGGCGAAGAAGCCCGTGGTTGCGAAGAAAGCGGCTGCCAGGAAACCTGTCGTAAAGAAGGCTGCGCCAAAAAAGAGCGCACCCAAGGTTGCTGCCCGCAAGGCCGTGGTTACCAGGAAAGCGCCGGTCGCCAAGAAGGCCGTGACCGCCAAAAAGGCTCCCGTCGCCAAGAAAGCGACTGTTGCCAAGAAGGCGCCTGTCGCCAAGAAGGCGCCATTGGCCAAGAAGGCGCCATTGGCCAAGAGCGCCGCCGCCAAGGTTGCGCCCAAGCCCGTGGCCACGAAAGCCGTCCCCGTGTTGGCCAAGGCACCTGCGAAGGCACCTGCAAAGGCACCTGCAAAGGCACCTGCCAAGGCCGCGCCGCGCCCAACCAAGCGCGCGATGGTGGAGCCGGTGCCCGCACACAAGCCGGTGCGTCCGGCCAAGCCGCGGCCCGTGGGCAAGGTGGCGGTCGCCCGTCCGGCGAAGCAGTCCGCGCCGACCCCGCGTGCCAAGGTCAAGGTGATCGCGTTCAAGAACGACGAAGCTGGGCGTCCGGTCCTGCCGAAGGGCTACAAGCCCAGCGCCGAAGAGGAGTACATGGGCACGCTGATGACCGAGTATTTCCGCCAGCGCCTGCTTGACTGGCGCGCGGACCTGGTCGAGGAATCCAAGCAGACCATCGAGAACCTCAAGGAAGAAGTGCGCGACGTCGGCGACGAAGCCGAACGCGCCACCCGCGAGACCGAGAATTCGCTGGAATTGCGCACGCGCGACCGCTATCGCAAGTTGATCGGCAAGATCGACAGCACCCTCAAGCGGGTCGAGAATGGCGAATACGGTTACAGCGTTGATTCGGGCGAAGAGATTGGTTTGGACCGCCTGGAGGCACGACTCACCGCGGAGCGCACGATTGACGAGCAGGAGCGCTGGGAGCACCTGCAGAAGCAGATCGGCGACTGATTCCTGGCCAGTGGCTCAGGCCGCCTGGTGCCGGTGCGGTGCCAGTGGCCAGCGCGGATCTCCGGGGGCTTCCAGTCCACCTTTGCCGAGCCACTGGCTTGTTTCTTTTTCGGCGCGCGCAATGTGTTCCGCAGTGTGCGAGAAATCGTATGTGGTGCAGGCCATGGGGCACAGCGGCGGGACCACCGCGAGCACGCAACGTCCCGCGAACCGGTCCACGTCTGCAAGCAGTTGCCGCATCGCCAGCAGGTTGAGCGCGTGCAAGGCCATGGCGATGGCACCGTGCGGCGGCGCGCGCAAAGCGCAGGACATTCCGGTCGGCAGCACCACCATGCGAGTCGCGCCAAGCGCGAATGCGGCGGAGATCGGCGTGTTGCTGGCGATGCCGCCGTCGATCAACGAGCGTCCGCCAATGTTGACCACCGGGAAGATCGCAGGGATGGCAGCACTGGCCAGTAGCGCTTCCACGGCTTCACCGGATGACACCGTGACCTCGGTGCCGTCGAGCGCGTCGGTGGCCACGACGTGGCAGGGCAGCACCGTGTCTTGCAGTCGCTTGCACGGGAGTTCGGACTCGATCAACGCGCGCAGGCGGTGTGGAAACGCCAGCGACTCGCGTCGGCCGAGCAGGCACAACGCGGTGCCCAGCATCGTGAACGGGAACACGTCGGCGCGGTTCAAGCGCATCCAGATGCGCTCGAGCCGGGCAATCCCGGCTGCGTCCGGCGACGCGGCGTAATAAGCGGCATTCAAGGCACCGACCGAGGCGCCGACCACGAAATCCGCGGTCACCGATGCCTTGGTCAATGCCTTGAGCATCCCCACCTGGACTGCGCCGAGGCTGCCGCCGCCCGCGAACACGAAAGCGGTGGTGGTCATGCCGGCGTTTGCAGCTGCGCCTCGATCTCCAGGTTTTCCCGATCGCGGCCGACCGAAGCTGCGGCGACAAGTGCGCCTTTGCGGTAGTAGCGCGCGGTGAAGTCACGATCGGGCAGGGAGCCGTCGATGCGGACTTCGTCCCAGGTCCCCTGGCCGGTGTAACGCAATTCCAGATCGTACTGGTGGGTCCAGAAAAACGGCACGTCGGTGAAATCAAGCTGGGCCCCCAGCATGTTTGCCGCCGCGAGTTGGCCTTGGCGCTGCGCATGGACCCAATGTTCGACCCGCACCAGTTCGCCGGCATGCGGGTAGCGCGCGACATCGCCGGCGGCATAAATTCCCGCCACCGATGCCTGCAGTTGCGCGTTGACCACGATTCCAATGTCGACTTGCAGGCCCGCTTCCGCCGCCAGTGCGGTGCGTGGTGAGACCCCCGTGCCGACTACCAGCATGTCGGCGTCCAGGCGGGTCCCGTCGGACAGCGCCAGCACCCTGCCATCGAAACCTGAGGCGGTCGCACCGAGGTGCACGACCACGCCATTGCGCCGGTGCAGCTCGACGAGGTAGTTGCCGAGATCAGGTCCGAGTACGCGTTCCATGGGGACGTCTTCGGGCGCGACCACGTGCACGGTGAGTCCGCGCGTGCGCAGCGCCGCGGCTGCCTCCAGGCCGATGAAACCAGCGCCGACAAAGACCACCGACTTCGCGCCGCGGGTCGCAGCAATGATCGCGCGCGCATCCCCCAGCGTTCGCAGCGAAAAGACGTTCGGCAGGTCAAACCCTGGCGCAGTCAAGCGTCGCGGTTCAGCCCCGGTCGCCAGCAACAACCTGTCGTAGCCAAAGACATCACCGGCGGCCGTGGTGGCGTGCCTGGCAGTTGGATCGATCCTGGTCACCTTGCATCCAAGTCGCAGGTCGATCCCGCGTCCGCTGTAGAACGCGGGGTCCTGCAACGGGATCCATTCTTCCTGGGCGGTACCGGCGAGGTAATCCTTGGACAGGTTGGGGCGATCGCAGGGCGGGGCATCGTCCGCGCTCAGCATGATCAATTCGCCGTCGTGGCCGAGTTCGCGCAGGCGCAGGGCGGCGGCATAGCCGGCTGCGCCACCACCCACGATCAGGATATGCGTTGAATTGGGGCCAGGCGTCGACTGTGTGGGAGGTGTCTCGGCCTCGCGTGTGCGGACGAAAACCGTATCGCCGCGGGTTTCGGTCGACCATTTCGCAAGCGGCGCGAACGCAGGCGCGCGGGTGGCCTCGCCGGTTCGCAGGTTGAAGCAGGCGTGGTGCCACGGACAGCGGATCTCGCCATCCACCACCAGGCCATCAGCCAATGGCGCACCGTAATGCGTGCAATGCGCACCGACGGCATGGATGCCGTCGTCAAGGCGAGCAAGCAAGACCGCTTCGCCGTCAACGTGGCCGGCGAGTACGCCATCCTCAGGGATACTGGAAATCGGTACGCCGTTGGCGAAGTCGGGACCTGCAGGTGGGGATTCGTCATCGGCCATCGAATTGCTCCGGCCGGGTTGGATCCGACCCCGAACTGCAGCTTACGCCGCAGATTCCACTACTGGCCAAACCATGTGGAAAGCTTGGCTACTGCAGTTCTCGCAGATCCAGTCGACGCAGGCGCGGCGCTCGCAGCGCGGTCACGGCGACCACGCCAAGGGTCACGCACCCGCCGATGACCACCGCCGGCACCAGCCCCAGCAGGCGCGCCATGGTGCCGTCGTAGAACGCGCCGAGTTCGTTGGATGAGCCAATGAAGATGCCATTGATCGACGAAACCCGACCGCGCATGTCATCCGGGGTGACCAGCTGCAGGATGGTCGAGCGCATGACCACCGAAACCCCGTCGAACACGCCGTACAGCACCAGGATTCCCGCCGACAACCAGAAGCTGCGCGACAGGCCAAACGCGATCGTGCATAGGCCGAACCCGGCCACCGCGAACAGCAGGATGCGCCCGGCGTTTTTCTGCAGTGGATGCCGCGCCAGCCACAGGGCCACGCAGATCGAGCCGATCGCCGGCATCGCCCGCAGGATGCCGAGGCCTTCGGGGCCGTAATGCAGGATCTCGCGGATGAAGGCCGGCAACATCGACACCGCGCCGCCCAGCAGCACCGAGAACATGTCCAGCGCCATCGCCCCGAGCATGATCTGGTTGCCGAACACGAAACGCAGCCCCTGGTGGATGCTCGCGAACACCGGCGCACGTTGCAGCAACTGCGCCGGCTCGGTCACTTGCAGCCGGTACACGGCCAGTGCCGCGATCGCGCCGAACAGCGCGGCCACCAGGTAGGCCTCGGTGACGCCGGCCCAGCCCACCAGGACGCCGCCCAACGCCGGGCCGATCACCAGGCTGGTCTGGAACACCACGCTTCCGAAACTGGCGCCGCGCACGAACTGTTCACGCGGCAAGACCCGCGCGAACAGCGCGTTGTAAACCGGAGTCAGGAACGAACGCACCACGCCGGTCAGTGCGATCGCGGCATAAATCGGCCAGGTGCTGCTTTCGCCGTGTTCGCCGTGGGCGATGAAAGCCAAGGCCAGCCCAGTCAACACCAGCCCCATGCAGGCCATCGCGCCCAGTGTGCGCAGGCGCAGTTGGTCGACCAGGTAGCCCGCGAATGGTGCAGTGCAGAAATAGGGCAGTACTTCCGCCAGTCCGACCAATCCCAGTGCGAATGGATCACGCGTGATCGTATAGATGTGCCAACCGACGGTGACGGCGACAATCTGGTACGACAGTCCCGCACACAGGCGATACAGCATCAGCGCGCGGAAGGCGCGGTTGTCGAGCGGCGACGCGGCCAGCACGGCAGCGTCCATGCTCATGTCGCGTTGCGGGCGGTTTCGCGGATGAATGACAGCAAGGCGGCCATGCCGTTGCTGCGAGTCGGCGAGAGGTGTTTGGCCAGGCCGATCGCAGCGACATAGTCGGGCTCGGTGGCGAGGATTTCGGCGGCGGGCCGCCCCGAGTAAACACGCAGCGCCAGGAATACCAGCCCCGACACGATGGCCGAATCACTGATGGCGGCGAAGTCCAGTCGTGACGCGTCGCCCGAAGGCACGATCCAGACCATTGACTGGCAGCCCTGCAACCGGTGCTGATCGGTTTTGCACGCTTCGGGGAAATCCGCAAGCTTGCGGCCGAGGTCGATCAGGTACTGGTAGCGTTCGGACCAGTCGCCGAAGAACGCGAATTCCTCGGCAATCGCCGCCTGCGCTGCGGCAGCCGTGGGTTCGAGCGGGAAGGGGGTATCCATTGCCTAACCGCGCCTCCGGATCCAGCGCACGCCTTGGGGGGTGTCCTCGAGCACGATGCCAAGCGCGGCAAGCTGTTCGCGGATCGCGTCGGCAGTGGCGAAGTCGCGTGCCTGCTTGGCCGCAGTGCGCGCATCGACAAGGACCTGGATGTGGCTGTCGTCGTCCCCGGAAGCGCCGCGCGCGAACCAGGCGACTGGATCCTGCTGCAGCAGGCCCAAGGCAAGTCCGGCACCGAGCAATTCGGACTTCAGTCGTTTCTTGTCCGCGATCGTTTGCGCCTTGCGGCCCTCGCCGGCAATCCGCGCGATCTCGGCCAGGGCCGCGGGGGTATTGAGATCGTCGTCCAGCACAGCCTCGATCCGGGCAGGAATGACGGCGTCCGCTTCGACATCGGCCAGGTCGCGCAGGGTCGCGTACAGGCGTTCCAGGGTCCGCACCGATTGCTCGACCAGCGTCGCCGACCAGTCCAGCGGTTGCCGATAATGCGCCGAAAGCAGCGCGTAACGCAGGGCTTCGGCCGGATGCGCCTGCAACAAGTCGTGCACTTTCTCGATGTTGCCCAGCGACTTCGACATCTTGCTGCCGCCGAACTCGAGCATGCCGTTGTGCAGCCAGAAGCGGGCGAACGTACGGCCTCCGTGGGCACATTCGCTCTGGGCAATCTCGTTCTCGTGGTGCGGGAATTGCAGGTCCATGCCGCCGGCATGGATGTCGATGGTCTCGCCCAGGTGCGCTTCGGCCATCGCCGAGCATTCGATATGCCACCCCGGGCGGCCGCGGCCCCAGGGCGAAGGCCAACCTGGCAGATCGTCCGGGGATGGTTTCCACAATACGAAATCACCGGGATCACGTTTGTAGGGCGCGACTTCGACCCGCGCGCCGGCCAGCATCTCCTCGCGGTCACGACCGGACAACCTGCCGTAGCGATCGAAACTGGACACCGCAAACAGCACGTGGCCTTCGGCTTCGTAAGCGTGGCCCGATGCGACCAGGCGCTCGATCATCGCCACGATCTGGGGCAGATGCGCGGTTGCGGCTGGCTCCAGGTCCGGAGGCGCCACGCCCAATGCGGCCATGTCCTCGCGGAACGCCGCTGCAAACCGGTCGGTGATCGTCGAGATCGGTACCCCGGCGGCTTGCGCCGCAGCATTGATCTTGTCGTCGACGTCGGTGATGTTGCGGGCATAGCGCAGGTTGCCGTAACGCCTGCGCAGCAGCTCCGCCAGCACCCCGAACAGCACCGGACCCCGGGCATTGCCGATGTGGACGTAGTTGTAGACGGTGGGCCCGCACAGATACATCGTGGGGCAGGCCGGATCCTGCGGCACGAATGGCTCGAGTCGTCGGCTCAGGGTGTTGTGGAGTTGCAGGCTCATGGGCGCCAAGACCAGGTGATGCGGAGATTCTAACGGGGATGGCGGGCACGCCATGACAGCAGCGATTCAGCCTTGGGCGCCCGCAGCGCCTACACTGCCTGTCCCGTGCTTGGAATGTCGATGCCGCCGATGCGCCTGTCTCCCTCCTGGTTCCTGCTGGTCGCGATCGCGGTTGCGACGCCTGCGATGGCCCAGGGGGCTGCGGTCCCCAAGCGCAACGACCGCATTGCTTACGCCAAGGTCCTCAGGGTCGACCCGGTCTTCCAGACCTTGACCGCCACCCGAATGGAACAGCGCTGCGCTGGCGAGGCGGTGGCGCCAGACCAACCAACGCCGGCAAACGCTGACTGTGAAATGGTTCCGGTGAAGCGCGAGTTCCAGCGTCCGATCGCCTACGACGTCGACTATGTCTACAAGGGCCTGAAGTACCGCTCCCGCTTGCCCTACGATCCTGGCAACCGCTTGCGCGTCCAGGTCTCGGTCCAGCCCTTGCCGATGCCGGCTGACGCGGGCAACTGAAACTCGGTCGACCCAAGCAGGGGCGACGCCGCCGTCCGGGCTTGTCTTGCGCCAGCCCCGCCGCCATGCGACGATGCGCGCCGATGCGCAATCACGCTTCCAACGTTGTCGTCCTGAGCTCAGCCCGCATGGCTGCGGGCATGACCTCGCGTGCGCGCCGACCGGAATTCCCGCCTGCTGGGTAGTCCGGAAGCATCGTCTTGCCTTCCGAGAAAGCCCAGCTTCCGCGCTGGGCTTTTTGCATTTTTAGATCCGATATCCAGGAACGACCTTGATGAAGCACTTCCTCAACACCCAGGACCTCACCCGTACCGAGCTCGACGCGCTGCTGGCGGATGGCGCGCGCTTCAAGCGTGAACGCGCCGCTGGCAGGCCCGGAGGCGACGCGCTCAAGGGCAAGGCGATTGCCCTGGTGTTTTTCAATGCCTCCTTGCGCACGCGCACCAGCTTTGAACTGGGCGCGTTCCACCTGGGTGGCCACGCCGTGGTGCTGCAACCCGGCAAGGATGCCTGGCCGATCGAGTTCGAGCTGGGCACGGTCATGGATGGCGACACCGAGGAACACATTGCCGAAGTGGCCAAGGTGCTCAGCCGCTACGTCGACCTGATTGGCGTGCGTGCGTTCCCGAAATTCGTGGATTGGTCGCTGGACCGCCAGGACCGGGTGTTGCGGGGTTTCGCGCAGCACGCGACGGTGCCGGTGATCAACATGGAGACCATCACCCATCCGTGCCAGGAGTTGGCCCATGCGATGGCGCTGCAGGAACACTTCGGGACCGCCGACCTGCGCGGCAAGAAATACGTCTTGACCTGGACCTACCATCCAAAGGCGCTCAATACCGCGGTGGCCAATTCCGCGCTCACCATCGCCACCCGGATGGGCATGGACGTGACCCTGCTGTGCCCCACGCCCGAGTACCTGCTGGACGAGCGCTACATGGGTTGGGCCGCGGACAACGTCGCCGAAAGCGGTGGTTCGCTGCAGGTCAGCCACGACATCGAAGCCGCCTACGCGGGTGCTGATATCGTGTATGCCAAGAGCTGGGGAGCGCTGCCGTATTTTGGCAACTGGGACGCGGAAAAGCCCATTCGCGAGCGTTACCGCCACTTCATCGTCGACGAGGCCAAGTTGGCGCTGACCAACAACGCCGTGTTCAGTCATTGCCTGCCGCTGCGCCGCAATGTCAAGGCCACCGACGCGGTGATGGATTCCCCGAGTTGCATTGCCATCGACGAGGCGGAAAACCGCCTGCACGTACAGAAGGCCGTCATGTCCGCGCTTGCAGGAGGGCACTGACATGGCAGATATCGTGCTGGCGTTTTCCGGCGGGCTCGACACCAGCTTCTGCGTGCCGTACCTGCAGGAGCAGGGCTGGTCCGTGCACACGGTGTTTGCCGACACCGGCGGCGTCGGCGCCGAAGAGCGCGCGGCAATCGAGCAGCGCGCGACCGAGCTGGGCGTCGCTTCGCATGTCACCGTGGATGGCGGCCCTGCGATCTGGGACGGTTTCGTCAAACCGTTCGTATGGGCAGGCGAGGGCTACCAGGGCCAGTACCCCTTGCTGGTTTCGGACCGTTACCTGATCGTCGATGCCAGCCTGGCGCGCGCACGCGACCTCGGCACGGCCGCCATCGCCCATGGTTGCACCGGAATGGGCAATGACCAGGTGCGTTTCGACCTCGCGGTGAAAGCGTCCGGTGATTTCCAGATTGTCGCGCCGATCCGCGAAATCCAGAAAGAGCACACCCAGACCCGCGCCTATGAGCAGGCCTACCTGGAGCAGCGCGGGTTCGCGGTTGCCGCCAAGCAGAAGGCTTACACGATCAACGAAAACCTGCTCGGCATCACCATGTCCGGTGGTGAGATCGACCGCTGGGAAGCGCCGGGCGAGGGTGCGCGTGGCTGGTGTGCGCCGCGCGAAGCCTGGCCAACCGCACCCTTGCGGGTGGCGTTGCGCTTCGTGCGTGGCGAGGCAGTGGCGCTGGATGGCAAGGCAATGGCAGGCGCCGCGTTGTTGGCGCGTCTGAATACCCTGTTCGCGCAATACGGGGTCGGTCGTGGCATGTACACCGGCGACACCACCATTGGCCTGAAAGGTCGGATCGTATTCGAGGCCCCCGGCCTGGCTGCGTTGCTGGTCGCCCACCGCGCGCTGGAAGAAGCGGTGCTGACCAAGCAGCAGAACCGGTTCAAGCCCGAAGTTGCGCGGCAGTGGGTCGAACTGGTGTACGAGGGCTTCTACCACGATCCATTGAAGACCGACCTGGAGGCGTTCCTGGCATCGTCGCAGCGCATGGTCAATGGCGAAGTCGTGCTGGAAACGCGGGGCGGCCGGGTCGATGCGGTGGCCGTGCATTCCCCGCACATCCTCAATGCATCGGGTGCGACCTATGCGCAAAGCGCGGACTGGGGCGTGCAGGAGGCCGAAGGTTTCATCAAGCTGTTCGGCATGAGCAGCACCTTGTGGGCGCAGGTCAACAAGGATTGATGGACATGCTGCCTGCGGTCCTTGCGCACCTGGAAAAACTGGTGGGGTTTGATACCCGCAATCCGCCGCGCCATATCGGCACCGGGATCTTCGACTACATCAGTGCGCAGCTGCCCGGGTTCCGCTGCACGGTGCAGGACCATGGCGATGGCGCGCTGTCGTTGCTTGCGGTGCGGGGGCGCCCGTCGCGGGTGTTCAACGTGCACCTGGACACGGTGCCGTCCTCGCCACACTGGAGCGATGATCCCCTGAGCCTGCGGGTGATGCCCGACCGTGCAGTTGGTCTTGGCGCCTGCGACATCAAGGGCGCGGCAGCCGGAATGATCGCCGCGGCCAACACCACCCGTGGTGACGCGGCGTTCCTGTTCAGCAGCGACGAGGAAGCCAATGACCCGCGTTGCATCGAAGCGTTCCTCGGTGCCGGGCATGGCTATGCGGCCGCGATTGTCGCCGAGCCAACCAATTGCGAGGCCGTATTGGCCCATCGCGGCATCAGTTCGGTGGTGCTGCGATTCAAGGGTGAAGCCGGGCACGCGTCGGGCGCGGCGGCACTGGAGGCCAGCGCATTGCACCAGGCGATGCGCTGGGGTGCGCGGGCGCTGGACCTGGTCGAGGGCGAAGCGCACCGTCGTTTCGGAGGCCTGACTGGATTGCGTTTCAACATCGGCAAGGTCGAGGGCGGAATCAAGGCCAACGTGATCGCGCCGGATGCCGAGGTGAGGTTCGGGTTCCGGCCGCTGCCGTCCCACGACATCGATGAATTGCATTTGCGCCTGGGCGCATGCGCCGCGCCCGGGGTGCTGGAGCGCTACCAGGAGACCTTCCGCGGACCTTCGCTGCCGGCGGGTGACGTCGCTGTTGCCGAAGAACACCGGCTGCTGGCGCGCGATCTTGCCGACGAACTGCAGTTGCCCGTTGGCAACGCGGTCGATTTCTGGACCGAAGCGTCGCTGTTTTCCCGGGCTGGCATGACCGCGATCGTCTATGGCCCCGGTGACATTGCCCAGGCGCACAGCGCGGATGAGTGGGTAGCGCTGGAGCAGTTGCAACGATATTCCGAATCCATTGCCAGGATCCTTGCCGGCTGATCGCGGCTTCCGCAGCTCCTACCTCCAATTCCATGACCATCCACGACCTGCAAACCCGCCAGACCATCGTTCGCCTGTTGTCCAGCATGGGCAGCGCGAAGGAAATCTCGCAATACCTGAAACGTTTCTCGCAGATGGACGCGGCGCGTTTTGCCGTGGTCAAGGTCGGCGGCGCGGTGTTGCGCGACGACTTCGATGCCTTGGCATCGTCGCTGGCATTCCTGCAGGACGTCGGCCTGACCCCCATCGTGGTTCACGGCGCCGGCCCGCAACTGGACGCCGAACTGGCGGCTGCCGGGATCGAGAAGCGCACCGTCGACGGGCTGCGGGTGACGTCACCGGAAACCCTGGCCATCGTGCGCCGGGTCTTCCATGCGCAGAACCTGAAGCTGGTTGAAGCCCTGCAGGCACAGGACGGACGCGCCACCTCGATCGTGTCCGGTGTGTTCGAAGCCGACTTCCTCGACCGGGAAAACCTCGGCCTGGTCGGCAACGTGCAGCGGGTGCACCTGGCGCCAATCGAGGCCAGCCTGCAGGCCGGCTCGATTCCGGTGATCGCCAGCCTGGGCGAAACTGCCGGCGGCCAGATCCTCAACATCAATGCCGATTACGCGGCCAATGCCCTGGTGCAGCAATTGCGGCCGTACAAGATCGTGTTCCTGACAGGGACCGGTGGTTTGCTGGATGGCGACGGCAGGATCATCGATTCCATCAACCTCACCACCGAGTACGACCATCTGATGTCACAACCGTGGCTGGATGGCGGCATGCGGCTCAAACTGCAGCAGGTCAAGCAACTGCTGGATGGCCTGTCGCCGGCTTCGTCGGTTTCGATCACGCGCCCGGCCGAGCTGGCCAAGGAACTGTTTACCCACAAGGGCTCCGGCACCCTGGTGCGGCGCGGCGAACGCGTGCTGCAGGCCGACGCGTGGAGCGAACTGGACCTGCCACGGCTGCGCGGGCTGGTGGAGTCTGCATTTGGCCGCAAGCTGGCCCCGGATTATTTCGAACGCACCGCCTTGCACCGCGCTTACGTCAGCGAAAATTATCGCGCCGCCGTGATCCTCACCAGCGAAGACGCGGGCATCTACCTCGACAAGTTCGCCGTGCTCGACGACGCCCAAGGCGAAGGCCTGGGACGCGCGGTGTGGCAGGTGATGCGCGAGCAGGTGCCGCAGTTGTTCTGGCGCTCGCGTCGTGGCAACGCGGTCAACGCGTTCTACGTCGCCGAATGCGACGGCTGCATCAA
>JBDSOZ010000172.1:0-4298 GCA_039914555.1 Luteimonas sp.
GCAACGGCCTTGGCGCCTTCGCGGATCAGCGCCTGGGCCAGCACGGTCGCGGTGGTGGTGCCGTCACCGGCGTTGTCGGAAGTCTTGGACGCGACTTCCTTCAACATCTGCGCGCCCATGTTCTCGAACTTGTCCGCCAACTCGATCTCCTTGGCGACGGACACGCCGTCCTTGGTGATCGTCGGCGCGCCGTAGCTCTTCTCGAGCACGACATTGCGGCCCTTCGGGCCGAGCGTTGCCTTGACGGCATTGGCGAGAATGTTGACGCCGCGCACCATCTTGGAGCGCGCGTCCTCGCCGAAACGGATTTCCTTGGCAGCCATTGCAGTTACCTCAAGAGATTTTCAGAAAATATTCGGGGATTGATCCGGGAAGACCGGTGGCAGTAGGACTCAGCCGAGGACGGCGAAAATGTCGTCTTCCTTCACCACCAGGTAATCGGTGCCATCGAGCTTGACCTCGGTGCCGGCGTACTTGCCGAACAGCACCTTGTCGCCGACCTTCACCTTGGGCGCGCGCAGCGAACCACTGTCCAGCGCCTTGCCTTCACCGACGGCGACAACTTCGCCCTTGATCGGCTTTTCGGCGGCGCTGTCCGGGATCACGATCCCGCCGGCGGACATTTTTTCTTCTTCCATGCGCTTGATCACGACGCGGTCGTAAAGCGGCTTGATGTTCATTGCAACCCTCGCAAGTGCTTGATTGATTAGACAAACGGCCGGCGATGTTAGCAGTCGATGGGCCTGACTGCCAGCCTCGCGGCGCGCAAAGTGCCCGTTGAACGGGGCTGCACCAAAGATGGGGGGCCGCGGCGACGATTCAAGGGGCGCTGGATTGAGGCGCGCCGATTGCCGGCATCCTCGTTGGCCGCACAAATCGCGGGCAAAAAAAGGGCGCGCATTCCAGGGGAGAATGCGCGCCCGGTTGACCAAAGTCCGGAAGACCGCCCAATCGGCCAATCCGACTTACTGATCGCTCGTCCGCGAGGGCGAGACCAACATCCTTGTCGTTGGGCCGATCATGGTGCAGGTCGAGGTCCTTGTGAAGATGCTGGGGGCGGCCAAAACAGCTACTATCCGTAGCCATCCGCTACTGTATTGCTCAGATAAGCAGCAA
This sequence comes from Luteimonas sp., assembly GCA_039914555.1. Taxonomy (GTDB): domain Bacteria; phylum Pseudomonadota; class Gammaproteobacteria; order Xanthomonadales; family Xanthomonadaceae; genus Cognatiluteimonas. The sequence continues at coordinate 1,117 of JBDSOZ010000172.1, forward strand.
GACTGACACTCCGCGCTGTTAAAGCTATTGATACTAGACGGAACGTAGCTATTATTGATATCGTAGCTAATAATGCTAGCCTTCTGACCATTCCCCGCAGATTATCCGGCGAGCGCCAGCATGAAACAGGATCCGCATCCCACCAGTGCAGCGGCCCACCGCATCCGCATTGCGCGTCGCAGCGCAGGCCTGTCGCAGGCCCAGTTGGCTGCGGAACTGGAAGTCCAGCGGAGCGCGGTCAGCCACTGGGAAGCCTTGCGCGGCAAGCCGCGGATGAACCACCTGCGCCAGTTGGCATTGCTGACCGGGGTCCAGTTCGAATGGCTGGCCACCGGGCGTGGGCCGATGACGCCTTCGGCTGAAACCTTGCTGGATTCGGTCGCGGCCGTGGACGCGCTGATGGTCGACGATCCGCTGGAGCGACGCTTGCTCAATGCCTTCCGCGAGGCTCCTGCCCAGGCCAAGGTCTTGCTGTTGGAGTTGTCGGAACAACTGGCCGCGCAACGCACCGGCCGCAGCCGCTCACGTTCGCCTGGGACCGGGCCGGAAGGGCTGTGACGATGCCTGCCCCGCCCGGGATCGGGGACAATGTGTTGTCAAAGTTGTCGGAGGCGAGGCGGATGTCCTTGCGTGGAATGCTGGGGGCGTACTTGTGTGCGCTCGCGTTGCTGGCTTCAACTTCCACCGCCGCCCATCCGGTCGACGAATCCGACTTGCTGCCGGTCGACCAGGCGTTTGCGCTGCAAGCCAAGGCGCCGCAACGCGATCGCATCGAACTGTCGTGGAAGATAGCGCCAGGCTATTACCTCTATCGCCATCGCATCTCGGTGCAGGTGGTCGACGGCGGATTCAGTGCCGGGGCACTGCAACTGCCGCGCGGCCAACGCCACCACGATGAATTCTTTGGCGAGGTCGAGACCTTCCGCAACAACGTGGTTGCCGTCCAGCCCGGCGTGGCCGCCGCCGCCACCGCGCAGGTCACGCTCAAGGTCAAGTACCAGGGATGCGCCGACCTTGGCGTGTGCTATCCGCCGCAATCACGCACGCTGACGTTGACGTTGCCAGCCGCAGCCGCAGCAACTGCGGAGTCCGTCAGCAATGGTTTGCCGGCGTCGCCTGCGCGCGCAAGCCTGCGCCTGCCGGGCCTTGCTGCTGCGCGCCTGGCGGATCCACTACCAGACACCCAGGCGTTCGCCTTCGAAGCCATCGTTGGCGATGCCAACACCGTGTTGATGCGCTTCACGCCGGCGCCGGGCTACTACCTGTACCGCGATCGCAGCAGTTTCCGGATCGAGGGTGCGGCAGGCATCACCGCAGCAACACCGCGCTGGCCGACCGGCAGCCAACACCGCGACGAACATTTTGGCAATGTCATCGTGTACTTCGACCAGGTCGACGTGCCGCTACCGCTGCAGCGCAGGTCAGGCCCCGCCGCCAACGTACGCGTGGTTGCCACGTTCCAGGGCTGCCAGACCGACGGCATCTGCTATCCGCCGATGACCCGCAACGTGATGCTGGCGCTGCCGAAGTCCGCAGGTTCAATTGCCATTGCGACGAAACCGGACCCAGGTGCGACTCCGGCAGCGGCTGCAGGAAACCCGACCGTTGCGGCCGCGACCGTCGCCGATGATTCCGCTCCTGGCAGCGCAACGGCGACCAACATTGCGGGCGCGGATGTGGTGGCACCGGCGAGGTCGGAACCAATAGCCGAAGACAGTCGTTTGGCTGCGGCGCTTGCAGGCAATTCGCGCTGGCTGACCCTGCTGGGCTTCTTTGGCGCCGGGTTGCTGTTGGCATTCACGCCATGCGTGTTGCCGATGATCCCGATCCTGTCGGGATTGATTGCGGGCCAGGGCACGCGCCTGGGGACGTCGCGCGCGCTGGTGTTGTCGCTGGTCTATGTGGTGGCCAATGCTTTGGTGTTCACGCTCGCCGGGGTGTTTGCCGGACTGGTTGGCGCCAATTTGCAGATCGTGTTCCAGCAACCCTGGATCATCGTTGCGTTCGCGGCGTTGTTCGTGGCCCTGGCACTGTCCTCGTTTGGCTTGTACGAATTGCAATTGCCAACGGCACTGCGCACGCGACTGGGCATGTTCAGTGATCGCCAGCGCGGCGGCTCGCTGGCCGGCTTCGCCGCGATGGGTGCGTTGTCGGCCCTGATTGTCGGCCCATGCGTGGCACCGCCGCTGGCGGCCGCCGTGTTGTACATCGGCCAGAGCCACGACCCGGTGTTCGGCGGCGCCGCTTTATTCCTGCTGGCGATGGGCATGGGCGTACCGCTGCTGTTCTTTGGCGCCGCGGCCGGCCGCGGCATGCCGACCAACGGGCCGTGGATGATCGCCGCGCAGCGCGTTTTCGGCTTCGTGTTCCTCGGGCTTGCGGTGTGGATGCTGGGGCGGCTCCTTGCCGACCCCATCGTGCTGGTGCTCTGGGGACTGCTGGCCCTGGCCGCCGCAGCCTGGGCGTTGTCGGCACCGACCCAATCACCGCGCACGCGGATGGTCGCGCGATTTGCCGGCCTGTTGCTGGCGGTGGTCGGCGCCGCCGAATTGCTCGGTGCCTGGAGCGGCGGTCGCGATCCACTGCAACCCCTGTCAGGCCTGCACGGTGCACCGCAAGCGCAACTATTGCTGTTCCGGACCATCAAGTCTTCGGCCGACCTGGATCGCGAAGTGGCCGCGGCGCAGGCGGCGGGCAAGCCACTGCTGTTCGACTTCTATGCAGACTGGTGCGTGAGCTGCAAGGAAATGGAGAAGTACACGTTCACCGATCCAGCGGTGCAGTCGGCGCTGGCAAACTTCGTCTTGCTGAAAGCCGACGTGACCGCCAACGACGCATTTGACCAGGCGCTGATGCAGCGCTTCGGGATTGTCGGCCCCCCCGGCACCTTGTTTTTTGTCGACGGTACCGAGCAGCGCGGGCTGCGCCTGGTTGGCTATGAGAAGGCCGCGGCCTTTGCCATCCGCGTCCAGGACGCGAGCCGGAGGCGCTGACGTGCGCGGGTCGACCAAGGTCGTGTTGGTGGCGTTGGTGGCCGGGGTGCTGGGCGCCATCGCCAGCCTGATGACCAGCGGACCTGGCCCCCTGCTGCGGTCCGAATTGGGCCAACGCGTGCTGGGCAGCGTGTTGTCGGCATCGGCGCCGGCACCGCCCGCCGGAGTCACCGTTGCGCATCGCGGCGA
>JBDSOZ010000090.1:0-3103 GCA_039914555.1 Luteimonas sp.
GCGGATGTCGTCATCGCGATCGACCATCGCGTACCAGGTGTCATAAGCCGTGGCCCAGAAGATGTTGGCCACGTACAGCACCCAGGCAATCGGCGGCACCGTGCCCTGGATCGCGGCAAACGCCATCGGGATGCCCCAACCAAAGGCCATGCCCAGGTACACCTGCGGGAGATAGGTGTAACGCTTGAGGTAGGGATAGCTGGCCGCGAGCAGCACTCCCACCACGCTCATCCAGATCGTGAGCCGGTTGAGGGTCAGCACCAGCGCAAATGCCGCGAGCATCAGCACCGCGAACAGCACCAGTGCTTCGCGCCCGGACACCGCGCCAGTGGCCAATGGCCGCCCGCGCGTCCGTTCCACATTTGGGTCCAGCCAGCGGTCCGCGTAGTCGTTGATCACGCAGCCGCCCGCGCGGGTCAGCCAGACACCCAGGGTAAATACCAGCAGTGGCCACAACGGCGGCACCCCGCCTGCCGCCAGCCACAGCCCCCACCAGGTGGGCCACAACAGCAGCAACCAACCGATCGGGCGGTGGCCGCGGACCAGTTGCCAATACCGGCGCAGGCGTTCCGGGAATGCGTGATTGTTCATGGCCTGCCAGCGTAGCAAGCCGGGGTGCCACGCCGTAGTCGCGGGGCAGGGCCGGAAGATGGTTCGCGCGGTTCCGCGCAATCTGCGAGAATGGCGTCCTGCGGTCGGGACGACGCCGTGGAACGGCCCCGCGCCTGTAGCTCAGCCGGATAGAGTAGTGGCTTCCGAAGCCATTGGTCGGGGGTTCGAATCCCTCCAGGCGCACCACTGTTCTCACCGCGATTGTCCCACTGCGATTGGTATTCAACTGAACTCCAGCGGCCTGGCCGCGACTGATGGGTGGATCGTGCGCAATTACGACCTCGACTTCCTCAAGCGTTTCTCGATGGTGCTGGCCTTCCTGACCGTGGTCACGATCGGATTGATCCTGTTTTCCATCTACCTCAACGGGTTGATCCCGACCGAAGTCACGCCACAGGCGCAGGCAGCGGAGAAGGCCCGCATCGCTCCGGAGGGTGCGGTCTATGCCGGCGCCACCGGCGCTGCCGCGCAAGCGTCGGCCAGCGCTGCAGCCACCGCCGCTGCGAGTTCGCAGGTGGCTTACGGCGGCACCCTCGACGGCTCGGTGATCTACGGCAATTTGTGCACCGGCTGCCATACCAGCGGCGCGGGCAATGCCCCAACCCTGGACCCGGCCCATTGGGCCGCGCGCTTGCCCCAAGGCAAGGACGTGCTGCACAAACACGCGATTGACGGCTACACCGGCCCGGATGGCGGGGTGATGCCGGCCAAGGGTGGCAACCCTGCGCTCACCGACGAGCAGGTCATGGCCACCGTCGACTGGATGCTGTCGCAACTGTGATCGTCGCCGGCCCCGCCGGCGCACTCGAGGTCGCCTTCGACCCTGCCGAGGTGCCGAAGGCGGTGGTGGCAGTGCTCTGCCACCCGCTGCCCACCGAGGGCGGCAACATGCACAACAAGGTCGTGACCATGGCCGCGCGCGCATTGCGCGAAAGCGGCGTGGGCACGGTGCGCTTCAACTTCCGAGGTGTTGGTGCGTCCGCAGGCAGCTTCGACGATGGCCAGGGCGAAGGCGACGATCTGCGCGCCGTCGCCAACTGGGCTCGCGCGCAGCATCCGAATGCAGCGTTGTGGCTGGCCGGCTTCAGCTTCGGTGCCTATGTGTCGTTGCGCATGTGCGCGGAACTGCAGCCTTCGGCCCTGCTTTCGATCGCGCCGCCGGTCGGCCGCAGCTGGGACTTCAAGGCGATCGTGGCACCCGCTTGCCCGTGGCTGGTGATCCAGGGTGATGCGGACGAGATCGTCGACGCCGACGCCGTGCAGGATTGGGTGCAGTCGTTGCCGCATCCGCCACGGCTGGTGCGGATGCCGGACACCAGCCATTTCTTCCATCGCAAGCTGATGGACCTGCGCGGTGCAATCCGCCACGGCGTGCGCGACTGGTTGCCGAATGGTTGAGGCAATGGCGGCGCTGCCGTCGCAGCGCTATGCCCAGGGCGTTGCCCGCGGCGACTGGCAGGACGATCCCGCGCAACACCCGGCACTGGCCGAGCTCGATCGCATCCACGCTGAATTGCTGGATCCGGCCAGCACCGGCTCCTGGCTCGGACGCGTGTTCGGGCAACGCCCGCAAGCGCCGCGTGGACTCTATTTGTGGGGCAGCGTCGGCCGCGGCAAGACCTTCCTGATCGATCTGTTCTTCGAAGGCCTGCCACTGGCACAAAAACGGCGCACCCACTTCCACCGGTTCATGCGCTCGGTGAATGAGCGGCTACGCGCCCACGCCGGCGAACGCGATCCTTTGGTTGCGATCGCACGCGAATGGCGGACGCAATTCCAGGTGCTGGTACTGGACGAGTTCTTTGTCAGCGACATTGGCGACGCCATGCTCCTGGGTCGCTTGCTGGAACACCTGTTTGCCGAAGGCGTGGTCCTGGTCACCAGCTCCAACATCGCCCCGGCGGGCCTGTACAAGGATGGACTGCAACGCGCGCGCTTCCTGCCGGCGATCGACCTGCTCGAGCGCCAGTGCGTGGTGTTGCAACTGGACAGCCCGCAGGATTACCGATTGCGCGCGTTGACCCGTTCGCCGGTGTACCGGCAGCCACTGGACGCGGAATCAGACGCCTGGCTGGAACGTCGCTGGCATGAACTCGACGGCGATGATTGCCACCGCGACGGCAGTATCCAACTCGAAGGCCGCAGGATCGCGGTGCGTGCGCGCTGCGACGGCATGGCCTGGTTCGACTTCGGCGCGTTGTGCGAAGGTCCGCGCGCGGCCGCCGATTACATCGAGATTGCATGCGAATTCCACACCGTGCTGCTTGGCGGCATCCCGGTGATGGATGCGGGCATGGACGACAGTGCGCGCCGCTTCATCACCCTGGTGGATGAACTCTACGATCGCCACGTCAACCTGGTCTGCAGCGCGGACGCCGCGCCAATGGCGCTGTACACCGGCGAACGCATGGCCGCTGCATTCGAGCGCACCTCCTCGCGCCTGGTGGAGATGCGTTCGGCACCGTACCTGGCGGTCGAACACCGTGCCTGA
>JBDSOZ010000108.1:0-3932 GCA_039914555.1 Luteimonas sp.
CGCCACAGTCGCCGGTGCTTGCGGTCAAGATGCAGGAGCTGTTCGGCCTCGCCGATACCCCGCGCGTCGTCGATGGCCGGGTCGCGCTGACCCTGCACCTGCTGTCTCCGGCAGGCCGGCCAGTGCAGGTCACCCAGGACCTGCGCGGCTTTTGGGAACGCACCTGGCCGGATGTGCGCAAGGAAATGAAAGGCCGTTACCCTCGCCACCCCTGGCCTGAAGATCCCTGGTCCGCTGCTGCCACCCACCGCGCCAGGCCGCGTGGCTGAACGTTTGCCCTCGCGATCCCGCTGCATCACATCCAAACAACATCGCCTTGCCCAGACTTGCGGCCATCAGCCACAGGAGTCTGCGTGATGAACAACCCACTCGCCACACTGCCGCAACGCGCGGCGCAACTTGCCGGCAGCGTCAAGCACGTGGTCCCTAGCAAGGCCATGCAATGGATTGAAACCGGCGCAGCGGTGGCCGCGATGAAAACAGGCGGTCGTGTGGTCACCCGCGCGGTGCGTCGCAATCCTGCAGTAGCCGCTGCCGCCGTGGTTGGCGCCGGTTTGCTGTGGCTTGCTGCGCGCCGGCATGCAAAGCGGCGCGAGCTGGACGAAACCACCGATGGCAAGACCCGTCGGATCGAAGCGCGCCGGGCACCGCGGACCCGCAAGGCAACGACCAAGTCCTAGCTCCGCTCGGGAGTGCTGCCGCTGGGGAGTGCTTAGGACTCCGCCGAGACCGGCAGCTCAACCACGAAACGCGCGCCGCCGCCCTCGCGATCCTCATACCAGAGGTTGCCGTCGTAGTCCGAGAGGATGTCCTTGGCCAGCGATAGGCCCAATCCGCTGGAAAGGCCATCATCGGCGGTGGCCACATCGCTCAAGCGCGTGAATGGCCGGAATAGCTGGTGCTGGCGTGCCGACGACACGCCCGGGCCACGATCCTCCACCAGCAATTGCCAGAAACCGGGCGCGCTGTTGCGGATCGACAAATCCACCTTGCTGCCGGGCGCGTATTTCATCGCATTGCTGACCAGGTTTTCCACCACCTGGCGCAGCACCAGGCCGTCGATCGCGACATGGCATTGGGTGGGGGGAGTAACCACCTGCAAGCGCATGCCGCGGCTTTCCAGCTGCAATTCGTAGCGCTGCACCACCCACTCCAGGGTTTCGTCGAGGGGGGCGGAAACAGTTATATCGCGACACGTTGCCTGCTTGGCCTGGGTTTCCAGGTAGCGACGGATATAGCCGAGGGCATCGGCAGCGCTCTCATGGATCATTTCCAGGTAGCGCGGGATGCGCTCAGGCTTGCAGCCGCCATTGCGCAATACATCACTGGCGAACAGCACGCTGCTCAGCGGGTTCTTCAGGTCGTGCGCGACCAGGTTCACCAGCTCCTGGCGCTGGCGCGCGACCCGCTCGAAGCGGTCGCGGGTCAGCTTCAAGCCCAGGTGCGCGGCAACCCGCGCCAACAGTTCCTCGGGGATGAATGGTTTGGTGACGTAGTCGACTGCACCGGCGTCGAACGCGCGCAGCAACAACTCGCGATCCTGCGCCGCGGTGAGGAAGATCGCCGGCACCTTGTGCAGTTCCGGGTGCATCTTGAGCTGCGCGAGCAACTCGAAACCGTCCATTCCCGGCATCATCATGTCGAGCAGCCACAGGTCCGGTACCTGTCGCGCCGACAGCGCGAGCGCTTCTTCGCCAGTACCCGCGGTGTGCACCTCGTAGCCCTGGCCCATCAACAGCGCACTGACCGCGCGCAGGTTGGCGGGCTGGTCGTCGACCACGATGATCGACCCAGCGGGCATCTGGCCCGCGGACGGGTAGGCTTGGGAAGACGCGCCCGTTGCCGAAGGCGGGCCAGCATTCATTGCCGGATTGGTCATTCAATTTCCGTCGAGCAGGAAGGCCGACTCGCCCCTTCCCCGGGAGGCCGCAATCGGTGACCCGGTTAAGCTATCAGAACGCAGGGGAATTCCCGCAAAGTTTGTTAAGGCCGCGTGAATCGTTCAGCTAAAGTCACCGGCAGCGGAAGTAGCGCTCCAATGCCCTGGCGCCAGCCCTGCCAACCCATGCGGCCCGATGGCAGCGCGCACCAGCCGCAATGTCGGCAAGCCCACGGCCGCCGTCATGCGCCGGACCTGCCGATTGCGGCCTTCACGCAGCACCAGTTCCAGCCAGGCGTCTGCCACGGACTTGCGAAACCGCACCGGTGGTTGGCGTGGCCACAAACCAGGCGGTTCGATGCGGCGCGCGCGTGCCGGCAAGGTCGCACCATCGTTGAGGACGAGGCCGGTGCGCAGGGCTTGCAGTTGCTGGTCGTCGGGTTCGCCTTCCACCTGCACCCAATAGGTCTTCTCCAGCTTGTGCCGGGGATCGGTGAGCGTGTGGGCCAACTGGCCATCATCGGTCAGCAGCAACAGGCCCTCGGAGTCAAAGTCGAGACGGCCGGCCGGGTACACCCCGCCAGGCAATCCGAATCCCGCCAGTGTCGGCCGCGGCGTGGCGCTGCGATCGGTGAACTGGCACAGCACCCCGTAAGGCTTGTTGAACGCAATCAGCATCGATGGCTCGGGCGGCTTCTCTTTCGGGGATCGTACCGGTCCGGGCCCACTTGACAACCGCCATGTGTATTGTTGTACTGATACACATGGACGCAGTGATGTTGCACATCCAACCCTCGGCGGTCGAACCGATCTACCGCCAGATTGCCGAACAGGTGCGGCGCCTGGTCGCCGGTGGCCAACTGGCGCCTGGCCAGCTGCTGCCGTCCGTGCGCGAGGTGGCCTCGGTGCACGCGATCAACCCCATGACCGTGTCCAAGGCCTACAGCCAACTTGAGGCCGAAGGCGTGCTTGAACGCCTGCGCGGCAAGGGCATGGCGGTGGCCACCCAGGGGCGTCGCACGCAGCATCCGCTCGCACAACGTTGGGCGCTGCTGCAGCCACTCATGGACACGCTCGCGCGGCAGGCGCGCGAACTGGAACTTGCGCCGGACGAGGTGCTCGCCCGGCTGGAACGACGCATGAGGAAAGACCCATGAGTGCAGTGATGAAGGAACACCTTGCGGTCGCGCCGCTACGCGCGATCGGCCTGGAAAAGCGCTACGACGGCCGGACCGTGCTGGCGGAAGTTTCGCTTGAGCTCGAGCGCGGCTCGGTACTTGGCCTGGTCGGACGCAATGGTGCGGGCAAGTCGACTTTGATCCGCGCCTTGCTCGGCTTGATCGAAGTGGATGCCGGGCACGCCGAGACCTGGGGCCAGCCGTCATTGCGGATGGATGATGCCGCCAAGGCACGGCTTGGATATGTGCCGCAACAGCCAACGGCGCTGGGCTGGCTGGAAGTTGGACAGATGTTCGACTTCGTCGGTCGCTTCTATCCGCGCTGGGACGCAGATTACGTCGACAAGGCCTTGTCGCGCTGGGACCTGCCGCGCAACAAGATGCTGGCCAGGCTTTCCCCTGGCGAGCGCCAACGGGTGGCGGTGTTGCGCGCACTGGCGTCGCAACCGGACCTGCTGGTGCTGGACGAACCCGCGGCAGCACTGGATCCGGTGGCGCGGCGTGACCTGCTGCGCGAGATTGCAATGCGCGCCGGTGAGTCCGGTACCACGGTGCTGTTTTCCACCCACATCATGTCCGACCTGGAGCGGGTCGCATCGCATGTTGCCTTCATGCAAGCCGGCCGTATCGTCCTGCATGCGGAGCTCGACTCGCTGAAGGAGCGCCATGACCTCGCGCTCGAAGACTTGTTCATCGAGGTGGCCGGATGAACACCGGGGTGGCGGTGGTTACAGCATCGGTCAAGCCGATCGAACGCAGCTTGTTCCTGGTGTTCTTCGCCATTTTCATCGGGATCGCCGCTTTGGTTGCGGCCGTGGACGGACCCAGTGTCGAGGGCCAGCGCAAGGGCATGGTGATGGCGATGGTGCTGGCCT
>JBDSOZ010000194.1:0-7502 GCA_039914555.1 Luteimonas sp.
CGGGGATCCTGGATCCCGAAGCGGCCATGGATGGCCGCGGCCGCGACCTCAGTCAGGATGACTGGAGGGAGCGGCGGGGCCATGGTCCCCGCTGCGCGGCGCCCCGGCCGAAGACGCGGCCGTTGGCGCTTTTCCCGCGCACGGTGCGCTCCTCGGGGGAGTGGGTATCGCGCGTGGCGCGCTCCTACGATTTATGCTGCGGGGATGGATGAGATGGCGGACAAACCGCGCGCGCTGGTTGGGTGGCGAATGCTGGCACTGCTTTATGACCTGCTGCCGGTACTGGCGTTATGGATGCTGGCCTCGGCCGCATTCACCCTTGGGTATTACCTCGACGGCCACGGCGCCCGCCAGAACATCGCCCCGTTCAGTCCCCTGCAGATCGGGTTATGGATCGTTTGCTGGCTGCTGGCCGGCGGCTACGCCGTGCTGAGTTGGCATCGTGGCGGACAGACCCTGGGCATGCGCCCGTGGCGACTGCGGATCGTGGCGGCTGATGGCGAACGTCCACCTCTGCGCGCACTTGCCAAACGCTATGCCGTCGGCTCGCTCTCGTTGCTGCTTGCCGGCGCGGGGTTCTGGTGGGCCTGGATCGACCGCGATCGCCTCGCCTGGCACGACCGCGCCAGCAACACCCGCCTGCAGCGCCACTGAAATGAGCAGCGCCACCCCCGCTGAGCGCCGCGCAAAAACCATCGCCCTGCCGCCGTTGCGAGACACCGATGCGGCCGCGATTGAAGCATTCCTGGATGCCGCCTGGGCCGAGCAGGGCCTGTCACGCCAGACCCTGGCCAGCTACCGTCGCGATCTCGAAGGGTTTGCGCGCTGGCGCAATGGCGATGACGGCGGCCTGGCTGGCGCCGACCGGAGCGCGCTTTACGATTTCCTTGGCGCCCGCGCCCGCGATGGTTATTCGCCGCGCAGCAATGCGCGATTGTTGTCGGCGCTGCGCGGGTATTTCGCCCTGGCCGTGCGCCGCGGCCAACGCAGCGATGACCCGACCGCATTGCTCGACCCCCCGAAACTGCCGCGCTCCTTGCCCAAGGCCTTGCCGGAATCGCGCATCGAGGCGCTTCTGCTCGCGCCGGACACCGCCACGCCCACCGGCCTGCGTGATCGCGCCATGCTGGAACTGATGTACGCCTGCGGCCTGCGTGTCACCGAACTGGTGAGCTTGCCGGCGACCGCGATCAACCTGCGCCAGGGTGTGCTGCGGGTGACCGGCAAGGGCAGCAAGGAGCGGTTAGTGCCGCTGGGCGAGGAAGCACAGCACTGGTTGCAACGCTATCTCGACGAGGCGCGCCCGCAACTTGCGGGCAAGCGGGCATTGGCGGCCCTGTTCATCAACGCCAGCGGTGCCGCGCCCAGCCGCCAGCAGTTCTGGCAACTGGTGAAGCGTTACGCCGTGGTTGCCGGCATCGACCCCGGCAGGATCAGCCCCCACGGCCTGCGCCACAGCTTTGCCACCCATCTGCTCAATCATGGCGCCGACCTGCGCGCGCTGCAGATGTTGCTTGGCCACGCCTCCTTGTCCACCACCCAGATCTACACCCTGGTGGCACGGGAACAGCTCAAGCGCCTGCACCAGCACCACCATCCACGCGGTTGAAGGCATTGGAGTGCGATAATTGGCGCATGAAGACCATCCTCGCATTGCTGCTCGCCAGCACCAGCTTGTCCGCCTGTGCCCAGGATGCGACTCCCGCAACCTCGACCCAGCCTGCGATTGCTGCGGCCGCCGTCGCACCTGGAACCGCAGCAGCACGTGCGCGCGATGCACTGCTGTCGATCGACCCGAAGATGCCGGTTGAGGGCATCACGGACGCACCGCTGCCCGGCTTCCAGCAGGCGATTGTCGGTGGTCAGGTCATCTACATCAGCAACGATGGCAAGTACCTGTTGCAGGGAACGTTGTATGACGTTGCCAATCGACTCGACCTGGGCGTGGCGGCGATGGCCGCAGTCAGGGTCAAGCTGTTGCGCAGCATCCCGGTGTCGGACCGGATCGTGTTCGCGCCGGCCAACCCGAAGTACACCGTGACCGTGTTCACCGATGTCGAATGCGGCTACTGCCGCAAGATGCATGGCGAGATCGGCGAGTACAACGCGCAGGGGATCGCGATCCAGTACGTGGCATTCCCGCGCATGGGCCTGGCCAGCGAGGATTTCCGCAAGATGGAATCGGTGTGGTGCGCCACGGATCGAAAGCAGGCGCTGACCGATGCCAAGAACGACCGGCCGGTGGCAACGCGCAAGTGCACCAATCCGGTGGCGATGCAGTACACCCTGGGCCAGCGCATGGGCTTGAACGGGACACCGATGGTGCTGACCGCCGACGGCACCCAGTTGGGTGGGTATGTGCCGCCAGCGCAGATGCGGGCGATGCTGGACAAACTGGCCGCGGGCAGCAAGCCGGTCGCCAGCACCGCCACCGGCGCGCCATAGGTACAATAGGCGGCCCGTTTCCACACGGTTCCTGCCGGACATGATCGTCCTAGAGGGCCTACCGGCCCTGTCGCTGTTCCGCCTCGAGCGGCTGCAAGCCCGGCTCATGGCCATCGCCCCTGATTTGCGCGTTGTCGGCGCCTGGTTCACCTATTGGGTGGAGCCCGAGAGTGGCGCCACGCCGGACCCGGCGACGTTGCAGCGGATCCTGCAGGCCACGGACGTATTCCAGCCGGAAACTGCGGGCACCTTGTCGCGCTTTGTGCTGCCGCGCCTGGGCACGATCTCGCCATGGGCCAGCAAGGCCACCGAGTTGTTGCACGGTGCCCAACTGCCGGTGAAGCGGGTCGAACGCGGAACCCGCATCGACCTGGAGGGTTGGCCCACGCAACCCGGGCTGCAGGCGCTTGCGGCGAAATGGCTGCACGACCCGATGACCCAGTCGCTGGTTGACACCCGCGACCAGGGCCAGGCGATGTTTGCGACGCCCGCGCCGGGCAAGTTGCAACGGATCGCGTTGGCGCAGCTGGAAGCGGCCAATGCGCGCCTTGGCCTGGCCCTGGCCGATGACGAAATCGAGTACCTGCGCGCACGGTTTGGCGAACTCGGACGCGACCCGTCGGACGTCGAACTGATGATGTTCGCGCAGGCCAACTCCGAGCATTGCCGGCACAAGATCTTCAACGCCAGCTGGACCATCGATGGCCGTGAAGCGCAGGCCAACGGGCGCCCGGTGACCTTGTTCGGGATGATCCGCCACACCCACGCCACGACCCCGCGGCATACGTTATCGGCCTACAGCGACAACGCTGCGGTGGTCGAAGGTTTTGCTGCGCACCGTTATCGCCCGGATCCGGAGTCGCACGAGTATCGCGCTGAACCGCGCGCCGACAGCGCCTTCTGCATCAAGGTCGAAACCCACAACCACCCCACCGCAATCGCGCCGTTCCCGGGCGCAGCCACCGGCGCCGGCGGCGAAATCCGCGACGAAGGCGCGACCGGCCGCGGTGGCAAGCCCAAGGCTGGGCTCAGCGGCTTCAGCGTTTCGCACCTGCGCATCCCGACGCTGCCGCAGCCGTGGGAACAGTTTGGCAAAGGGCCGCCGCGCGGACTCAACCCGCGAATGGCCCCGGCACTGGACATCATGCTCGACGGCCCGATTGGCGCGGCGGCGTTCAACAACGAGTTCGGCCGCCCGGTGCTCACCGGCTATTTTCGCAGCTTCGAGTTGCCTGAAGGCAACGATCGCGATGGAAGCAGGCCGGTGCGCGCCTATGACAAGCCGATCATGTTGGCCGGCGGCCTTGGCGCGATGGATCGGCCGATGGTGGCCAAGCTCGCATTGAAGCCTGGAGACGCGGTGATCGTGCTTGGCGGCCCGGCCATGCTGATCGGCTTGGGTGGCAGCGCCGCCAGTTCGGTGGCCTCCGGCGAGAGCGCCGAGGATCTCGACTTTGCCAGCGTGCAACGCGACAACCCGGAAATGCAGCGCCGCTGCCAGGAAGTGATCGATCGCTGCGTCGGGCTCGGCGAGCGCAATCCAATGGCGTCGATCCATGACGTTGGCGCGGGCGGATTGTCCAACGCGATCCCGGAATTGCTGCACGATTCCGCGGTCGGCGGGGTCATCGACCTCGACCTGGTGCCCCGCGACGACCCATCGTTGTCGCCGCTGCAGCTGTGGTGCAACGAGTCGCAGGAACGTTACGTGCTGGGCCTGCCACAGGAGCGGGTGGCCGAGTTCGCTGCGATTTGCCTGCGCGAGCGCTGCCCGTTCGTAGTGGTGGGGGTGGCGACCTCGGAAGAGCGCCTCGTCGTTGGCCATGGCGCGACCGTTGACTCCGCCGGCTCCGTGCAGCACCCGATCGACCTGCCGATGGACCTGCTGTTCGGCAAGCCGCCGAAGATGCACCGTGAAACCAGCCGTCCGCCGCCGCCCCGCTGGCCACAACTCGATACCAGCCAACTGCAATTGCGTGACGCGGGCTTGCTGGTGCTCGCGCATCCGACCGTGGCGTCGAAATCATTCCTGGTCACGATCGGCGATCGCAGCGTTGGCGGCCTGACCGTGCGCGACCAGATGGTCGGGCCATGGCAGCTTCCGGTTGCTGATTGCGCGATCACCCTCTCGGACTACAGCGGATTTTCTGGCGAGGCGATGGCCATTGGCGAGCGTACGCCGCTGGCCTTGCTCGACGCCGCCGCGGCGGCACGCATGGCTGTTGGCGAAGCGATCACCAACCTGTGTGCGGCGCCGATCGACACCCTCGACCGGATCAAGTTGTCCGCCAACTGGATGGCAGCGGCCGGCCATCCCGGCGAGGACGCACGCCTGTTCGATGCGGTGCGCGCGATTGCGATGGAGCTGTGTCCGCAACTGGAATTGGCGATACCGGTGGGCAAGGATTCCTTGTCGATGCAGGCGCAATGGACCGAAGGCGACACCTCGCACAAGTCGGTGTCGCCGGTGTCACTGGTGGTGACCGCGTTTGCGCCGGTCGCGGACGTGCGTGGGCAGCTGACGCCGCTGATGTCGTCGGTCGGCGAGAGCGAGTTGTGGCTGATCGGGCTGGGTGCCGGGCGCCAACGCATGGGCGGATCGATCCTGGCGCAGTGCCATCCACACGCGGGCGGCCTGCAGGCCGGTGGACCGGCGGGGATGCCGGCATTCTGCGGTGAAGGTGACGGTGTCGGGGTCCCGGACATCGAAGATCCGCGCCGCCTGCGCGCCTTTTTCGAGTTGATCCGCGATGCACGCAAGGCTGGCCTGTTGCTGGCCTATCACGATCGTTCCGACGGTGGCGCATTTGCGGCGTTGGCGGAAATGGCGTTCTGCTCGCACCTGGGACTGGACATCGTGCTCGACGGCTGGGGCGCGGACCGGATTGACGACGTGTTCCGGACCCTGTTCAACGAAGAGCTTGGTGCGGTCGTGCAGATTGATTGCGAAGACCGCGCGGCGTTTGCCGACCTGGTTGCGCGCCATGGCCTGGTTGACTGCGCGCAACGGATCGCGCGGCCCACGGCAGCACCGCGGATCCGGGTACTGGATGACGGCAAGGTCCTGGCCGACTGGCATTGGCAGGAACTCTTCCAAGCCTGGTGGTCGGTGAGCCATGCCATGCAACGCTTGCGCGACAACCCGGAATGCGCCGACGAGGAGCTGGCTGCGGCTTCCAGCTTCGAAGCGCCTGGATTGCAGCCGCACCTCACGTTCGATCCGGGCGACGACATTGCCGCGCCGTTCGTTGCCCGTGGTGCCAGGCCGAAGGTCGCGATCCTGCGCGAGCAGGGCGTCAACGGCCAGATCGAAATGGCATCGGCGTTCGAGCGTGCGGGTTTCCGCGCCTACGACGTGCACATGAGCGACCTGGTTGCCGGGCGCATGCGCTTGCAGGATTTCCACGGTTTTGCGGCCTGCGGCGGCTTCAGTTACGGCGACGTCCTTGGCGCTGGCCGCGGCTGGGCCACCAGCATCCTCGAGCGGCCGCAACTGCGCGACATGTTCGCCGAGTTCTTTGCGCGCGAAGACGCGTTCTCGTTGGGCGTGTGCAACGGCTGCCAGATGATGAGCCAGCTCAAGCCGATCATCCCGGGCACCGATCATTGGCCGCGCTTCCTGCGCAATCGCAGCGAGCAGTTCGAAGCGCGCCTGGGGATGCTCGAGGTGGTGCAATCGCCGTCCTGGTTGCTGCGCGGGATGGCGGGGTCGCGGATTCCGGTATCGATTGCCCATGGCGAAGGCCGGGTCGAGTTCGCGCGTCCGGTGGATCGGTTGGCGGCGCGAGTGGCCTTGCGTTACGTGGACGGCGATGGCAGCGTTGCCACAACGTACCCGGCCAATCCAAATGGTTCCCCGGATGGGGTGGCAGGATTCAGCAGCGAAGACGGGCGCGCGACGATCTTGATGCCACATCCCGAACGCACCCCGCGTCGGGTCAACTTGAGTTGGTCGCCGGCCGATTGGCCCGAGGAGTCTCCGTGGCTGCGCATGTTCCGCAACGCACGCGCTGCCCTGGGCTGACGACGGCGGCGTGCTGATGGCCGCATGCTGATGGCGGGAAGCCAACTCCCGATCGTGCTGCTCCCGGTCGGGACCGACGATGACGCGCTCGACGCCTGCCTGGCCGCACTCGATGCCGGCACGCCTGCAGGCACCCGGGTCTGGTTGGCCGACGATGCCCGGGCGGGTCCTCGCGGACTGGCGATCATCGAACGCTGGCTTGCCACGACGCCGCTCGCCGCTGATTACAGTCGCCGCCGCCATGGCGTTGGCGAGGTCGCCCACATCGACCAGGCCTTGTCAGCCTGCGGCGACACCGACGTCGCGGTGCTTGCTGCCGATGCCATTCCCGCGCCGGGTTGGTTGGCGCAACTGGGCGCGTGTTTCGCCCGCGATCCGGCCATTGCCACTGCAACCGCTTGGTGCAATGCCGGAGAAGCGGCGGCATGGCCGCGGGTCGGCGAGATTTCACCCGTGCCCGCGGACCTGGCCAGGATTGGCGTGGCCTGCGCGGCGATGCCGCCGCGTCATCCCGAACTGCCGGCCGCGGTCGCACACGCGGTGCTGCTGCGGGGCAGCGCGCGCAAACGCACCGGTGGCCTGGACGCGGCGAGCTACGGGTCCTGGTACGCCGCGCTGGTGGATCTGTCGTTGCGGCTCGCGGCAATGGGATGGCGGAACGTCCTGTGCGAGACCGCATTCGTGGCGCGCGGCGACGAAGGCGCACCGGCCGACGGCGACCTCGACGGCCTGGCCGCACGCTGGCCGGCGTGGCACCCACGCCTGGCCAATTTCCTGATGCAGGATCCGCTTGCGGCGTTGCGCGAAGAACTGTCGCATCGGCTTGCCGCGGTGGACGTCGCGCAGCAGCAGGCGGAACTCGCGTTTCCCGCGCAGGTCGCGCTGGGCCTGGAAGGATGAACGCCGCGAACATCGCTGCCGATATTGCTGCAGTGGTGGTGACCCACCACAGCGCCAGCAGCATCGACACCTGCCTTTCGCGCTTGCGGGCTGCCGATGGCGTCGGCTGGATCCGGGTGGTCGACAACGGCTC
>JBDSOZ010000073.1:0-3813 GCA_039914555.1 Luteimonas sp.
GCGCTGCATGCGCGCACCTTGCGTACGGATCGCGGCGCATGAGCGGACCGTTGCACGTTGAAATCGCCGGCGAAGGCCCGCCGCTGGTGTTGCTGCATGGCTGGGCCATGCATGGAGGCGTGTTCGCGCCATTGGTGGAGCGTTTGCGCGCCCGCCATCGCTTGTACGTGGTCGACCTGCCAGGCCACGGCCATAGCCGCGACTGCAACGTGCCGCTGCAGTTGCAGCCTTGTGTGGATGCCATCCTTGCAGCAGTTCCCGCCGCACCCTGGTGCGGATGGTCGATGGGCGGGCTGTTCGCGCTGCATGCGGCGGCCACCCAGCCGGCCCAGGTGCCGGCGCTGGTGATGCTGTGCGCGAGTCCGCGCTTCGTTGCTGGCGAAGACTGGAAATCCGGCGTCTCCGCGGAGGTGTTCCACGACTTCGCCACTGGCCTGCGCAACGACTATCGCGCCACCCTCGAGCGCTTTGTTGCGCTCGAGGCATTCGGCTCGGAACATGCGAAAGACGAGGTCCGGGTGCTGCGGGACGCCTTGTTCGCACGCGGCGAACCGGCGGCATCCGTGCTCAGGCAGGGATTGGAATTGCTGGAATCAACCGACCTGCGCGGCGAACTGCCCGGGTTGCAGGTACCCGTCCTGTGGTTGGGTGGGCGTCGCGACCGGCTGGTCAATCCACTCGCGATGCGCGAGGCCGCGGCATTGTCAGCGACCGCGTCGCTGCACGTGGTCGAACACGCGGGGCATGCGCCGTTCCTGACCCATGCCGACGAAGTTGCGGCGACCATCAACACCTTCCTGGACGCCAATCGATGAGCGCCGTTGACACTTTCGATGCGCGCCAGGTGCGGCGTGCGTTCTCGCGCGCAGCGGCCGGCTACGATGCGGCGGCGAGCTTGCAGCGCGAAGTCGAGGCGCAGCTGCTGGAGTCACTGGATTACCACGCAACGCGCCATGGCACTGAACGGCTGCCGCAATGCGTGCTCGACCTCGGCAGCGGAACCGGTCGCGCCGCCATGGCGATGCGCGGGCGCTGGCCAAAGGCACAGGTCGTGGCCATCGACCTGGCCTTGCCCATGCTGCGCGAAGCACGCCGCCGCGAACGCTGGCATCCCTTGCGACGCAACATTGATCGGGTGTGCGCCGATGCGCGAGCACTGCCGTTCGCAGCCGACAGTGTCGACCTGCTGTTCTCCAACTTGTGCCTGCAATGGGTGGACGACCTGCCGGCGGTATTCGCCGGCTTCCGGCGGGTGCTGCGCCCGGGAGGGATGTTGCTGGTGTCGACCTTCGGCCCGGATACCTTGTACGAGTTGCGCGAGGCGTTTGCCGAAGCCGATGCCGACACCCAGCATGTGAGCCCGTTTGCGTCGATCGCACAGTTCGGCGACGCGTTGATGCACGCAGGCTTCCGCGATCCGGTGCTGGATCGTGATGTCACCCATTCCCGATACCCGGACCTGCCGGCCTTGATGCGGGAATTGCGCACCCTGGGCGCGACCAATGCCTTGCACACGCGCCGCCATACCTTGACCGGGAAGGCGCGTTTCGCGCGTGCGGCCGAGGCTTACGCGCGTGGATTCGGCGACGGCAACGGCTTGCCCGCAAGCTGGGAGATCATCACTGCCATGGCCTGGGCGCCACCCGCAGGCGCACCGATCCGCGAACAGGGGAGCGAGATCGCCAGCTTCCCGGCCAGCAACATCCCCATCCGTCGCCGCGCCCCGTAGGAGCGCGCCTTGCGCGATGCGGTCGTAGGAGCGCGCCTTGCGCGAAGCGGTCGTAGGAGCGCGCCTTGCGCGCGATCGCGGCCAAGGGCCGCTCCTACGTAGCAATCACTCGATCAGGGTTGGCGGAACGGCAGGTTGTCGAGGTCGACGTTGCCACCGCTGAGGATGATGCCGACCTTGCGCCCGGCAAAACGCGCCGGGGCCTGCAGCACCGCCGCCAAGGCGATCGCCGAGGACGGCTCGACCACCAGCTTCAACCGGGTCCACAGCAGGCGCATCGCCGCAAGCACGTCGACATCGTCGACCAACTCAACCTGCGCACCATGCGCCTTCAGGATCGCGAAGCCAGGCGCGCCAAGGGTGCCGCGCAAGCCGTCGCAGATGGTGTCGGGGACGAAATCCAGGGTCAGCATGCCGGCCGCCAGGGACGCCGCGGTATCGCCGGCACCGCGCGGCTCCGCCAGCACCAGCTCGCAACCTGGCGCGAGTGCGGCCAGCGCCAAGGCGCAACCCGCGGCCAGTCCGCCACCACCGACGGGCGTCACCAGTGCATCGAGCCCCGGGCATGCGTTGAGCAACTCCATCGCGACCGTGCCCTGCCCGGCGATGACGTCCGGGTGGGTATACGGATGCACGAACGTGGCGCCGGTATCGCGTTGCACCTGCGCCGCCATGGCCTCGCGCGCGGCGATGGTGGGGGCGCAGTGATGCACGGTTGCACCGTAGGCCTCGATTGCCACCAGCTTGGCCGCGACCACGCCTTCCGGAACCACGACATGGCAGGCGATGCCACGGGTCAGTGCGGCCAGGGCGAGTGCGCCGCCATGGTTGCCGGATGAATGGGTGACCACCCCACGCGCGGCCTCGGCCTCACTGAGTGACCACACCGCATTGCAGGCGCCACGGAACTTGAATGCGCCGGCACGTTGCAGGGGTTCGCACTTGAAGTGCAGCTCGCAACCGGCCAGTGCGTCCAGCGTGCGCGAACGCAGCACCGGGGTGACATGCGCATGTGGCGCGATCCGGGCGGCGGCGGCGAGCACGTCGTTGAAATCGGGGAGCGAAGGCGGCCGGGGGTCCATGGTCCAATCGTATTACGGGGCGGGGATGGCGTGCTGGAAACGCAACCGTTCAGGAACAAGGCGGGCGGTCAGGCCAGGATTAAGCAGGGATTCAAGGCTTGGGCACGATGCTGGCCACATTCGAATGGGGACACCGAACGCCATGATCCGCAAACTGATCCTTCCTGCACTCGCAGCCGCATTGCTGGCGGGTTGCACGAGCTACCAGTACCGCGGCGGCGCCAGTGGCGATTATTACTACGGCCAGCCCAGCAGCGGCTACAACGTTTACGGCGGCTACGGGTCCTCCCCGTATGGCGGCGGTGGCTATGGCTATTCCCAATACGGGAACTCCGGCTATTACTCGCCTGGCTATTACCCACCGACCTACTATCCGCCGGCCTATTACCCGCGGACCTATTACCCGCCCACCTACTACCCGCCGGCGTACTACCCGCGCTATCCCCGGTATCCGCAGCGGCCGCCGAATAACCAGGGTCCGCGCCCGAATCCGAATCCGGGCCCACGCCCGACGCCTGGCGACAACAACGGTGGCAACGTTCCGGGCAATGGCCAGCCGCCGGATCGGCCGTTGCCACCGTGGCGCGACTTGGGCGGGATGGGCGAGCGTGCCGGGCAAAGTCGTGCCGGGCAAAGTGATGCCGGAAATGTCCTGCGTCGCCGCGAAGAGCAAGGAGAGAGGGCGCCGATCGCGCCGGAATCCCGTCCAGTGCAATTGCAGCAACGCTCGCCATTGCAGTCGGTACCGGCTTCACTTTCCCCGCGCCCCATGATCGTGGCGCCATCGCCGATGGGTGCCTCCAGGCCATTGCCGGCAAAGCGCCTCGAAACCATCGAAGTCGATACGTTCGTCCCACGCTGACCCTGACGGCGCTCTTGCGCGCCCAGTCGCGCGGCTCCACAGTACGAATCTCGTGAAGTGGGGGGAGAGGCTCGCGAGCCTCCCCAACCACCAGTCTCAATGTCGGCGTTCGGCGGGGATCTCCGGATCCCCCTGTTCCG
>JBDSOZ010000113.1:0-3957 GCA_039914555.1 Luteimonas sp.
CTGGCCACGGTGTGGCCGGCGGCCGCGAGCTCACGCCAGAATCCGGCCAGGCGCTGCAGTGCCTGGCGGATTGGCGCCATCTGCAGGATCTGCGAGCCAATATGCATGTGCAGCCCGTCCAGCTGCACCGCCGGCCGCTGCGCTGCCGTGTCGAACCAGCTGCGCGCTTCGTCAATGGAGACACCGAACTTGTTTTCGGATTTGCCGGTTGAAATCTTGGCGTGGGTCAGTGCATCCACGTCGGGGTTGATCCGCACTGAGGCCTTCACCACTTCAGCGCGCGCCGTCGCAATCTCCTGCAACAAGTCGAGCTCCGCCCGTGATTCGACGTTGAACCGGGCCACGCCCGCGTCCAGCGCCTGGACGATCTCGCCTGCGCGCTTGCCGACGCCGGAGAAGACCACGCGGCTGGCCGGGACCCCGGCGCGCAGGCTGCGCCAAAGCTCACCGCCAGAAACGATATCGGCGCCCACGCCGTGGTCGGCCATCATGCGCAGGATCGCCATGTTGCTGTTGGCCTTGACCGCATAGCAGATGGTTGCGTCGAGGCCAGTCAGCGCCGACTGCAGGCCATGCACCCGTGCGTGGATGGCCGCGCTGGAATACACGTGCAACGGCGTGCCTTCGCGCGCAGCCAGCGCATGCAGGTCGACGCCTTCGCATCGGCCGGGATCGCCACCGGCACGGTCTTGATGCATGGATGCTGTTTCCTTCACCCAAAAAAATGGCGGCCCGACGAGCGGGCCGCCTAGGGGGTATGGCTCAGTAGTTGTAGGTCACGACAAGTTGCATGTAACGCGGCGACTGCCAGCCCGTGGCTTCACCGAAGTACGGCATTTTGTTGCCGGGCGTGCTCTCGTAGCGCGAATGCAGGTTGACCATGGATTGGCTGTTGAGCAGGTTGTAGACCGAGAAGCGTGCGCTCAGGTCGATTCCCTCCACCGGCAGGGTCCAGGTCACGCTCGCGCCGAGATTCTTCACCCAAGGCATCCGGCCAAACGCACCGCGCTCGGTGTAAACCAGCTGACGGGTCTTGTAGTCGCTGCAGGCCGCCGTGCACAGCCAACCCGAACCGCCGCCACTGAATTCGCTGGGACCACCGGCACTGCGGTTGTCGTTCGGCCAGCGCACGCCGAACGCCGTGATCGGGCCGCCGGAGTGTGCTGACAAGGTGGCGCCAAGGCTCCACATCTCGTTGACTTTGTAGCTGCCACGCAGTTTGAGCTGGTGACGGTAGTCATTGAACAGGACGCCATCGCGTTCGTTGACGGCCGGGTGATCGTAGTACTGGACCAGGTTGGTATCGGCGTAGCCCGTGTCGGAATTCACCGGACCCTCGATGTTGCCCTCGGACTTGGACCAGATGTAGCTGGCGTTGAACGCCCATTTGTCATCCCAGGCACGGTCGAGCTGGAATTCAACCGCCTTGTAGGTGCGCCGCGGCTTCTTGTAACCCATGATCGCGTTGCTGCCGAGTGCCTTGTAGCCGTCCTTGGAGTTGTCGAATGTCACCCAGGACTTGGTGTCCGGGCACCACAAGGTGTTCTGGTCGCCCGGGTTGAGGATCGGCCAGTCGCCGGAATACCAGGCGCAGCCCTCGATGTGGTTGGTGCGCACATCCTCGACCGCGCGGGTCATCTTGCGGAAAGTCGCGCTGACTCCATACGACCATTCCTGGTTGATTGCCTGCTGGAATCCGAGGATGAATTCATCCTGGAAAACCTGCTTCAGGTCGCGCGAAACCGCCGTACGCACATCAGTGGGCGCGATCACGTTGCCATCGGTATTCACGGCTCCGAGCTGGGCGCCCAGGTTCGGCACCAGGTACGGGTCGCCGGTGAGCGGATGGCTCTTCTGGGTGTAGCCATTGAGCACGTAATAGGTGTGCTCGTCGGTGGTGCCACCGCCGAAGTAGTCGGTGAGCTTGTTGGTCAGCGGGATGTAGTAACGACCGGCGTTGCCGAAGATCTTGGTGCTGCCGTCGCCCTTCATGTCCCAGCTGAAACCGACGCGCGGCGCAATCATGTCGGAGAAGTCGGCCTTGGCAAACGTCGCGCCCGACGCGAGGGTGTTTTCAAACTGGTCGAACCGCAAGCCAAGGTTCAGCAGCAGGTTCGGGGTGACGTTCCAGTTGTCTTCGAGGTAGAAGGCTTGCGCCTTGGTGCTGACCGGGGCACCCGTGATGTAGCGGCGCGCGTCGATGATGCGGGTGACCCCAACCGGCACGACTGCACCGTTCGGGAGCACGCCACCCGGAGTGGCCGCTTGCGCCATGTAGCTGACCCCATCGCCGGGGTAAACCACCGAGCTGTTGGAGTCCATCACTTCGTGGTCCAGCCCGAAGCGAACCAGGTGGTCGCCCAGCGTCCATTCGAAATCCAGGCGCGTGGCGACGCGTTTGTCGAGGCGACTGCTGATGCTGCTGTTGCTCGGGTGGCAACCTTCCGGGGTAGTCGCCGCGCCGAATGCGCCGGTGTAGCTGCCAGACCGGGTGATGATGCTGCAATCACCATCCAGCGGGGTACCACTTGACGCACTGCGATTGTTCACACCGTACATCGCCTTGGCGACGAAGTTGTCGCCGAAGTGGCCGGTGTAGGTTGCCGACCAGTTCTCGCCGCCAGAACCGGATGCGCTGTTGCCCTTCCAATTACCCAGCGTGGCCGTGGCCCAGTTGTAGGCGTACTTGTTGGTCCGCGACTCGGCCGCGTCGGAAAACGCGAGCAGTTCAAGCAGGTGGTTGTCGCTGATGTGCCAGTCGACCTTGCCACCCCAGAAGTCATTGTTGCTGGTGGTATACCAGGCTTGGGTCGTATCAATATCGCGCGGCTTGCTGTTGCGGATTTCATACATCCCGAAGAAGAACAACTTGTCCTTCACCAAGGCGCCGGATGCCCAGATATTGGTCTTGTAGAACGGGCCGCCGTCACGGCTGGTGCGATCGCGCTCGTCAATGGTGCCATCACTGTGGAAGTGGTCGGTCTTGGCCGAGGCAAACGCGGCAGGTTCCAGGGTCACCTGGGCGCCGGCGTGGAATTCGTTGCCACCCGATCGGGTCACGGCATTGATGACGCCGCCGGTGCTGCGGCCAAACTCGGCGGAATAACCGCCGGTCTTGACCTGGAATTCTTCGTAGAAAGCAAATGGAACCGACGAGTAACCTTGGCGCCGATAGGGATCAGTGACGTCCATGCCGTTGACGTAGATGACGTTTTCGGCAACCGATGAACCGCCAAATGTCAGGCCGCCGAAGGATGCGCCCGATGCCACCACGCCTGGTGCCAGCAGCGCGACAGCGCCCAGGCCCTGGTCCACCGGCAACCGTGCCAGTTCCTGGCGGGTGACATTGGTGGACGACTCGGTGGTGTGGACGTCAACGCGATTGACCACGCGCGCACCCACGACCTGCACGGTTCCCAGGTTGGCGACGGTGCCCTCGTTGCCCAGGTTCACCGTGGTGGTGCCGCCCAGCGAGACACCGACTGCTACCGGTGCGCCCACGGCCTTGCCGTCGCGCGAAACCTGCAGGCTGTAATCGCCGACCGGCAACTGGCTGAGGCGATAGCTGCCGTCAGCGTTGACGATCACCGAGCGGGTCAATCCGGTGGCGGCGTTGGTCACGGAGACCTGGGCCCCCGCCTCCGCACGACCGGCGACCGCACCGGTGACGCTCTGGGCCAGCACGGGGCCAGCGGCCAGCGACGCGAGGCAGGCGCCCATCGCCATGCAAAGTACTGATTTGCGCAAGTTGCGAGTGCTGCTCATTTCGTCTCCCCGGTGCTCATGGTTGTTGTTGCGTGGCTACGAAGTCGTAGTCCCACTGGTTGAAATACAGGTTGCCACCGTTCCACTCGACTTCCCCGCGTTGCAGGTCGACTGTTTCGGAACGGAAATGCTGTTTTGCCGGCACGAATGGCCGGCCGTAGTCGTCGTTGAATGCGATGCGCCAGGCGTCAA
>JBDSOZ010000123.1:0-3091 GCA_039914555.1 Luteimonas sp.
TCGAAAAGGAAATGGAAATCTCCGAAGGCGTCACCTACACGTTCTGGACGTTTGGCGGCACGGTTCCCGGCAGCTTCATCCGCGTACGCCAGGGCGACACCGTGCAGTTCCACCTGCGCAACATGCCCGACAGCAAGATGCCGCATAACATCGACCTGCACGGCGTGACCGGCCCGGGCGGCGGCGCTGCATCGAGCTTTACCGCGCCAGGCCACGTCACCCGCTTTACCTTCAAGGCGCTCAACGCCGGCTTGTTCGTCTACCACTGCGCCACCGCGCCGGTGGGCATGCATATCGCCAACGGCATGTACGGCCTGATCCTGGTCGAGCCACCGGAAGGTTTGCCGCCGGCCGATCGCGAGTACTACGTGATGCAGGGCGACTTCTACACCGCCGGCCGTTACCGCGAAAAGGGCCACCAGGCCTTCGACATGCAAAAGGGGATCGACGAGAACCCGACGTATGTGTTGTTCAACGGCCGCGAAGGCTCGCTCACCGGTGACAACGCGCTCAAGGCCAACACCGGCGAGAACGTGCGCCTGTTCGTTGGCAACGGCGGCCCGAACCTGGTCTCCAGTTTCCACGTGATCGGCGAGATCTTCGACAAGGTCTGGTTCGAAGGTGGCACCCGCTTCAACGAGAACGTGCAGACAACCCTGATCCCGTCCGGCGGTGCCGCGATCATGGACTTCCACGTCGAGGTCCCGGGCAGCTACGTGCTGGTCGACCACTCGATCTTCCGCGCGTTCAACAAGGGGGCGCTGGCGATCCTCAAGGCCGAAGGCAAGGAACGCCCTGACATCTACTCGGGCAAGGAAGTCGATGCGATGTACATCGGTGACCAGGCCAACGCCAGCATGGCCGCGGTGAGTGTCGCTGCCACCGCGCAGAAGACCGGCGCGCTCACGGTCGAGGAGCAGGTCAAGGCCGGCCAGGCGTTGTTTGCCGGCACCTGCTCGACTTGCCACCAGGGCAATGGCGAAGGCATGGAAGGCGTGTTCCCGCCACTGGCCAAGTCCGACTACATCAAGGCCGACCCCAAGCGCGTGGCCACGATCATCACCCACGGCCTGCAGGGCCCGGTCAAGGTCAATGGCAAGGACTACAACTCGGTGATGCCGCCAATGGCACAGCTCACGGATGACGAGGTGGCCAACATCAGCACCTACGTGCTCAACAGCTGGGGCAACCCGGGTGGTCGCGTGACCAAGGAAGAAGCCGCAGCCATCCGCAAGGGCCCGGGGATCAACACCGGCGGCGGCAGCGCTGAAGGTCACTGATCACGGCCATGCGCAAGTTGCTCGCCATTGGTTTACTCGTGCTCCCCGCCGCCGCTGTCATTGCAGCCGGCGGCGCGCAGTGGGTGAAGTTGCCAGGCGGTAGCTTCCGCACCACGCTCAAGTACGAGGACGCCACCCAGGTCAAACTGGCGGCGTTCGAGATGCAGAAGCGCCCGGTGACCAATGCCGAGTACCTGGCGTTCGTCAAGGCAAACCCGCAATGGCGCCGCGATCGCGTTCCCAGCGTGCTGGCCGAGAAGCGTTTCCTGCAGCACTGGTCTGGTCCGCTGGCACTCGGTGCCAAGGCCTTGCCGGGGCAACCGGTGGTGAACGTCAGCTGGTTCGGGGCACAGGCTTATTGCGAAGCCCAAGAAGCGCGCCTGCCGACCTGGAACGAATGGGAATTCGCCGCTGCCGCGGATGAAACCCGGGGCGACGCGCGCAAGGATCCACTGTGGCGCGAACGCATCCTGGGCTGGTATTCCAAACCGTCCAACCAGGCGCTGTCGCGGGCCGGACTGCAGGCACCGAACGTCTACGGCGTGCAGGACCTGCACGGTCTGGTGTGGGAATGGACAGAAGATTTTTCCTCGCTGCTGGTCGATCCCGAGAGCCGCAACCAGGGTGATCCGGACAAGACGAAGTTCTGCGGCGCAGGCGCGCTGTCGATGAACGACCGCGACAACTACGCGGTGTTGATGCGGGTGGCGATGTTGTCTTCGCTCCAGGCCCGGGACACCACTGCAAACCTCGGCTTCCGTTGCGCCAGGAGTGCGCGTCGATGAAATTGTTTTTTGCGGTTGTATTTGGGGTTGCGATCGTGGCTTCCGCCGCCCCCAGCGTAGGAGCGGTCGAAGCCGCGATCACGAAAACCACGACTGCGAAACCCGCGCCCCTCCCCAGCGACTCCCTCTACCAATTACCCCTGCCCTTGACCGACCAGCACGGCAAGCGCTGGGACTGGCGCAGCCGCCGCGGGCGGCCGCAAATCGTGACGATGTTCTACAGCTCCTGCCGCTACATCTGCCCGTTGATCATGGAAAGCGGCAAGGCGGTGGATCATGCCTTGACCCCTGCGCAACGAGGGAAACTGGGAGTCATGTTCATCAGCATGGATCCGGTTCGCGACACCCCGGTGGTCCTGGCCAAGCTGGCCAAGGAACGTCGTCTGGATCCACGCTGGGTGTTGGCAAGCCCGAAGTTGTCCGATGTGCGCAACGTCGCGGGCGTGCTTGACGTGCGCTACCGGCAGTTGTCGGACGGCGAGTTCAACCACACCAGCGCCTTGGTCCTGCTCGACGCCGATGGCCGCATGCTGGCCACTACCGACAAGATGGGTAGCGACGTCGACCCGGCGTTCATCGCCGCCGTAAAAGCCGCATTGTAGGAGCGCGCCTTGCGCGCGATCGCGGCCAAGGGCCGCGCCTACGCTATGCGGTCGGCACCGCCCATGTAGGGCTGCAGCACCGCAGGCACTTCAATGCTGCCGTCGGCCTGCTGGTAGTTTTCCATCACCGCGATCAGGGCGCGGCCCACAGCAACGCCGGAACCATTGAGGGTGTGGACGAGTTCGGGCTTGCCGCTGTCCGGATTGCGCCAGCGCGCCTGCATCCGCCGGGCCTGGAAGTCGCTGCAGTTGGAGCAGGACGAAATCTCGCGATAGACACCCTGCGAAGGCAGCCACACTTCCAGGTCGAAGGTCTTGCTCGCCGAAAAGCCCATGTCACCGCTGCACAACAGCATGCGCCGATACGGCAGGCCGAGGCTTTCCAGCACCACCTCGGCGCAGCGGGTCATGCGCTCGTGTTCGC
>JBDSOZ010000124.1:0-2914 GCA_039914555.1 Luteimonas sp.
CCTGCCAGCACGATGCCCTTGCGTGCGATCGTCATGCCGCGACCCCACCAATGCGTTCAAGTCGATAGCTGCCGTCGAGCACGCGTTGCACCCAGCCTTGGTGGTCCAGATACCAATCGACGGTGCCAGCGATGCCGCGTTCAAAGCTGTGGGCGGGTGCCCACCCCAGTTCTGACTTCAGCTTCGACGCATCGATTGCGTAGCGCCGGTCATGGCCTGGACGATCGGCAACAAACGTGATCTGTGATTCACGAGGCTGACCATCGACGCGTGGGCGGCGCGCATCCAGCAATGCACAGATGCTCCGGACCACTTCAATGTTCTGCATCTCGGCGTCACCGCCGACGTTGTAGGTCTCGCCGACGCGGCCGCGCTCGAGTACTGCCCGGATCGCGGCGCAGTGGTCGCCGACGTACAACCAGTCGCGCACGTTGCAGCCGTCGCCATAGACCGGAAGCGGTTCGCCGGCCAGGGCACGGGCGATGATCAGCGGGATGAGCTTCTCGGGGAACTGGTACGGACCGTAATTGTTGGAGCAGTTGGTGGTTACCACCGGCAATCCGTAGGTGTGGTGGAACGCCCGCACCAGGTGGTCGGATGCGGCCTTGGATGCGGAATAAGGCGAGTTGGGGGCGTACGCGGTTTCTTCGGTGAACTTGCCGGTCTCGCCCAGCGATCCGTAGACCTCGTCGGTGGAGACGTGCAGGAAGCGGAAGTCCGTACGTTCGGAGCCCTCCAGCGCCTTCCAGTAATCACGCGTCGCCTCGAGCAGCGCCAGGGTCCCGACCACGTTGGTGTGGACGAACGCAGCCGGACCGTCGATGGAGCGATCGACATGGCTTTCGGCCGCAAAATTGACGATTGCGGCTGGGCGATGCTCGGCCAGCAGCCGCGAAACCAGGGCGCCATCGCCAATGTCGCCGTGCACGAACACGTGGCGCGGGTCGGAATCCAGCGATGCGAGGGTTTCTAGATTGCCGGCATAAGTCAGCGCATCCAGGTTGACGATGCGGATCCCGGAAGCAACTGCTTCCAGCACGAAGTTGGCACCAATGAAACCGGCACCGCCGGTGACGAGCCAGGTCGGCACTGGATTCTTCTCCTTCAATGGGGACGAGTGGAGCTGCGAACTCAGAACGGGATATCGTCGTCCGCGAAGTCTTCGCTGAACTCCGCCTTGGCGCCGGCCGCAGGCGCCTCGCGCCGCTGCGGGGTGCTGCGTTGCGGACGGTCCTCGCGCTCGGTGCGAGGCTCGCCACGCCCTTCGCCACCACCGCCCAACATCTGCATCTCGTCGGCAACAATATCGGTGAAGTACTTTTCAACGCCGTCCTGGCCGGTGAACTTGTCGTAGCGGATCGAGCCTTCGATATACACCTGGCGGCCCTTTTTCAGGTACTCGCCGGCGATTTCGCCGAGCTTGCCAAACAGTTTCACCCGATGCCACTCGGTGCGTTCCTGCTGGTTGCCTTCCTTGTCCTTGCGCACGCTCGAAGTGGCCAGGCTGAGGGTGCAGATCGCCATGCCACCCTGGGTGTATTTCATTTCCGGGTCGTTGCCGAGGTTTCCGACCAGGATCACTTTATTCACGCCGCGGGCCATGGCTGTCCTTCCGGTGTCGCCCGGGAGCGGGCGGGTGGACATTGGATTATACCTGTCCGTCCGACACGAGTCGGGCAATGCCGTGGCTCCGGGTCGGAAAACTACGCCTGCGTCATAATTGGGGCTGCCCCGTCCCGGACCCCGCATGGACACCGCCCAACCCAGCCGGCCTGCTACCCACGACACGCCATCGCTGTCCGCGATCCAGGCGCTTGCCGCCGCCGACATGGCCGCGGTTGACGCCCTGGTCCGGCGCCGCCTGGCGTCCGACGTGGTCCTGGTGAACCAGGTCGCCGGGTACATCATCGGGGCTGGCGGCAAGCGATTGCGGCCGATGTTGCTGCTGCTGGCCGCAGCGTCACTCGGCCAGCGGGGCGGCGCCGGCGGTGTCGGACCGGATGCGCACCAGTTGGCCGCGGTGATCGAGTTCATCCACACCTCGACCCTGCTGCACGACGATGTGGTCGACGAGTCCGACCTGCGCCGTGGCCGTCGCACCGCCAATGCGGTCTGGGGCAACGCCGCCAGTGTGCTGGTTGGCGACTTCCTGTATTCGCGCAGTTTCCAGATGATGGTGGAACTGGAGCGGATGCCGGTCATGCAAATCCTCGCCGACACCACCAACCGAATCGCGGAAGGTGAAGTGTTGCAGCTGCTACACGTGCGCAACCCGGATACCGATGAAACCACGTACCTCGGGGTGATTGAACGCAAGACCGCGGTGTTGTTTGCCGCGGCGACTCGCCTGGGTGCATTGCTTGCGGGCGCCGACGCGGCCACGTGCGATGCACTGGATGATTACGGCCTGAACCTGGGCTACGCATTCCAGATCGCCGACGACGTGCTCGACTATTCGGCTGACGAAGCGGCCCTCGGCAAGCACCTGGGCGACGATCTTGCCGAGGGCAAGGCGACCCTGCCGCTGATCCATGCGATCGCGCATGCCGACGAGGCGACGCGAGCGGTATTGCGGACGGCGATCATCGATGGCGATAGCGGGCAGATGCCAGCGGTGCTGGCCGCGATCGCGGCTGCCGGCAGTCTCGATTACAGCCTGGATCGCGCCAACGACTATGCGCGCGCCGCCGAGCATGCACTCGACGGTCTCGCCGAAAACCCCCACGTTGCCGCCCTCCGCGGCCTTGCCCGCTACGCGGTCAACCGCGACCGCTGACTCCTACCGCGCCGCCGAACCGTAGGAGCGCGCCTTGCGCGCGATGGCTCTTGGCTTTTCGTGCCGACAGCCAACAGCCACTTCCTTCGTGATGGGCCGCCGTGAGCACGTGGGTATCAGTCGGGGGACGCCGTGAAT
>JBDSOZ010000160.1:0-16392 GCA_039914555.1 Luteimonas sp.
CCAGCCCGGCTTCCAGGGCGTGGATGCGCGTGACTACACCGATGGCCTGCGTGCAGACCTCGAGTGGGTGGTTGGCGACCACACCCTGACCCTGGGTGTCGACAACATCAAGTTCGAGGCCCAGAACGAGGGTACCTCGCAGGTTGCACCGCGCTACATCTACGGCAAGGTTGCCAACCCGAACACCAACCTGAGTTCCGCACTTGGTGTTGGCGCCCCGGGCGGCAACGGTTACTACGTGTATGAGTACAAGTTCTTCACCTCGACCAGCATGTCGCTGGAGCAGAAAGCTTGGTACCTCGAGGATCGCTGGCAGGTGACCGACAACTTCCTGTTGTCGCTGGGCCTGCGCAACGACCAGTTCACCAACTCCAACGACCGCGGCGAAGCCTACATGGACGCCAAGAACCAGTGGGCTCCGCGCGTCGGCGCCAGCTGGGACGTCTTTGGTGACTCGTCGCTGAAGATCTTCGGCAACGTCGGTCGCTACTTCCTGGCCTTGCCGAACAACGTCGCCATCCGCGGCGCCTCGGCGTCGACCTTCACCCGCAACTACTTCACCTACACCGGTATCGACGCCAACGGCGTGCCGACTGGGCTGAAGCCGGTTCCGGGCGTCGGCGGCAAGCCACCTCCGGGTGCGGTTTCGTCCAACGGTGAAACCGGCGGCCGGGTTGACGTGCTGGCGTTTGCACCAAGCGACTTGAAGAACATGTACCAGGACGAGTTCATCCTGGGCTTCGAGAAGACCTTGGGTGACAGCTGGATGATCGGCACCAAGATGACGCACCGCAGCCTGAAGTCGTCGGTTGACGACATCTGCGATCCGTACACCTTCATGGCCTTCAACCACCTGACCCAGTACGGCACCAAGGATGGTAAATACCTGGCCAAGGGTGCCATGGGCAACGTCGAGATCGCCTCCTGCTACATGTTCAATCCGGGTGGCACCAACACGTTCAGCGTCGCCCACGTCGACCCCATCACCGGCGCCCAGACCGGCGTGCGTACCGACGTGGTCATGTCGTACAAGGATTGGGGCTTCTCCGATGGCCTCAAGCGCGTCTACAACGGCCTCGACGTCTACCTCGAGCATCCGTTCGATGGCAAGTGGGAAGCGCGCATTGACTACACCTTCAGCAAGAGCAAGGGCAACAACGAAGGCCAGGTCAAGTCCGAGTTCGGCCAAGCCAATATCTCCAAGACCCAGGACTGGGATGCGTGGCAGATCATGGCGTTCTCCGGTGGCTATCTGGCCAACGACCGTCGCCATCAGTTGAAGGCGCGCGGCAGCTACCAGATCACCCCGGAATGGTCGGTGGGCGCGAACCTGCGCATCGCATCTGGCATGCCGGTCAACTGCCTGGGTTACTACAACCCGAATGGCAGCCCGACCCAGGAAGGTCTGGACGCGGGTGATCCGATCGGTTACGGCGCCAGCTACCACACTTGCTTCGGCAAAGTGGCTGCGCCGGGTGCGGTGCGTACGCCGTGGACCACGACCCTGGATAGTGGCGTGACCTACCGTCCAGAGTTCCTGGACAAGAAGCTGTCCTTGGGCGTGCAGGTGTTCAACCTGCTGAACAGCCGCAAGGCGCTGCAGCAGAACGTGACTTCGGAAACCGCGCCGTATACGGTTTCCAACACGTACCTGATGCCGCAGGGCTTCCAGACTCCGCGTTATGTGATGTTCACCGCGAGCTACGACTGGTAAGTAGCTGGCACGACGCGTACCGGGCAACCGGTACGCGCTCGGCAACAAACAAGCCCGGCCCTCGCAAGAGGGTCGGGCTTTTTATTGGGGCGTCGGTAGCGTCGGGTTGGGGACCAGCGCTTGGTTGGAGCGACGGACTTTAGAGGTCCTGCTCGTAGCGGACGTAGGGTACGGTGCCCTCGCCGCTGCCGCTGCCGGCGGCGTCAGAGCCGGCGGAGAACGGATTCTTGCCGCGGGTGACGACATTGTCCGCGCCGACGGTGAGCTGGCCACTCCATGGCGTGCGCCAGGTGAGGCCCAGGCCGAGGCCGCCAAACGCAGGCTGGCCAGGCGTGTCGACCACGTGGCCGACGATGCTGGCACCGAACGCGCCATAGCCGCCGCCCACGGTGAGCGACTTGCTGCTCCAGCGGTCGGCGAGATCGGGTGCCGCTTCCGAGGCCGGCACCAGGCGGGCCTTGGCTACGGTTCCGGCGATGGAGACGTAGCCTTCGCTGCGCACGTTCTTCTGTGCGAACACGGTGAGGTCGGTGATGTCGGCCTGGTTGCGGGCAGTACCCGGCACCAGCCAGCTCGAAACCGTTTCGCGACCCGTCCCGGCGGTGATGCCAAGCTTGCCGCCGCGGCGGCTGAAGGCCGCAGAAGCACTGGTTCGATGGT
This sequence comes from Luteimonas sp., assembly GCA_039914555.1. GTDB lineage: Bacteria > Pseudomonadota > Gammaproteobacteria > Xanthomonadales > Xanthomonadaceae > Cognatiluteimonas. The sequence goes on from JBDSOZ010000160.1 coordinate 2,375, forward strand.
TGCCGTCGCCGAGAGCGGCGAGCTGGCAGTTATGCGGGAGGTTGCCCAGCGCGCCGATCATGCCGGCGTTGCCGTTGCACAACAGCCCGAGCGAGTTCCCGGCGTTGGCGCCGAAGGTCGCGTCCAGGGAGTTGTTGCCGAAACGCCAGCGACTGTCGACCTGTTGCGCATTGGCCGGCTCCAGCACCAGATAGGCCTCGAGCTTGCCGCTGGCGTTGTTCCACACCGGCAACCACGCGCTGTCGCTACGCGATTGCGCGCCCGCACTGGCTGCTACACACAGTGCCAGCAGTGAGGCCATCGGCAATTTTCGGAGGCGCTTGCTCATTGTCTGGATCGGACCCCGGCGCGACGGATGAGTTCCCTGCCGCGTGAATTCAAATTTACCGGATTTATGTTTATTTAACAATCGGGAGAGGAAGACACGTGAGTTGGATCTGGTTCAATGCAGTAAATCCGGCGCGGGCAGGGGTGTCTGCGCAAAATCAAAAAGTTTTGCTATTTCACCCGGGTTAAATTCATACTGCTGCCCGCAAAACTCACAGCGGATCCGCGCGATCCCACCCGCAGCGGCGGCGGCCGCGTCGGCCTCTTCCCGGCCCAAGGATTGCAACATCGACGCCACCCGCTCCCGCGAGCAGGAGCACCCGAACCGCAAGGGACGTTCTGCCAGCAACTCAACGCCCTCCTCGTGGAACAGCCGATGCAGGAGCGTCGCTGGCGACAGCTCGAGCAGTTCGGCCTGGGCCAGGGTGTCGAACAGGGCCCCAACCCGGTTCCAGCCATCGTGATCACCGGCATCGCCCGGAAGCTTCTGCAACATCAGGCCTGCGGCGCCGCGATCGCCAGCGACCAGCAGCAGCCGGGTTGGCAGTTGCTCGGACTGGCGGAAATAGCCCTCGAAGGCACCTGCCAGGGTGTCGGACTCCAGCGCGACCAGGCCCTGGTAGCGGGTCGGTTCGCGGCCGGCAGCACCCGGGTTCTCGATCGTGATGGCGAGGATCGCGCCGGCACCGAGGTCGCGCAGGTCGCGCGCAAGCGGGGTGTCGTCGCTGACCTGGGTGATGCCGCGCAGGGTGCCGGCTGCAGTACATTCGGCAAACAGCGCGCGCAACGGGCCGTCGCCGCGCAGTTGCACCGACAGGCGACCATCGACCTTGGCATGGCCGGTGAACAGTGCCGAGGCGGCCATGGCTTCGCCGAGCAACTCGGTGACGGCGGCAGGCTGGTCGTCGATGCGCGCACGCACCTGCGACCAGGTGTCATCCAGGTGCACCCACACGCCGCGTACCCCAGCGCCTGGGAGCAGGAACCGCAGCAACGAATCGTGATCGTGCGGGGGAGTAGCCAGCATGGCGATAATGGGGTCCACGGGTGGGGTTCAATCAATGGGGTCTGCAGGCCGATGACGCAAGCGCGCAAGCGGAAGATCTTCAGTTCCGGCCCACGTCGCCGCCGCTGGAAGCGCTTGCTGTGGCTGCTGCCGCTGCTGTTCGTGGCGGCGACGGTTGTGCAGGTGGCGGCGCTGCGCTTCATTGATCCGCCATTTTCGGCGTTCATGGCCGGTCGCCAGCTGGATGCCTGGGTCGCCGGCGACTGGACATTCCGGCTTGCCCACGACTGGCGTGACCTGGACCGGATGGCGCCGGCGCTGCCCTTGGCGCTGGTGGCCGCCGAAGACCAGAATTTCCCGCTGCACCACGGGTTCGACTTCAATGCCATCGACAAGGCCCGCCAGCACAATGAACGCATGGCCGCGCGGGCGGAGAAGCGCGGCATGCCTGTGCGCGGGATCCGCGGTGCCAGCACCATCAGCCAGCAGACAGTGAAAAACCTGTTCCTTTGGCAGGGAAGCGGGCCGACACGTTGGCTGCGCAAGGGCCTGGAGGTCTGGTACACGGTGCTGGTGGAGACGCTGTGGCCCAAGCAACGGATCATCGAGGTGTACGCGAACATCGCCGAGTTTGGTGATGGCGTGTACGGCGCACAGGCGGCCGCGCGCAGCTTCTTCGGTCGTGACGCAAGGAACCTGACGCCGGCGCAGTGCGCGCGCCTGGCCGCGGTGCTGCCAAGCCCGCGCCGCTACGATGCGCGCAATCCCGGGCCCTATGTGCAGCGCCGCAGCCACAACATCGAGCGGCAGATGCGGCACCTGGGCGGCCCTGGCTATCTCGACGGCCCGGATTGACGGGTACCATCCGCGCATGGACCGCAAAGACCAACTGACCGTCGTTGTTGCCGCCTTCAATGAGGCCGAGGCCTTGCCGGTATTGCATCCGCGCATTGCTGCCGTGCTGGACGGGCTCCAGGCGCAGGCGATCGACGGTCGGGTGCTGTATGTCGATGACGGCAGTCGCGACGGTAGCTGGGAGGCGTTGTTGCACATTGCCGAACAGGATCCGCGGGTGTCGTTGCTGCGCTTGTCGCGCAATTTCGGCAAGGAGGCGGCACTGACCGCTGGACTGGACCGGATCGACGCGGGTGCCGCGGTGATCCTGGATGCGGACGGACAGGACCCGCCGGAGTTGATTCCGCAATTCGTCGCGCGCTGGCGCGAGGGCTATGACGATGTCCATGGCACCCGCATAGGGCGCAGCGGCGAGGGCTTGCTCAAGCGCGGTACTGCACACCTGTTCTACCGGGTGATGGGGCGGCTTTCGCACACGGCGATCCCGCGCGACACCGGTGATTTCCGCCTGCTGTCGCCGCGTGCGCTGGCGGCGTTGCACCAGTTGCGCGAGCGCCAGCGCTTCATGAAGGGACTGTTTGGGTGGATCGGATTCGCGCACGTGTCCGTGCCCTACCAGCGCGATGCACGCTTGGCCGGGCGCAGCAAGTTCAATTTCTGGAAGCTCTGGAACTTCGCCCTGGAGGGCATCACCAGCTTTTCCACGGCGCCCTTGCGACTTGCCACTTATCTTGGCGTCGTCACGGCAGTGCTTGCCTTCGTGTATGCGGCGTGGATCGTGTTGAAAGCGTTGTTCTGGGGTGATCCGGTCGCGGGTTGGCCAACGATGATGGCGGTCATCCTGCTGCTGGGCGGGATCCAGTTGATTGCGCTGGGTTTGATTGGCGAGTACCTGGGGCGGCTGTACATGGAGTCCAAGCAGCGGCCGTTGTACCTGGTCCAGGCGTGGCGCCAGGCGTCCGCAAGCGCGCCTGGGGTATGCTCGCCACAGTCCCCTGGCGAAGGAGATGGCAATGCGCACGGTGAGGCAACTGCTCGAGGCCAAGGCGCCTGAGGTGTTTGCAATCGGTCCTGACGCACCGGTGATCGATGCGATCCGGTTGATGGCCGAAAAACGGATTGGCGCATTGCTGGTGATGCACGCCGGAAAACTCGCCGGTATCCTGTCCGAGCGCGATTACGCGCGCAAGATCGTGTTGCAGGGACGTTCCTCGCGCGATACGCCGGTGCGCGACATCATGACCGCGGAAGTCGTGACCATTGGCCTGGCCAATACCGCGGACCACTGCATGCAATTGATGACGGATCGCCGGCTACGGCATTTGCCGGTGGTGGAGGGTGGCAACGTGCTCGGCGTGGTGTCGATTGGCGACCTGGTCAAGGCCGTGATCGAAGACCAGCAACACGAACTCGACCAGCTCCAGCGCTACATCGTCGGCACGAGCTGACGGCGCCACTACTTGGCGTAATGGCCGCCGCAGTTGGCGTCCTTGCCGGGGCCGAGTTCCAGCGTGGCCAGCAAGGCCGCCGGCGGGGCAACGCTGCCGAGGATGAGCGCGATCGCGCCACGCAGGCCAACCCGAACGTAGTCGGGATGGAAATCCGGATCCTTGAAGGTGCCTTCGACGATCAGCGGCGAGCGCAGCGCCAGCAGGCTGCGATCCTTGGGCCGTGGCCGCAACTTCAATTGCAGGGTTTCATCCTTCAGGTTGATGCTGCCCTCGCCGATGAGGATGGTGTCGGTGGTATCGAAGGCAAGGGCATTGGCGGTCATTACCCCGCCTTTGACGCCGAAGTCGCCAAACGCGCAGCGGATCGGTACGTTGCGATCACCCTTGACCAGGAACTTCAGCGACTCGGCAATATCGATGCCTGCCAGCTCCATCACCAGGTTGCTGATCTGGCCGCGGCCCATCCCGACCAGCGCGGTGCCGTCGCTGCTTCCGAGCATGCCTGCGATCGAGTTGCCGTTGCCGCTGAGTTTGATGTCGCCGCCGATCTTGCCGATCGCATCCTTCGCCAACTCGACCTTTGGCAGCATCGCGCCGAGGTTGAGGCCGCGCGCTGCAATGTCGGCGCGCGTGTGGATGGGGGACTTGCGTGCGTCCATGCGGATGGTCGAACGGATGTCGCCACCGGCAACCCCGAAGTTGAGCGGCTCAAGTTTCAGCAGTCCGCCGTCCAGCAACAAGTGTGCATCCATGTCGTCTAGGGGCAGCTTCGGCGCCTTGATCCGGTGCGCCTTGAGGCGCACGTCGGCGTCCATTGCGCGCAGTTTTCCCAGGTTGAAGGGCGTGTCGGGCAACAGTTTCGGGTCGGCGGCGCGTTGTGCAGCCAGTGCGGCCAGTTCCGGGTTGGTGCTTTCGCCCTTGCCGGCGTCGGGCGCGCCACCAATGAATCCGGCGAGATCGTCGAAGTCGAGTGACCTGGACACCAGGTTGGCGCGCAGGAACGGACGCGCGCCTCCGGTGGCGACGCTTGCGGTCCCAGCCAGGTCGCTGTCGCCGACCTTGCCCTTGAAGTCCTGGTAGTGCCAGGTGGTCAGCTTGCCCTTGCGGTCGCGGGTAAAGCGACCATCCAGGGCGTAGGGCGGCGTCGGCGGCAAGGCAACGCCGATCAGCGGATAGAGGTCTTCAAGGTTCTTGCCCGACAAGGCCAATGCCAGGTTGAAATCACGCAGCCGCAAGGGATCGAGCAAGGTGCCACGGGCATGCGCCCGGGTGGCGCCGGCTTGGGCGTGCGCATCAATCCGGTAAGGGCTGTCGGTGTCGCGCAATTCCAGCGGAGATTCGGCGCGCCCGTGCAAGGTGAAACGGTTGCCTTTCCAGTGGCCGCCACCCTTGACTTCGATCGGGGCCGTGGCCTGCGGCTTGTCCTTGCCTGGTTTTGAGCTTTCGACCGCAACATCAATATCGGTTTTCGTGCCCGGATCCAGGAACAGCAAGCGGCCGCCCGAGATCCACAGGCGCCGGAATTCCGGGTCCCAATCATTGCCTTTGGAATCAGGGAGGAAATTCCAGTTGCCAACACCCTTGCCGTTTTTTTCCAGTCGCAGTTGCGGCTTGGTCAGGCGGATGTCGGGGATCAGTACGTGATGTTGCAACAAAGGCCAAACCCGGATCCCGAGCTCGACCCGATCGGCAGAGGCCATCTCCGGGGTGCCGGACCAGTCGGCATTGCCAAAACGCAATTGGTCCGCGCGAATGATCGTCGTCCGCCCCAGGTCGACATCGAGGTCACCACCTATGTCGAAGTTGCGGCCGGTGCGCGCTTCCACCTGGCGCTCAATGGGGCCCTTGAACCAGTTCCAGTCCCAGATCGCGACCAGGACCACGATCGCCAGTAACAGGAGGCCGAACGCGGTCAGCCAAGGATGACGACGCAGCGCCCGTATTGGCGTGCGGATGTCGCGCGGCTTGGCAGCGGGTTCACGGGTTGGCATGCGGCGACGAGCCTCGCTCGATGGCGTGGCGCACATGCTTGCCCAACCGGCGTGGGCGGGCAGTGAGGACCGATGCGCAGCTGCAGCTCAAGCTTTGGGGGTAGCCGGCTGCGCGTGTTCCCGGGTGGCGAGGAACGCCACCGCCGGAGCGCGTTCCTGCGCGAGTTGCAGGTTGACCCGGGTTGGCGCCAGGTAGACCAGTTCGCCAGCGGCATCGATCGCCAGGTGCATGGCGTTCTTCTCGCGGAACTCCTCGAGTTTGCGTGGGTCGTCGCATCGGATCCAACGTGCCGTCGAGACCTGTACCGGCTCGAAGCTGGCGTCGACACCATATTCGTCCTTGAGCCGGTAGGCGACCACGTCGAATTGCAGGGTGCCGACCGCGCCAAGCACCAGGTCGTTGCTCATCAACGGCCGGAAGAACTGGGTGGCGCCTTCCTCGCTGAGCTGGGCCAGGCCTTTGTGCAACTGTTTGAGCTTGAGCGGGTCGCGCAGGCGCGCACGCCGGAACAGCTCCGGGGCAAAATTGGGGATGCCGGTGAAATGCAGGACCTCGCCTTCGCTGAAGCTGTCGCCAATCGAGATCGTGCCGTGGTTGTGGATGCCGATCACGTCGCCCGGCCACGCGGTCTCCACGATCTCGCGGTCGGAGGCCATGAAGGTCAGGGCATTGGCAAGCTTGAGTTCCTTGCCGGTGCGCGCCTGCAACGCGCGCATGCCCGCGTTGAACTGGCCCGAGCAGATGCGCATGAAGGCGACGCGGTCGCGATGCTGCGGATCCATGTTGGCCTGGATCTTGAACACGAAACCGGTGAGCGTGGATTCCGATGGCTGCACTTCGCGGGTGGTGGTCGCGCGCGGTAGCGGCGCCGGAGCGTGCTCGACAAAGAAGTCCAACAACAACTGCACGCCAAAGTTGTTGACCGCGGATCCGAAGAACACCGGGGTCTGCTCGCCAGCGAGGTACTGCTCCAGGTCGAAGGGATGCGATGCGCCCTGGACCAGCTCCAGTTCAGCGCGCAGTTCAGCCAGCATCGGTGCGCCAATCCGCACTTCAAGTTGCGGATCGTCGATCGAGCCGAAGATGGTGGAGTCCTGGCGGGTGAAGTTGCGTCCAGGTTCGTACAGGTGCACCTCGCCGCTGACCAGGTGGACCACGCCCTTGAGCCGCTTGCCCATGCCGATCGGCCAGGTCACCGGTGCGCACTGGATTCCGAGCACGGATTCGACTTCGTCAAGCAGGTCGATGGGTTCCCGGCCTTCGCGGTCGAGCTTGTTGATGAAGGTCATGATCGGGGTGTCACGCAACCGACAGACTTCCATCAGTTTGATCGTGCGTTCCTCGACGCCCTTGGCCACATCGATCACCATCAAGGCGGAGTCCACCGCGGTCAGCACCCGGTAGGTGTCTTCGCCGAAGTCGGCGTGGCCATGCGTGTCGAGCAGGTTGATGACGCGTCCGGCGTACGGGAACTGCATCACCGAGCTGGTCACCGAGATGCCGCGTTCCTTCTCCAGTGCCATCCAGTCGGAGGTGGCGCTGCGGGTGGTCTTGCGCGACTTGACCGACCCCGCCAACTGGATCGCGCCGCCGAACAGCAGCAACTTCTCGGTCAAGGTGGTCTTGCCGGCGTCGGGGTGCGAAATGATCGCGAACGTGCGGCGCCGCGCCGCTTCGCTGGCGACTTCCCTGCTCATGACTGCGACGCTCACTGCACGCAATCGAGCGAGAGACCGAGCTTCGCGACCACGTCGCGCAAGTCGAAGGCGGCGACCGCGACGTCGTTATCGACCGCGTAGAGCGCGCCGCCGGGGAAGCGGTTGCTGGCGGCTGCGTCCAGGGCCACGCCATCGGTAAAGGCAGTGACCTTACCCTGGAAACTACCGCGCGGTTCGAGGGTGTTGCGATCGAACAGGTGGAATACCGTGAGCGGCGCAAGTTGGTCGACCGCGATCCAGTAACCACCGCCATCCGGACAGCTCCAAAGCGCCACGCCCTCTGCTTCGGCGGCGAAGCTGCCTTCCGGGATGCTGCGTCCGGTGTCGACGCCGGCAAGGGTGTATTCGCGCACGGTCGAGCCGCGATGGCCGCCGTCGTCGGTGCGCGATTCGTCCGCGATCATCAGCCGGTCGTTGGCCGCATCGCCGGCGATGGATTCCACCATGCGCAATGCAGACGACGGATCGGTCGCACCCAGCGAGCCGTTGTAGTGGATGCGCAGGGCACCGCGTTGGTCGGTCTGGATCCGGAACCGGCGAACGCGCTGGTTGAGCTCGGCATAAGGCGGAACCACGTCGAAGTGCGGCCCGTACATGAAGCTGTCGGTGACGTAGGCCTCAAGTTCATCCGGTTCGGTCTCGTTGAGCCAGATCCCGTAAGGGCTGCGCAACACCTCGGTACCAAAGCTGCCGATGGGCTCGAAGCCGGGCAGGGCCAGCACCTGGACCCGACGATTGTCACGTTCGACCACGAACAGGCGGTCGCCGAAAACTGCCACCCCATTGGGGCGATTGAACTGGCCGAGCGCGCTGCCCTTGCTGCCGATCGTGCGAAGTTGCTTGCCGGTCTGGCCGTCATAGACCACCAGGCGATGGGTGGACTTGGCGCTGGCAATCAGCCAGACGTCGCCATCCTCGGTGGTCCAGGTGGCAAGCGAGTCCAATTCATCGGCAGGGGTACGCACCGATTCCCAGGCTTCGGGCACGGTGAGGGGCGTCGGGGTGGCGGTGGCCACCGCGGGCGTCGTCGTGGGCGTGGACAGGTCCTGCGACGCCGGGGTGGTGGCGCAGGACGCAAGCACGCAAGCGGCGCAAACGCCGGCAAGTAAACGGATCAGCATGGGTGAATTATGCCGTGAGCCATGGCCCTGCGGCGAGACCGGTCGCCACGGCGAACGCAATACGATGATCCATCGCTTCATCAAGATGAAGCGATTGACAAGTGGATTGGGTGCTGACAGGATGGCGGCATCCATCGAGACCGGCTGAGGGACAGGCCCGAAGACGCCGGGGCAACCTGATGGAGCACTTCCGACCATGGAAGCGCTCTTTCGCGGTGCCAATTCCTGCGGGGACCTGTGGGTCCACCGGAAGATGGTCGTGCACCGCTCCCTCTCTCCCGGGGTGGTGCATGGCTGCTGTTCCGGCACTGTCCCGCGGACTCGATGGCCCCTTCACCAAGGAATCGCCATGAGTCTTGCCCTCGCTTCGCGCCAAGCGCCCGCTATCGCTCCGGCGCCGGTCCCCCGGACTTGCCCCGTCGCGTCCGCCTCCGCAGTGGCAAGTCGCGGTTCGTTCGTGTTCGAGCTGGCGTTGCGCCATGCAGGCACACGCTCGCTGAACCTGAATTTCGAATTCCTGGGCGCGCCCGGGCTGCCGGTGGTGCTGGTGGCCGGCGGAATCTCGGCGGGACGCCACGTTGCGGCCAGTACCCAGTTCCCGCAACCGGGCTGGTGGGACGCGCAATGCGGTAGCGGCCGCGCGCTGGATCCTGCGCACCGGCGAGTGCTGGCCATTGACTGGCTCGGCAGCGACGGGCTGCTGGACGTGCCGATCGATCCAGCCGACCAGGCCGATGCGATTGCCGCGTTGCTTGATGCCTTGGAGATCCAGGTACTCTCCGGTTTCGTGGGTTGTTCCTACGGCGCGATGGTCGGACTGCAATTCGCCGCGCGGCATCCGCGACGGCTGGCGCGACTGCTGGCGATCAGCGGCACCCACCGCTCGCATCCCTATTCCAGTGCGTGGCGTGCGCTGCAACGCCGTGCGGTCCAGCTGGGTGCGTTGCAATGCGATGAACGCGATGGCTTGGCGCTGGCGCGACAACTGGCGATCCTGACCTATCGCACCCCCGAGGAGTTCGATGCGCGCTTTGGCGAGGCCCAGGTAATCGCCGGGCAGGTGCGGATCGACGCCGAGGACTACCTCGACCATTGCGCAGCGAAGTACGTGGCCGCCACTTCGGCAACGGCATTCCTGCGCCTGTCCGAGTCGATCGACCTGCAGGCGCTCGCGCCCGAATCCATCACGGTGCCGGTGACCGTGGTCGCCGTTGCGGAAGACCGGTTGGTACCAGTGGAGGATGCCTACGCGCTGGTTGCAGGATTGTCTGCGGATGCTGCCGCACGCACGCCGCAACTGCGGGTGTTGCGTTCCATCTACGGCCACGATGCCTTCCTCAAGGAAACGGCGGAGATCACCACCATCCTGCGCGAGGCATTACCGGCATGAGCACGTTCCAATCACAGACGGTCGCGGTTCGTGCCGGTATCGATCGTGACCACGCTTTCGGTGCGGTGACCCCGCCGCTGGTGCTGTCGAGCAACTTCAGCTTCGCGGGCTTTGACCAGAAGCGCCGCTACGACTACACCCGCAGTGGCAATCCCACGCGCGACCTGCTGGCTGAAGCACTGGCGCAGCTGGAGGGTGGCGCGGGGGCAGTGGTGACATCCACTGGAATGGCCGCGGTAACCCTGGTGTTGAATGCCTTGCTACGCCCTGGCGACCGGCTGCTGGTGCCACACGATTGCTACGGCGGCAGCTGGCGTTTGTTCGATGCGTTGTCGCGCAAAGGCCAATTCGAACTGGTGGTTGCCGACCTCACCGATCCGAGCGCGTTGGTTGAGGCCTTGGATGAATCGCCCGCAGTGGTCTGGATCGAGACCCCGTCCAACCCACTGTTGCGGATCACCGACCTGCGCTTCGTGATCGAGGCCGCCCATCGCGCCGGTGCGCTGGCGGTGGTCGACAACACCTTCCTGTCACCGGCACTGCAGCAGCCGATCGAGTTTGGCGCGGACGCCGTGGTGCATTCCACCACCAAGTACATCAACGGCCACAGCGACGTGGTCGGCGGTGCGGTAGTGGCGCGCGATGAAGGAGTGCATGCGCAATTGGCGTGGTGGGCGAACGCCCTTGGCATCACTGGCGCGCCGTTTGACAGCTTCCTGACCCTGCGCGGCCTGCGTACGCTGGAGGCGCGCCTGCGCGTGCACCAGGAAAACACGGCGATCCTGGTGGACTTGCTCGACGGCCATCCCGCGGTGCGCGCGCTGCACTACCCTGGCCTGGCAACGCATCCTGGGCACGCCATTGCCGCGCGGCAACAACGCGGGTTCGGGGCCATGTTGGGGGTTGAGCTGGAAGGCGGGTTGCCGGCGGTGCGCGCGTTCCTCGATGGACTCGAATGCTTCACCCTGGCCGAGTCACTGGGTGGTGTCGAAAGCCTGGTCGCGCATCCGGCGACCATGACCCATGCCGCAATGACCCCCGAGGTGCGTGCGGTGGCTGGCATCGGCGATGGCTTGCTGCGGCTGTCGGTAGGGATCGAGCACAGTGATGACCTGGTGGCCGATCTGGCAGGTGCGTTGGCGCGCGCCAGTGGCAGCTTGTGCGCGAGCAGCGCGTTGTGACGGCGCTGGTCGCGGTGCCAGAGCCGGTGGTGCGCCGCACCCGGGCACCGGCGCGGGTCGTCTTGTTGGGCACGGGCAACGTCGGCAGCGCGGTGCTGGCACGGTTGTCCGCCTGGGGTAGCCGTGAACCAGGAAGGCAATTGCATTTGGCTGCAATCGCCAACACCCGTGCGCTGCGCACCACCGGTCTCCACGACGAGTCGGCTTTGCCAGGCGCCGATGCCGGTTACGCCGCGCGCGCCGTGCGCATCCTGGGTGATCGCGGCGTCCGCATCGTGCTTGATGCCACCGCCAGCGAAGCCATCGCCGAGCACCACGCGGCGTGGCTGGCCGCCGGCATCCACGTCGTCACCGCGTGCAAGCTGGGGCAGGGCGCGGCATTGACGCGTTGGCATGCGATCCGCGACGCCTGCGTGCGGGGCGGCACCCATTACGGTGACAGCGCCACGGTTGGCGCCGGCTTGCCGTTGCTGCGCTCAGTCCGGGACCTGCGCGCCGGGGGCGATCACATCCGCGGCATTGCCGGGGTGCTGTCGGGGTCATTGGCCTGGTTGTTTGGCCACTACGACGGCAGTCGGCCGTTTGCGGCACTGGTGGATGAGGCGCATGCGTTGGGCTACACCGAGCCCGATCCCCGGATTGATCTTTCTGGCGAAGATGTGCGGCGCAAACTGCTGATCCTGGCGCGTACCGCCGGCATCGTCCTGGAGGACGCCGGGGTCCTGGTCGAAGCCATCGACAGCGCAGGGGTGCAGGACCGGTATGCGCAGGCGTTGGCGGATGGTCGCTTGCTGGCCCATGTTGCGCGGCTCCAATGCCTGGCGGATGGCAGCGTGTCTGCGCGGGTGGGCCTTGAGGCTTTGCCGGCGGCGGATCCGCTGGCGGCTGGCACGGGGACCAACAACCGCGTGGCGATCTGGTCGGACCGCTATCCAGTGCAACCGCTGCAGATCCAGGGACCCGGCGCTGGTGCGGACGTGACCGCGGCGGCGTTGTTGGATGACGCCTTGCGGATCGCCGCGATCAACACTCGATGACGTTGACCGCGAGCCCGCCGCGCGAGGTTTCCTTGTATTTGTCCTGCATGTCGCGACCGGTATCGCGCATGGTCCGGATCACCTTGTCGAGGCTGACCTTGTGGCTACCGTCTCCGCGCAGGGCCATGCGTGACGCGTTGATCGCCTTGACCGAACCCATGGCGTTGCGCTCGATGCAGGGAATCTGGACCAGGCCACCGATTGGATCGCAGGTCAGTCCGAGGTTGTGTTCCATGCCGATCTCGGCAGCGTTTTCCACCTGCGACATGCTGCCGCCCAATGCCGCGGTGAGGCCGCCGGCGGCCATTGAGCAGGCGACACCGACTTCGCCCTGGCAACCCACTTCAGCGCCACTGATCGAGGCGTTTTCCTTGTACAGGATGCCGATGGCGGCAGCGGTGAGCAGGTAGTCGAAGATCCCTTGCTCGGTGTCGCCACCGTCTTTCCCGGGGGCACAGAACTTCTCGAAGTAATGGCCAACTGCAGGCACGATTCCCGCCGCGCCATTGGTCGGTGCAGTGACGACGCGACCGCCAGCGGCGTTCTCTTCGTTGACCGCCAAGGCGAACAGGTTGACCCAATCCAGCGTAGTCAGTGGGTCGGTGCCGGCATCGTCGGGGCGTGCGGTCAGTTCGGCATGCAGGCTGGGAGCGCGCCTGACCACGTGCAGGCCACCGGGCAGGGTGCCAGCCTGGCGGATGCCGCGGGCAACACTTGCGCGCATGGCCTGCCAGATCTCGCGCAGTCCTGCACGCACTTCGTCCGCGCTACGCCAGCACTGTTCGTTTTCAAACATGATCTGGGCAATGGTGAGGCCACTGGCCTTGCATTGCGCCAGCAGTTCGTTGCCGCTGTTGAACGGATGCGGCATCGGCGTGGTGTCGGCAACGATGCGGTCTTCCGCCGCTTCGTCCTGGTTGACCACGAAGCCACCACCCACCGAATAGTAGTCGCGGGTTGCAATCACCGCGCCGTTGGCATCGTAGGCGGTGAACCGCATGCCGTTGGTGTGGAAGGGCAGCTTCTGGCGCTTGTTCATCACCAGGTCGGTCTTCTCGTTGAAGTCGATGGGATGGGTGCCGCCAAGATTGATCCGGCATTCGCCGCGGATTCGTTCCAGCGCAGCAGGAATGAGGTCCGGATCGACGAGGTTGGGTTGGTGGCCTTCCAGGCCCATCATCAAGGCCTTGTCCGTGCCGTGGCCGCGGCCGGTCATGGCAAGCGAGCCATACACTTCAGCGTGGATGCGGGCGGTGCGTTCAAGGTCGCCGGCCTGGCGCAGCCATTTGTCGACGAAGCGGGCAGAGGCGCGCATCGGCCCGACGGTGTGCGAGGAGCTGGGCCCGATGCCGATCTTGAAGAGGTCGAAGGTGCTGACTGCCATGCGGCTATTCTATCGGGATGCGAAGCCGGTTCCTGCTGTTCCAGCGCGACGACTGCCATCTGTGCGACCTGGCGCTGGAGGTGCTGGTGACAGCGCGGGCGCCCGAGTTCGAGAGCGTCTTCATCGGCCGCGACCCTGGACTGGAATTGCGTTACGGGGTCCGGGTGCCGGTCTGGCGCGACGATGCCCGCGACCGCGAGCTCGACTGGCCGTTTAGCGTCGAGACCTTCGCCGCGTTCCTTGCCGAAAGCTGAGAGCAAGCAGCCATCTCCTTCGTGAGGGGCCGTCGCGATCACGGGGGTACCAGTCGGGGGACGCCGTGAATACATCCATGTAGGCTTTTTGGCGACATCCATGTCGCCAGAACCCCCGGCTGATACCCCCGCGCTCACGACGGCTATCGCGGATGGGGTCTTCGGCTTCTTGAAGAAGACAGCAACGTCACGATTGCTTGGCGGCGTGCAGCGGGGATCCTGGATCCCGAAGCGGCCATGGATGGCCGCGGCCGCGACCTCAGTCAGGATGACTGGAGGGAGCGGCGGGGCCATGGTCCCCG
>JBDSOZ010000162.1:0-14468 GCA_039914555.1 Luteimonas sp.
ATCGCGGTGGCCGAGCGCTCGGGTGGGCTGGAGCGCATCCGCCTGTTGCGGACCGACGGAAACCAGCCGGAAACCGTCGGCGAGTACGTCAAGGCTGATGAGACCGCCTATTCAATGGGGCTGGACGCCAATGCCACCCCGGGCACCGACTGGTTGCGTTACGGCTATACCTCGCTGACCACGCCGCAGACCACGTACGAACTCAACACCGTCACCGGCGAGCGGCGCCTGCTCAAGCAGCAGCCGGTGCTGGGCTATGACCCGGACAATTACCAGACCCGGCGCCTGTGGGCGACCGCGCGCGATGGCGTGCAAGTGCCAGTGACAGTGGTCCACCGCAAGGACCTGCGCAAGGATGGCAGCGCGGCACTGCTGCAATACGCCTATGGCAGTTATGGCCTGTCGATGGACCCCGCATTCAACCTTCCGGTGGTGAGCCTGCTCGATCGCGGCATGGTCTATGCGATTGCGCATATCCGCGGCGGCCAGGAGATGGGCCGGCAGTGGTACGACGATGGCAAGCTGCTGCGCAAGACCAACACCTTCAATGACTTCATCGACGTGACCGACTTCCTGGTCGCCCAGGGTTATGCAGCCAGCGATCGGATCGCGGCCCATGGTGGCAGCGCCGGCGGCCTGCTGATGGGTGCGATCTCCAACCTCGCCCCGGAAAAGTACCGGGTGGTGCTGTCACAGGTGCCGTTTGTCGACGTCGTCACCACCATGCTCGACCCCAGCATTCCATTGACCACCAACGAATACGACGAATGGGGCAATCCCGAACAGCGTGAGTACTACGACTACATGCTGGGGTATTCGCCATACGACAACCTCGCCGCGGGCACCCATCCGGCGATGTTTGTCGGTACCGGGCTTTGGGACTCGCAGGTGCAGTACTGGGAACCCGCCAAGTACGTGGCGCGCCTGCGCGACCTCGACAGCGGCGTGCACACGATCCTGTTCCGGACCAACATGGATGCCGGCCACGGTGGCAAGTCAGGCCGTTTCCGCCGCTATCGTGAACTGGCTGAAATGTACGCGTTCGCGCTCGACCAGCTGGGAGCCAGCGAGTCCTAGTGGCGGCCGCGTGCGGCCGCTGGGCCTGGTGCGTGCGGGGTAGTGGCGGCGACCATGAATCCGACCCGGCGGGCGCGCTACACTGCGCCCATGAAAAAACTCGCCATCGTCGCGCTGGTCCTGCTGTCCTTGCTGGTTGCCGGTTGCGGCAACAAGGGCCCTCTCGTGAAGCCCTCGCAGATGCCCCCGCCGGTGGATGGCGGCAACAACTAGGCGATGGCCACCGCGCCGCAATCCCCGGCGTTACGTTTCACCAAGATGCACGGTGCCGGCAACGACTTCGTCGTGCTCGACCTGCGCCACGGCATGCCGGCGCCATCCCCCGCATTGAGCCGCAGGCTCGGTGATCGCCACCAGGGCGTCGGTTGCGACCAGATCCTCACGATTGAACCGCCGCGCAGCGACGGCTCGATCGCGTCCTACCGGATCTGGAACAGTGACGGCAGCAATGCCAGGCAGTGCGGCAATGGAGCGCGTTGCGTCGCGGCCTGGCTGGTGCGCGATGGGGCAGTGCACGGAGATAGCTTCGTGCTCGACAGCCCCGGCGACCGGCACCTGGTGCAACGGCTCGACGACGATGGCTATCGCATCGCCATGGGTGTGCCGCAGTTCTCGCCACAGGCACTGCCTTTGCTGGGATTTCCCGAGACGTTGGATAGCTACCAGCTCGAACTCGAGGTGCCGGGCTTGGGTCGGCAGGCCGTGCACTTCGGCGCCGTGTCGATCGGCAATCCACATGTGCTGGTTGAAGTCGATGACATCGTTTCCGCACCGGTGGCCAGTCTCGGCGCAGCACTGCAGATGCACCCGGCCTTTCCGGACTCTGCAAACGTCGGATTCGTCCAGGTGCTGGCTGCCGATCAAATCCGACTTCGGGTATTCGAACGCGGGGCCGGTGAAACCCTGGCTTGCGGCAGTGGCGCGTGTGCCGCAGTGGCGATCCTGGTGCGGCGTGGCCGCGTCGGTCGCGATGTTGCCGTTGCACTGCCTGGTGGCAGCTTGCGCATTGGCTGGCACGATGACGCCGCGCCGATCACAATGGCGGGACCGGCCACCTTTGTATTTGAAGGCGAGCTTGCACCCATGGAGCAGGACACATGACTGAAAAACTCGGCGCGCACGAAGTCGCGGCGTTCCTGCGCCGGCATCCTAAGTTCCTGCAGCAATTCCCGGACCTGGCGGTCAGCATGCTGGTCCCGCGCGAGGAAGGCCCGGCCGCGTCGCTGGCGAGCTACCAGCTGGAAGTGTTGCGCGACAAGAATCGTGAACTGTCACGGCGGCTGCAGGAGTTGTTCGCCAATGCACAGGAAAACGAGCGCCTGGCCGTGCGCACCCATCAGTTGACCCTGGCGATGATGAAGCAGGACAGCGCGGCGACCACCCTGCGCGCGGCTGCTGCGGCGCTGGCCGAGGATTTCCAGGGTGACCTGGTGCGGATTGTCTTGTTCGATGAGGTTGACGGGGTTGACGACGTCGACTGGCTGCAGGTCATTGCCCGCGGCGACGTGCAACTGGGCTCGTTCCGCGACTGCCTGGGTGATGGCGAGCCACTGTGCGGACGCCTGCAACCGGAGAAGAGCGCGCTGCTGTACGGCATCCGGGTCGAGGAAATCCAGTCCAGCGCCCTGGTTCCGCTGGTCGGCGCCGGCGGCGCACCCGCGTTGGGCCTGCTCGCGGTCGGAAGTCGCGACCCGAACCGGTTTTACCCGGGCATGGGCACCTTGTTCCTGCGCATGATGGGCGAAGCGCTCACCACGGCCCTGCAGCGCTTCGACGAGCCAGCTTAGGAGCGCGCCTTGCGCGCGAACGACATCGATGCCTACCTCGACCACCTGCTGGTCGAGCGCCGGATGTCGCCCAACACCCTGGACGGCTATCGACGTGATCTCACTGCCTTGGCCACGTGGACCCAGGCGCAGTCGCGCGATCTGTTAAGCCTGGGCGGCGAAGACATCCGTGGATTCGTGGCCTCCGAGCATCGCCGTGGCCTGTCGCCCAAGAGCCTGCAGCGGCGGTTGTCCGCGGTGCGCAGTTTCTATCGCTGGTTGTTGAAGCACGGTCGCATCGTGGCCAGCCCTGCGGCTGCAATCCGCGCGCCAAAAGCGCCGCGCAAATTGCCGCAGGTGCTCGATCCGGACGAGGCCAAGGCACTGGTCGAAGTGCCGACCGATGTGCCCCTGGGCCTGCGTGATCGCGCATTGCTGGAGTTGTTTTATTCGTCGGGCTTGCGCCTGTCGGAGTTGTGCGCGCTGCGCTGGCGCGACCTCGACCTGGCTGACGGCCTGGTGACTGTGCTCGGCAAGGGCAGCAAGCAACGCAGCGTGCCAGTGGGTTCGCATGCGTGCAAGGCACTAGATGAATGGCATCGACACACCGGCGCCGGCGCCGATACGCCGGTGTTCCCAGGACGCAATGGGCCGATTACGCCGCGTGCAGTGCAACTGCGCCTGCGCCAGCTTGCCCAGCGCCAGGGCTTGTTCAAGCGCGTGTACCCGCACTTGTTGCGACATTCATTTGCCAGCCATGTGCTGGAATCGTCCGGTGACCTGCGCGGTGTGCAGGAACTGCTCGGCCACGCCGACATCGCCACCACCCAGATCTACACCCACCTCGACTACCAGCACCTGGCTCGCGTCTACGACGCTGCCCACCCCCGCGCCAAAAGAAAAAAGTAGCAGCAGCCCTTGGTCGCGATCGCGCGCAAGGCGCGCTCCTCCGGCACTTGACCTGGCGCCGGTCCACCCCCACGTCCTTGGGAACAACTTCCCGGAACCCGTGATGGACCCCAGCCAGAACCCCAATGTGTTCCACGCCACCACCATCGTCTCGGTGCGCCGCAATGGCCACGTGGTCGTCGCTGGCGACGGCCAGGTCACGCTCGGCAATACCGTGATGAAGGCCAATGCGCGCAAGGTGCGCCGGCTTGGTCGCGACGGCCAGGTGCTTGCCGGATTCGCTGGGGCCGCTGCCGATGCCTTCACCTTGTTTGAGCTGTTCGAAGCCAAGCTAGAAAAGCACGGCCAGCTGACCCGAGCTGCGGTCGAGCTGGCCAAGGATTGGCGCACCGAGCGTCGCTTCGGCAAGCTCGAAGCATTGCTGGTGGTGGCCGATGCGGAAGCTTCGCTGGTGATTTCCGGTACCGGTGATGTGATCGAGCCCGAGGATGGCCTGGTGGCGATCGGCTCCGGCGGCAGCTACGCCCTGGCTGCGGCGCGCGCACTGGCGGCACACACCCAGATGGATGCGAAAGCCATCGCGGCCGAAGCCCTGAAGATCGCCAGCGATATCTGCATCTATACCAACGGCAACATCGTGGTCGAGGAACTCTGATCGTGCAGAAGCTTGAAAATACTTCCGCCAGCATGACCCCGCGCGAGATCGTGCAGGAGCTGGACCAGCACATCATCGGCCAGCAGGCGGCCAAGCGCGCGGTTGCCATTGCGCTGCGCAACCGCTGGCGCCGGATGCAGCTCGAGCCCGCGATGCGCAACGAAGTGATGCCGAAGAACATCCTGATGATCGGCCCGACCGGTGTCGGCAAGACCGAGATTGCGCGCCGCCTGGCGACATTGGCCAATGCGCCTTTCGTCAAGGTGGAAGCCACACGGTTCACCGAAGTCGGCTATGTCGGCAAGGACGTCGAGCAGATCATCCGCGATCTTGCCGACACCGCGGTCAAGTTGTATCGCGAGCAGGCCAAGCAACGCGTGCGAACCCAGGCCGAGGAACGCGCCGAAGACCGGATCCTCGACACCCTGCTGCCGCGGCGGGACGTGCCTGCCAGCGGGTTCGGGTTTGGCGCCAACACCACCATCGACATCGGTGCCGAGCCGTCGGCACAGGGCCATTCCAACGAAGCGAGCGACACCCGCGGCAAGTTGCGCAAGCAACTGCGTAGCGGCGCCCTCGACGCGCGCGAGATCGAGATCGAGACCGCGGTCAATGTCGGCGTCGACATCATGGCGCCGCCGGGCATGGAGGAAATGGGCCAGCAGCTACGGCAGATGTTTTCGCAAATGGCGGGGGCCAAGACCCACAAACGCACCCTCACCATCGCCGCGGCACGTCCGCAGCTGATCGAAGAGGAAGCCGCCAAGCTGGTCAACGAAGATGATGTGCGCGAGGCGGCGATCGAGGCCTGCGAACAGCACGGCATCGTCTTCATCGACGAGATCGACAAGGTCGCCAAGCGCAGCGAGGGCATGGGTGCCGACGTCAGCCGCGAAGGCGTGCAGCGCGACCTGCTGCCGCTGGTCGAAGGCTCCACGGTCAGTACCAAGTACGGCCCGGTCAGGACCGACCACATCCTGTTCATCGCCAGCGGCGCGTTCCACATGGCCAAACCGTCGGACCTGATCCCCGAAATGCAGGGCCGCTTCCCGATCCGGGTCGAGCTGTCGGCGCTGAGCAAGGAAGACTTCGTGCGCATCCTGACCGAGCCACGTGCGGCCCTGACCACCCAGTACGTCGAACTGCTGCGGACCGAGGGTGTGGGTTTGCAGTTCACGCCCGACGCGGTCGAGCGCCTTGCCGACATTGCCGCTCAGGTCAACGAGCGCCAGGAAAACATTGGTGCGCGTCGCCTGCACACGGTGCTTGAGCGCCTGCTCGATACGCTGAGTTACGAAGCCCCTGATCGGGGCGGCGACAGCGTCGTCATCGATCGCGCCTACGTCGACCTGCACCTGGGTGAATTGGTCCAGGATCCGGACCTGTCGCGCTACATCCTTTGAGCCTGGCCAACGCCGTATTTGTAAACGAGTTCGGCACCGGTCCATGCGCCGACCAGGAGCACGGCAAAGCCTGAGACCGAGAGCGCAAACCCAAGCCATCCCATCGTGGGGGACGGGAGCTGGTGTGGCGAGCGCAGCAGCATGTCGAACAGGAACACGGTCCAGGCGCTACCCATCAGCAGCATGTGCCGCTGCGCGGGACGCTGCCCCGGGTGATCGCGCGACAAGCGCATGAGATCGAACAACCCGGCGGCCATGGCTGCCAGCGCGATCACGTTGCCGATCGCCAGCACCCAGTAGCTGCAACCCCACCACAGTGGCGTGTGCAGCACCAGGTACAACAGGTCGAGCACCGGCACCGCGGTCCAACACGCGATCGGGAAGTGCACCAGCGCCGGATGCAGCGGGTGCCGCAGCAGGCGTGATGCCGGTGCCGGCATGGTTCAGCTGGCCTGCTGTTGCAGGATCGCGTACAGCAGCGTCAGGAAGCCCGCCACCGCGATCAGCGCGTGGACCACGATCACCGCCTTCGGGTGCTGTTGCTTGCGGATGTGGAACGAGAGCAGATAGAACCCACCCAGCGCAGCCACGACCAGGACCACCAACGCAATGACGGCGGTGTTGCCGCCGACGCCGGCGATTGCGGCCAGCAACAACAGGACCAGGCCGGTCGCACCCAGGACGCCGTGGCCGGCGGCAAGCAGTGGCGGAATGGTGTCACCTCGGAAGGCGCGCAGCGCCATCACCAGTCCACCCAACGCGCCCAGGGCAAACAGGATCGCGGCAGAGATCAGCAGCATGGAACACCCCCTTTGGTGTCGGCCGGGAATACGGCCCACCCATTGGGCGTTAACCCGCGCGGCACCTGCGAATGGCATGTGTAAACCGCATTATTCGCCGATATCCTCGTTCCAGGTTTCGGGGTTGGCGGCAATCCAGTCGCCCAGCAGCTGGATGCATTCCTCGTCGTGCAGGTCGATGACATTGACCCCGGCTTCGCGCAGCCAGTCGAGGCCGCCATCAAAGTTCACCGATTCGCCAACCACCACGGTGCCGATGTTGAACTGGCGCACCAGGCCGCTGCAGTACCAGCACGGCGCCAGCGTGGTCACCATGATGGTGTCCTTGTAACCGCGT
The DNA here is from genome assembly GCA_039914555.1 of Luteimonas sp. Classification (GTDB taxonomy): domain Bacteria; phylum Pseudomonadota; class Gammaproteobacteria; order Xanthomonadales; family Xanthomonadaceae; genus Cognatiluteimonas. Next base: position 6,948 of record JBDSOZ010000162.1, read on the forward strand.
TGGCGACCGGCCTTGCGAAACGCGTCGGTCTCGCCGTGCACCGAAGGGTCGCCTTCCTGGACCCGGCGGTTGTGGCCGCAACCCAGCAGGCGCCCATCCTGGTGGTAGAGCGCGGCGCCGATCGGGATGCCGCCCTCGGCCAGGCCCTGGCGCGCTTCGGTGATGGCGGTCGCGAGCAGGGCGCGATAGTCGCTGGTGGTCAAGCCGGGTGTCTTAATCATCACCCGACGATAAGCGATAATCGCCGCATGAGCGACCCCGGCCACGATCCAGGCACCACCCACTTCGGCTTCCGCGAGGTGCCCACCGCCGACAAGCAGAAGCTGGTGGGCGAAGTGTTTTCCTCGGTCGCCGGCAACTACGACCTGATGAACGACCTGATGTCGTTGGGGATCCACCGGGTCTGGAAGCGATTCTTCGTCGCCACCGCGCAGGTGGGCAAGGGCGATCGCGTGCTTGACCTGGCCGGCGGCACCGGCGACATCGCCGCGTTGCTGAAGGCGCGGGTTGGCGACAGCGGCGAAGTCGTCCTTGGCGACATCAACGCCGGCATGCTCACCGTTGGTCGCGACCGCATGACCAACCGCGGCCACGTGCGCGGACTGGAATACGTGCAATGCAATGCCGAGAAGCTGCCATTCCCGGACGCAAGCTTCGACCTGGTCACCATCGCCTTCGGCTTGCGCAACGTCACCGACAAGGATGCCGCGTTACGGGAAATGCTGCGCGTGCTCAAGGTCGGCGGCCAGGCCAGGGTCCTGGAATTCTCCGAAGTGACGGCCGGCTGGTTCAAGCCGATCTACGACTTCCACTCGTTCCAGGTCCTGCCGAAACTTGGGCAACTGTTTGCGCATGACGCCGACAGCTACCAGTACCTGGCCGAGTCGATCCGCAAGCACCCGCCGCAGGCCCAACTGAAATCGATGATGCAAGCCGCCGGCTTTGCCCGCGTCGATTTCCGTAACCTCAACGCCGGTATCGTCGCGATCCACACCGGCTACAAGGTGTAGCTCAGCCGGCAGCCCGGTTACGGCTGCCAGCCGTAACTGAGCTTGAGGAACACCCCGCGGCTGCTGGCGAACAGGTCCGCATTGTTGTCATCCAGGTAGCCGCCGATGGTGCCACCCGCGTACAGCGCGGTGCGTGGGTTGACCTTGTAGGAATAGATCAGCTGCGTTGCCAGGTCGCGCGAATGCCGGTTGACCGGCTTCAGGTACAGCGCCGGATCCTTGTTGACGGTGCTGGCCTGGACGGCGATGCGCAGGCGCTGGCGCGGGTTGATCTGCCAGCCCAAGCGCGTGTCCAGCACCGTTGCCGCGAATGCCGTGCCGCCGTCGCGCGCCAGGCTCTGACGGAACAGGTCGACGTTGAGGCTGTATCCGCGTCCGATCAGCAGGTTTGCCCAGAGTTCAACGTAGCGGCCCTGGCCGATGCGCGAAGCAGCCAGGTCGATCTGCGGGCCGACGCGCATGTTTGCACCCATCTGTACGCCGGAGCGCGGGGTAAAGTTTCCAAACACCTTGACGTAGGACTCGTCGAACAACTGGTTGTCCCAGAACCGCGAGCGGGTGAGCGCCTGCACGCCGAACTGGCTTTGCAGCGGCCCCTGGAAGTTGAGCTGTGCTTCCAGTTCGCGTTCCAGCAGCTGCCCATCGTAGCGATGGGTGATGTCGAAATCGCCCGACAGGCGGGTGCTGGTGATGGCCGCACCGTCATCGCCGAACCAGGTATGGCCGCCGCCCACCAGCGACTTGTCATAGCCCACCTGGCCGATGAATCCCAGGTCGGCGCGGAATCCTGGATCCACGCTCGTGTGGAAGGTGTTGAAGTTCCAGTTGCGCCGGTCGTAGCTGTATTCGGCCTGCCAGGCATTGCCTTCGGGCCTGGCATCGCTGAAGCCAAGTGCAATCGGATAGTCGGACTGGCTGCGCAGGAACTGGCCCACCAGCGTGTGGTTTCCGCGTTGCCAGCGGCCATCGACGCCAGCCACGTCGTTGCTGTAATCGTCACCATGGCGGGCGGTGGCGATCACGCCAACACTGGTATTGGCATTGATGTCGTGGCGATAGCGCCCGACGGCGATATCGGCCTGCTGGTCGAGGATCGCGAAGCCCGAGCCGAGCACGCCGGGCACCAGCAGCTGGGTCGTGGCATCGCGGGTTACGAATGCGCCGTACGCGCCCTTGTCGGTGCGCCCGGTGACCCGCACCCCGAAATCAGGGTCTGCGATCTGGCGCGTGTACAGCACCTGGAACGGAGTATTGAAATAGTCCGCGCCTTCCATGAAAAACGGACGCTTCTCGGGGAAATACAGCGCGAAATTGCTGGTCAGGTCGAGCTGCGCCTGGTCCGATTCGACCTGGGAGAAATCCGGGTTGAGGGTGGCGTTGAGGGTGAGGTTGGATGAGGGTGCCCAGGACACATCCAGCCCCGGTTCGATTCGGACGCCATCACCGGTCCATGGCGCACCGTCGGCGTTGCGCGACTTGGCATCGGTGACGGTCAGGCTCGGCACCACTTCCAGGTTGCGCCCTTGTTGCACCCCGGCCATGCCTTCGATCTTGGCGAAATTGCACAGCATGCAGTTGCCGCCGCGCGGCATCTCCACGCTGGCAAGCTGGTGGCGGATGTTGCGCGGATAGCTGCGGAACGCCATCACGCCCCAACGCTGCACGCCATCGGTCTTGCGGAAGCGCAAGGTGGAAAACGGGATCCGGATTTCAACGTCATAGCCGCCGGCGGTGACCTGGCCTGCGCTTTCCCACAAGCCGTCCCAGGAGTCGTCTTCGTTGCCGGTGGCTTCCTCGCGCATCAGGTCCATCTGGATGCCCAGTGGGTTGACGAAGAATTCGTAGGCGCGGCGGTTGTCGTCGAAGGTGTCTAGCATCACCCCGACAAAATCGTCCTTGAAGCCGCTGTCGCGGTCGGTCAAATGGGCACGGATCTTCGATGGATCCGGGTCTTCGGCGTGGAACGCGAGGTACAACGCATCTTCGGTGTAGCCAATGCGCAAGGAGGTGCGGACCGGTGCCGGCGTGTTGTCGCCCGGCTGGATCTCGATGTTGACGTCGATGTTGGCGGCCTGTTTCCAGGCAGCCTCGTCGAGCACGCCATCGATGGCGATCGCGCCGTCGAGGCGGGGAATGGTGGTGGCCTTGACCGCGGGGACCGGGTCTGCAGCGAATGCGACATTGGCCGGTAACGCAGTGACAGCGAACAGCAGGGGGAGGAGCAGGCGGACAGTGGTCACGGGAGTCCAGGTGGGGTGGATGAGGGATGGGATGCGGCGGGCGCCCCGATGGTTTAGGTGGCTCGCAGCGTGCCCGATCGCCGCGCGCAGCGAACGTGCCGGAAGTTCCCATGACCTGCGAACCATCGCGCAGTACACTGCCGGTCCGCTCCCATCGGCCTCTTCCCATGCGCCATGCCCTGTTGTTGTTGTCCGCCGCCGCCGTGCTTGCTGCTGCCGGTTGCACGCAGAAGCCCGCGCCGGCCGATGTCGCCGCGCCCGTTGCCAAGCCCGAGGCCACCGTGTCCGTAGATGCCGCCCACGACGAGTATTCGTATGCCCAGCCGGACAAGGTCAAGATCAGCGACCTTGCGCTCGATCTTGCGATCGACTTTGAAAAGAAGGAGATCGGCGGCACGGCCACCTACACCCTGGACTGGATTGATCCCAGGGCGACCGAACTGGTGCTCGACACCCGCGACCTGGGCATCGGCAAAGTCGAAGGCGCCGGCAAGGACGGTCAGTACGCGCCATTGCAGTTCGCACTGGCATCGGCCGACCCGCTGCTGGGCAGCAAGCTCACGATCCAGGTGCCCGAGCGCAACGTAACCGTGCGCGTCGCGTACCACACCTCGCCAGACGCGTCGGGCCTGCAGTGGCTGGCGCCGTCGATGACCGAAGGCAAGCAGCAGCCCTTTATGTTCAGTCAGTCGCAGCAGATCCATGCGCGTTCGTGGGTGCCGCTGCAGGACACCACCCAGGTCCGGTTTACGTATAGCGCCCACGTCACCGCGCCGAAGAACGCGATGGTGCTGATGAGCGCCGATAACGATCCAAACGCCGTGCGTGACGGCGACTACAGCTTCAAGATGCCGCAGAAGATCCCGTCCTACCTGATGGCGATTGCCGCAGGCGACTTGGTGTTCAAGCCGATCTCTGCGCGCAGCGGGGTCTGGGCCGAGCCGTCGATGGTCGACAAGGCGCAAAGGGAATTCGAAGACACCGAGAAGATGATCCAGACCGCGGAGTCGCTGTATGGCCCGTATCGCTGGGGTCGCTACGACATCCTGGTGTTGCCACCGTCGTTCCCGTATGGCGGCATGGAGAATCCGCGCCTGACCTTTGCCACCCCGACCGTGATCGTGGGTGACAAATCGCTGGTATCGCTGGTCGCACACGAGCTGGCACACAGCTGGTCGGGCAACCTGGTCACGTTCTCGACCTCGCGTGATGCCTGGCTCAACGAAGGCCTCACCAGCTACGTGGAGAACCGCCTGGTCGAAGCCCTGTACGGGCAGGCCCAGGCCGACATGGAAAGCGCGATCGCGCGCGAAGACCTCAAGCAGGAATTCAACGACGGCAACAAGCCGCTGCAGCGCCTGGCGATCAAGCCCGGCGACCTGCATGACCCGGACGAAAACCTGACCGGTACCGTCTACACCAAGGGTGCTTGGTTCATGCAATACCTGGAGCAGAACTTCGGTCGCGAACGCTTTGATGCGTTCCTGCGCGGATACTTCGACCACTTCGCGTTCCAGAGCATCTCCACCACCCAGTTCCGCGAATACGCCAAGGCCAACCTGCTCGACAAGTACCCGAACATCGTCAGCCAGGCTGACTTCGACGCGTGGTTGTACGAACCCGGCATTCCCGCCAATGCGCCGCAGGTGCGCTCGCAGCGCTTTGCCGTGGTCGACGCCGCGCGCATCTCGTGGTCAGGCACCGCCAAGCTGCCGCTGCCGCAAGTCACGGAGTCGTGGAGCACCCAGGAGTGGGTGCGGTTCCTGGAAGGCATGCCGGAAACGCTCTCGCCCGAGCAGATGGCTTCGCTGGACGCTGCCTACCACTTCACCGGCACCCCGAACGGTGAAATCGCGATGCGCTGGTATCCGCTGGCGGTGCGCAGCGGCTACCACGTTGCCGATGGCGAGATGGCGGCGTTCATGCAGCGGGTCGGGCGTCGCAAGCTGATCATGCCGATCTACAACGCGCTGGTGCAGACGCCTGAAGGCCTGGTGTTTGCCAAGGACGTGTTCGCGCGGGCCAAGCCCGGCTACCACCCGATCACCACCGGTTCGGTGGCCGCCGCCATTGCCCGCGGCGAAGCAGGCGCAGGCAAGGCGCAGTGAGGTCGGGCCGGGCCGCGCTTGCAATGCTGATGCTGGCCGCGCTCGTCGCGGCCAGCGGTTGCAACCGCGAGCAACGCCTCGCCGAACAGGCTGCGGCCCAGGCCGCGGCGGCCGAGGACGCCGCGGCGCAGGCTGAAGTGGCGTTCGAGTCTGCCGTGGCCGCACAGAACTGGGCGCTGGCCAAAGCCCAGGCCGAGGTTTTGCTGGCGACGTATCCGCAAAGTGCGGCCGCCGTGCGGGTCCAATCGAAACTGGCCGAAGTCACGGCCAAGGCCGAAGCCCAACGCGAACAGTCACGCATGGCAGGGTTGTGGACGTACCTGAAGCAGCCGGTCAAGGGCGGCATCCAGGCGTCGGCGTCGATTTACGCGAAGGAACCGCTGGACGTCGACGGCAGCGGCGCCAAGCCGGTACGACTGATCTTCCGCGACCATCCTGCGTGGGGAAAGAGCAGCTACCTGGTGCTGGAGACCGGCGATTTTGCCTGCCACGGCGGCTGCAAGGTCAAGGTCACGGTGGATGCCAAGGCAGCGAAATCGATGGCTGCATTGCGCCCGGAAACCGATGAAGCCATCGCCATGTTCATCAACGACGAACGCGCCTTGTGGCGCATGACCGATGGCGCGACGTTGTTGAAGATCGAGTTTCCGGTCAAGTCCGGCGGCACCCGCACCGCCACCTTCGAAGTCGCCGGCCTCGACCGCAGCCAACTCCCCGGCTGGTAAACCCGCTTACAACGCGTAGCCGAACTGCTGGGCAAACTGCTCTTCGAATTCGTCGAGGTCGAACCGCTGGTTCTGGGTACCGGGGTGTTCGACCTTGAGGGCGCCCATCAGGTTGCCGATGCGACCGATGGTGAGCCAGTCGTAGTCCTTCTGGATCCCGAAGATCAGGCCGGCGCGGAACGCATCACCGCAACCGGTGGGATCGGTGATGCGGCGTTCGTGCGCCGGTGGCACGTCGTGGATCTTGCCGCCGGCGTGGATCACCGCGCCCTTGGGTCCGCGCGTGGCGATGTAGGCCTTGACCTTGCCGGCGATGGTCTTTTCGTCCCAGCCAGTGCGCTCCTGCAACAGGTTGGACTCGTAGTCGTTGACCGTGACGTAGTTGGCCTGGTCGATGAACTCGCGCAGTTCGGCACCGTTGAACAGCGGCATTGCCTGGCCCGGGTCGAAGATGAACGGGATCCCGGCTTCGGCGAATTCCCTCGCGTTCTGGATCATGCCCTCGCGCCCATCCGGGCTGACGATGCCAATGCTGATCCCCGGCACGTCGTACACGTGGTTTTCGTAGCTGCGCATCATCGCCCCCGGATGGAAGGCAGTGATCTGGTTGTTGTCCAGGTCGGTGGTGATGAAGGCCTGGGGCGTGAACAGCTCCGGGATCTCCTTGACCCGCGTCAGGTCGATGCCCAGCTCCTCGAAATACTCCCGGTAAGGCCCGAAGTCCTGCCCCACGGTGGCCATCGGGATCGGGTCGCCGCCCAGCAGCTTGAGGTTGTAGGCGATGTTGCCGGCACAGCCACCAAACTCGCGGCGCATCCGCGGCACCAGGAACGAGACATTGAGGATGTGCACTTTGTCCGGGAGGATGTGGTTCTTGAACTGGTCCTGGAACACCATGATGGTGTCGTAGGCAAGGGAACCGCAGATCAGTGCAGACATGGCAAAACCTCGAACGCCGCGGCGTGGCGAAGAAAGGAAGGGTGCTCGAAGCCCACGCGGCGACGCATGCTCGTCGATGGGCGCTCGTTGGAGCGTGCCCGGCGCACAGGGTAGCCGCTGCGTCGAAGTCGTCCAAGCGTCGCGTTTTGTGACGCCAATGGGATTACGCTGGAATTGAAGCCCATATTGTGTTGCCGCTGCAGGGACTGGTTGCTAGGCTAGTCAATTCCCCGCGCGAGCCCTTGGGCGTTAAAACGCCCGGCAATCAAACGCGCCCGGCTTCCCCCGGCCAATGTTCCATCCCCTGACGGACCCCCGATGTTCAAGAAGTTCCGCGGCATGTTCTCCAATGACCTGGCCATCGACCTGGGCACCGCCAATACCCTGATCTACGTGCGCGGGCAGGGCATCGTGCTCAACGAGCCCTCAGTGGTTGCGGTGCGCCAGGACCGCGTCGGTAGCGGCCCGCGGTCGGTGGCCGCGGTCGGCAGCGAGGCCA
>JBDSOZ010000009.1:0-23884 GCA_039914555.1 Luteimonas sp.
ACGCGCGCGGTGACGAGCTGTCCCGCGGCGCTGAAGGCCTTCGTGGCGGGGTCGAACAGGATTGCATCGGTGGAAATGCCGTTCTCGCAGCCGTCCAGCCGGCAGCCGCCGGCCAACAGGACGCGGCCATCGGCAAGCAGCGTGGCCGAGTGCGCCGCCCGCGGTGCAGGCATCGGTGCCTGTTCAAGCCTATCCGGCCCGGCGCGGGAAGCCGCAGGCGCACCGGCAACCAGCAGGGAGAACAAGGCGGCTGCCGCAAGCTTCATCCCACTGCACCTTCCAGCGACACTTCCAGCAATTTCTTCGCTTCCACCGCGAATTCCATCGGCAGCTCGCGGAACACCTGCTTGCAGAAGCCGTCGACGATCATCGACACAGCGTCCTCCTGGCCAATGCCGCGGCTGCGGCAATAGAACATCTGGTCGTCGCTGATCTTGGAAGTGGTGGCTTCGTGTTCGACGATGGCGGTTGGGTGCTTGACCTCGATGTACGGAAACGTATGCGCCCCGCACTGTTTGCCAATCAGCAACGAGTCGCACTGGGTGTGGTTGCGCGCGCCTTCGGCACTGCGCTCGACCTTCACCAGGCCGCGGTAGCTGTTCTGGCCATGGCCTGCACTGATGCCCTTGCTGACGATCTTGGACTTGGTGCGCTTGCCCAGGTGGATCATCTTGGTTCCGGTATCGGCCTGCTGGCGATGGTGGGTGAGTGCCACCGAGTGGAACTCGCCGACCGAGTCGTCGCCCAACAACACGCAGGACGGGTATTTCCAGGTGATCGCCGAGCCGGTTTCGACCTGGGTCCAGGTGACCTTGCTGCGGGCGCCCCGGCACAGTGCGCGCTTGGTCACGAAGTTGTAGATGCCGCCGACGCCATTCTCGTCGCCCGGGTACCAGTTCTGCACCGTGGAGTACTTGATCTTGGCGTCTTCCAGCGCAACCAGCTCGACCACCGCTGCGTGCAGCTGGTTCTCATCGCGCATGGGAGCGGTGCAACCCTCGAGATACGAGACCTCGGTGCGGTCCTCGCAGATGATCAAGGTGCGCTCGAACTGCACGGTATGTCCGGCATTGATCCGGAAATAGGTGCTCAGTTCCATCGGGCAGCGCACGCCCTCGGGAATGAACACGAAGCTGCCGTCGGAAAACACCGCCGAATTGAGTGCGGCGAAATAATTGTCGCCAGTGGGCACGACGCTGCCCAGGTACTGTTTGACCAGGTCGGGATGTTCCTTGATCGCCTCGGACATCGAGCAGAAGATGATGCCCTTGTCGGCAAGCTCCTTGCGGAACGTGGTGCCGACCGAGACCGAGTCGAACACCGCGTCCACCGCCACGCCCGCGAGCTTGGCGCGTTCGTGCAACGGCACTCCGAGCTTGTCGTAGGTATCGAGCAGTTCCTTGGGCACCTCGTCCAGTGACTTGTACTTCGGGCCTTTAGGCGCGGAGTAGTAGCTGATGGCCTGGAAATCAATCGGCGCGATCTTCAGCTTGGCCCAATGCGGGACCGGCATCGTCAACCAATGGCGGTAGGCCTCAAGGCGCCACTCGGTCATCCATTCCGGCTCTTCTTTCTTCGCCGACAGCGCCCGCACGACGTCCTCGGACAAGCCGATCGGCAGCGAATCGGATTCAATGTCGGTGATGAAGCCGGCGTCGTAGCGACGACCGAGCTGCTGCAGGATTTCCGCGTTTTCAATGACGTTGCTCATGCTTTTCCCAAGCCTGTGGTCAGGTTGCCAACGTCGCAGCAATGGCCTTGCGCGGGGCAGGGGCCTTGCGCGGCAGTCGCGGAGGCGGCGCCAGCATCTGGGCGAGGGTGACCCCGCGCAGCGCCTCGGCGACCACGTCGTTGATCCGGCGCCAGTTGGCGCGCACCCCGCACGAGTGCTCGATGCCGCAGTTGCTTTGGTGCAGGCTGCATTCGGTCATGCCCAGCGGACCTTCCATCGCCTCGACGATTTCAACCAGGCTGATGTCGGCGGCGTCCCGGCTGAGGCGATAGCCCCCGCCCGCGCCGCGGAAACCGTCCACGAGCCCGGCTTGCGCCAACGGCTTGAGGACCTTGGCCACGGTCGGCACTTCGAGTCCTGCCGCCTCGGCCAGTTCGACCGCACTGAGCACGACATCGGGACGCGCGGCGAGCACGGTCAGGACCACGGTGGCGTAATCGGTAAGGCGGGTAACACGCAGCACGATGGCAACCCTCGTGGTTCGCATCAATGTAAATCGTACCGAAATTGTACGATTTAACCCGGCGGCCGCCAAGTGCTGCCTGGCCAGGCGAGCGTCGCGAGCTTGGCGGCTGCGCCGGATACCGGCGACAATGTCGTTTGAATTCAATCGTGAGACCACGCATGCCCCGCAAGATCGCCGCCCGCAAGTCCCGGATCCATGGCAATGGCGTGTTCGCGCTGGTGCCGATCGCCAAAGGCGAGCGCGTCATCGAGTACAAGGGCCGCCGTCGTACCCATGCCGAAGTCGATGCCGATGACAGTGGTGACGTGGAAAGTGGCCATACCTTCCTGTTCACCCTCAATGACGACTATGTCATCGATGCCAATTTCCAGGGCAACAGTGCGCGCTGGATCAACTACAGCTGCGACCCCAACTGCGAGGCGGTGCTGGAGGAAGACGAGGACGCGCCGGAGAAGTCAAGGGTGTTCATCGAGGCGAAGCGGGCGATCAAGCCCGGGCAGGAGTTGACCTATGACTACGGCATCACCCTCGACGAACCCCACACCGCGCGCCTGAAGAAAATCTGGGCCTGCCACTGCGGTTCCAAGAAGTGCACCGGGACGATGCTCAGCCCCAAGCGCTAATTGCGGACCTCGCGGATGTCCGCAGAGGCGATGCGCCATGCGCGTTGTTCGGCGCTGGCACCATCGACGACGGCGCGGCGAAGGGTGTAGGAGCCGACGTACTGGTGGACGCTGCCATCACCGTGGGTCGCCTGGATCGCCACCGGCACCTCGACGAAGCGCGAGCCGGCTGCTGCATCGACCCGACCCGGCGTCCCCGGTTTGAACGCGATATCAACGGTGCTGGCGAACCCGGCGGCGAATTGCGCCAGGGTTTGCCCGCTGGATTCGCCTGCGCCCGACCACATCCCACGCGCACGCGAATACTGGCCTTGCGCAATCGCAGCGTAGTAACCATCGAGCACGGCCACGGCATCGTTGGCTGAGGGTTCGGCCGTGGCTGGCCCCGCGGCCACGCCAGCACCGTCGGCCGGGTCCGGCCCCGGGGCCACGCCACCTTCGACCGTTGGCGGCAGCGTGCCAGCGCCCATCCCGGCCACACCGGTGCCGATCGGGCCCGGACCGGGTGCGTCCGGCATCGCGGTGACCGGGCCACCGTCGGATGCCGGCTGGGGCAGGCTGTCCAGCGCATCATCGGCATTCGATGCCTGCCCCGAGTGTGATGCGCGATCGCAGCCTAATGTCGCCATCGCCATCGCAGCGATCAGCAACGTTGCCAGTGGGTGATGTTTCAAAGCGCCTTCCTTCCCGGGTCAAGCCAGGCAAGGAGCACGCCGAGCAACAGGATCGCGAGCGAACCCAAGAGCATTTGTTTGTGGACCAGCGCGTGAGGCAGTGGCTGCACGGCGTAATAGATGAGGTATCCGGGGATGGTCGACATCACCGCGACTGCAGCGCCGAAGCGCAGGCCCTGGCCAATGGCAGGACGGCCGGCTTCCGCGCCCTTGCGATACAGCCAGGTCAGGCCGTAACCGATCAACAGGTGGGCGGCAAGCATGTAGGGCATGTAATGGGCGGCGTCTTCCTCGCCACGCATGACGCCACTGGCGACCAATGCCGCGTAATCGGGCATCAGCAGCACGCCATGCACCAGGAAGTCGAGCAGCATGGCGGCAATCGAGACCACCAGGCCACAGATCCAAAAGCGCTTGTCCATCGGTTGACTCCCGGTTCGGGGAAATGAAGTCGCGGATCACGCCTGGCGACTTGCTGATGCTACGCGCCAGCCGGGCAAAGAAAAAGGCCGGAATCCATGGGAATTCCGGCCTTTTCGCAGGTAGGCGGCAGGCCGCCCATTGCGCGGTTGGCGTATCAGGCCGCCGCGTCCTTCAGCTTCTTCAGCGGACGCACCTTCACCTTCACCGAAGCGGGCTTGGCGGCGAACCACTGCTCTTCCTTGGTGAACGGGTTGATGCCCTTGCGCTTCGGCTTGGCCGCGACATTGACGGCGGTGATCTTCAGCAGGCCCGGCAGGGTGAACGTACCTGCACCCTTCTTGCTGACCGAACCGTGCACTGCGCTTTCGAGTGAGGCGAGCACAGCACGCACGTCGCGCGAGGCAACGCCAGTGGCGTCGACGATGTATGCGACCAGCCCGGACTTGCCCAGGGCTTCCTTGATCGGCTTCGGGGCAGCCGGCTTGGCAGCGGCTTTCTTCGGAGCGGCCTTCTTTGTCACCTTCTTCTTCGCCATATGTGTCCTGTGTTGCTCTGGTTGATCGGAATGTAGATTTGGGGTTTCTGCAATCGTTGCCTGAAAATCCATCGGCACGCGGAATGTAGGGCAAGTCTGCGCTTACGCCAAGCCCTTTCCGCGGTTTATTTCCAGCGTGTTGCCCCGCCCGGACGCCACGACCACCATTGACGGGTCTTCATTCGTCGTCGCGATGTGGCTTGTAAGCCTCGATCATCTTCTGCTGCACTGGAGCAGGAACCGCCTCGTAGTGGCTGAAATCCAACGAATAACGCCCGCGGCCGGCGGTCACCGACTTGAGCTCGGCGGCATAAGCATCCAGTTCCGAAAGGGGCACCTGCGCCTTGACCACGATCTCTCCGCCACGCTTCGAATCGGTCCCGCTGATACGCGCCCGCTTTGCCGCCAGGCCACCGCTGATGTCGCCCATATGCTGTTCCGGCGCAGAAACCTCGAGTTCGACGATCGGTTCCAGCAGCAAGGGCCCGGCCTTGGCGATGGCGTCCAGGAAGGCCTTGCGGCCTGCCGCCACGAACGCCACCTCCTTGCTGTCGACGCTGTGGTACTTGCCGTCGTAGACCGTCACGCGCACGTCCTGCAACGGGTAGCCGGCGACGGCCCCGCTCGCCAGCACCTGGCGTACGCCTTTCTCGACTGCAGGAATGAACTGTCCCGTGATCGTGCCGCCCTTGACCTCGTCGGTAAATTCGAATCCGCCACCACGCGGCAGCGGCTCGATGCGCAGGAACACCTCCCCGAACTGTCCAGCGCCGCCGGTCTGTTTCTTGTGCCGATAGTGCCCTTCGGCCGCGGCGCTGATGGTTTCGCGATAGGCGATCCGTGGCGGGTGGGTGGCCACTTCCACCCCATGCCTGTCCCGCAGCCGCGCCAGCATCACCCGCAGGTGCAGGTCGGACAATCCGCGCAGCACGGTCTCATTGAGCTCGGCGTTGTGCTCCACGACAAACGCAGGATCCTCTTCGGCAAGTTTGTGCAGCGCGGTGGCAAGTTTCTGCTCCTGGCCCTTGCTGGCGGCTTCCACCGCCAGGCCGAACATGGGTTTTGGATACGCCATTGGCGCCAGGTGGATCTGGGCCTCGTCCTGGCTGTCGTGCAACACGGCGTTGAAGTGCAGGTCGTCGACCTTGGCGACGGCGGCGATGTCGCCTGGGATCGCCTGCGCGACTTCAACGTGGTCCTTGCCCTGGAGCCGGAACAAATGCGCGACCTTGAACGGCTTGCGGGCATCGTCGACGAACAACGGTGCATCCTTGCGCACGGTGCCCTGGTAGACGCGGAACACACCGAGTTTGCCCACGAAAGGATCGTTGATGATCTTGAACACAGTGGCGATCACGTGCGCCGCGTGGTCGGGCGTGGCAATCACCGGCGAAGCACCGTCGTCGCTGTCGCGCGTGAACGGGGGTGGATTGGCTTCCCCGGGATGCGGCAACAGGCGATTGGCGATCTCGAGCAATTCCGCCACGCCGGTGCCGGTCTTGGCCGAAGTGAAACACACCGGGACCAGGTGGCCTTCGCGCAGGCATTGCTCGAAGGCGTCGTGCAGTTCCTGGCCCGAAAGCCCGCCCTCGCCAAGATCCAGGTAGTGATCCATCACGGTTTCGTTGATTTCGACCACCTGGTCGATAATCTTCTGGTGCCAGTCGCCGACCCGGCCGGCGTCACTGGCTTCATTGGAGCCGGCGGCGCTGCTCGCAAAGCAATCGATGACCCGCTTGCCGCCATCTGCAGGCAAGTTGACCGGCAATAATTCCGGTCCGAATTCCACCCGCAGGCTTTCCAGCAATTGCGCGGGTTTCGCGCCCTCATGGTCGACACGGTTGACTACCACCAACCGGCAGAGTCCACGCGCACCCGCGTGCGCCATCATCCGCCGGGTGCCATGGCCGATCCCGGCGTCGGCATCCACCACGATCACGACGGTTTCAACCGCGGCCAGCGCCGACAGCGTGGCGCCGCGGAAATCCGGATAGCCGGGGGTGTCGACCAGGTTCAGGTGCATACCGTTGTAGTCGATGCCCGCAATTGCGGCGTCCACCGAATGCCCGCGCTGCTTTTCGATCGGATCCGAATCGGAAATGGTATTGCCGCGTTCGATGCTGCCGGCGGACTGAATCGCGCCGCCGGCCTGCAGCAGGGCTTCGAACAGCAGTGTCTTGCCCGCGCCAGGATGGCCTGCAAGCGCCATGTTGCGGATCTGTCGGGTCGTGTAAGCCATGAGGCCAGACTCCGTGTCCACGGGTCAACCAGCGTCCCGCAGGCAGTGGCGGCGGTCAAGCGGCACTGCGGCGTGATCGGGAACAAGTCGGCGACTGCGAGGGTAGACTGGGTGGAACCCTCGACTGGAGCACCAACATGGGCATTTCACGCTATGCCACTGCGCATTGGGAAGGCGACCTCAAATCCGGCAACGGCCAGGTTGATACGCCGGAAAGTGGACTGATGACTGCGACGCCTTACGGGTTCAACACCCGTTTTGGTGATCGCAAGGGCATCAATCCCGAAGAACTGATCGCGGCCGCGCACGCCAGCTGTTTCGCAATGGCCCTGTCGGCCAAGTTGAGTGAAGCCGGGCATCCGCCCACGACGGTCGACACCCGGGCTGAGGTCGAACTGTCAATGGATGGGGCGCCAACGATCTCGGCGATCCGGATCAAGGTGAGTGCACGGGTGCCGGGACTGGATGCCGTCGGGTTTCGCGCGATCGTCGATGAGACCAGCGACTTCTGCCCGGTGTCGCGTGCGCTCAGTGCAGTGCCGATTTCGGTCGATGCGGAGTTCCTAGGCACTTGAGCGCGCGCGAATTGGCCTCGACGCCGACGCCGAATCGCTACGACCAGGCAAGGGTGCCACGGACAACGGTGCACGCTCGACCACCGGACCAGACGTCACCCGCGGCATCGACCGTCAATTCGATGATTGCGTCGTGGCCAACCTCGCGACCCTGGCTCACCCGATAGAAACCACCATCACCCGGCAACGCATTGCGCGATGCCAACCAGGCCGCAAGCGTGGCGTTGGCAGCACCCGAAGCGGCATCCTCGAAAGCTGCCGGATTGCCGACGAACGCCCGCACCGTCAGGTAGTAGACCGGATCGTCGCTGCGTGCGAATGCGCACACGCCCATGCTGTCCGATGCGTGCGCCAGGCGCTCCACGACGGCCCAGTCCGGGCTTGCCGAGCGCAGTGCCGCCTCGTCCGCCACCTGCAGCAGCCACCAGCGGCGTCCGCCGTCCACCAGGGCCGGCGGCAGCGAACCCGGGGCTACGCCGGGCAGGGCGGCCAACAGCAGCGGGTCGTCATGGGGCCTCACCTCGAGCACGCTTGCGCGTGGCGTACGCACGGCAATCGTGCGTTGCGCGCCGCTGCCGACGACCTGCAGCGGCAGCAGGCCGGCGGCGCCTTCCTGGACAATTAAACCGTTTCGAGGCGTGGCCAGGCCTGCGTCGAGCACCGCGTGCGCCGTGCCGACGCTGGGGTGGCCGGCAAAAGGCACTTCCCGTCGGGGGCTGAAGATCCGCAATCCATAGCTGGCATCGGCCGAAAGTGGCGGCAACACGAACGTGGTTTCAGGCAGCCGAGTCCAACGGGCAATTGCCTGCATCGCATCGTCGTCCAGGCCTTGGGCATCAAGGACGACGGCGAGCGGATTGCCGGCCCCGGGACGGTCGCCAAAGACGTCGAGCTGGATGTAGCGGCGATCGCGCAGCGTAGGAGCCGTCATGGCAAGAGGGGTTCGTCTAGAATGAATGTCCCCGGGATTCTACGGGCTCCCGCTGGCAACCTCCTGTCCCCAATGTCCACTGTCGACCGTTGGATCGTGCTCAAGTTCGGCGGTACCTCGGTCTCGCGGCGCGAGCGCTGGGACACCATCGGCCGGCTGGCGTCTGAACGTGCGGCGCGTGTTGATGCGCGCGTCCTGGTGGTGGTGTCGGCGTTGTCGGGCACGACCAATGAACTGCAGGCGATCGCCAATGCGGCGGCCGGGTCGGACGCGGCCATCGCCGAACGCATGGCCGCTCTGGTCGATCGGCATCGTGCATTTGCGGTCGAGCTTGGACTCGACCCCGACGCCGTGCTGGGCACGCGCCTGGCGGATTTGCAGGCGCTGGTGGCGGACCCGCGCATGCCACAACACCCGCTCGACTGGCAAGCCGAAGTCCTGGCCCAGGGCGAACTGCTCTCATCCACGCTCGGTGCGGCCTACCTCAAGGCAAGTGGCCTGGATATGGGCTGGTGCGATGCGCGGGATTGGCTCGATGCCATGGCGCTGCCGCACCAGACAGGGTGGTCGATGCGCTTGTCGGCCACCTGCAACCACGAGGCCGATGACGCATGGCGTCAGCGGTTTGCCGCACAGCAATCGGCGAGGATGCTGCTGACCCAAGGGTTCATCGCGCGCCATGGTGATGGCGGCACCGCGGTCCTCGGCCGCGGCGGCTCCGACACATCGGCCGCCTGCTTTGGTGCACGCTTGCGTGCGCAGCAGGTCGAGATTTGGACCGACGTGCCAGGCATGTTCAGCGCCAATCCGCGCGAAGTACCCGATGCACGGTTGTTGATCCGGCTGGACTACGCAGAAGCCCAGGAAATCGCCACCACGGGCGCCAAGGTCCTGCATCCGCGCTCGATTGCACCCTGCCGCGAAGCGCGGGTACCGATGGCGATCCTGGATACCGCACGCCCGCATTTGCCCGGCACCCGGATCGATGCCAGTGCCACCACCGTGCCGGGCGTCAAGGCGATCAGTCGCCGCAATGGCATCGTATTGGTGTCAATGGAATCGATCGGCATGTGGCAGCAGGTTGGATTCCTCGCCGACATCTTCGACCGCTTCAAGCAGCATGGACTGTCGATCGACATGATCGGTTCCTCGGAAACCAACGTCACGGTGTCGCTGGATCCCAGCGAGAACCTGGTCAGCGGCAACGTGCTGGAAGCCTTGTCCGCCGACCTCGCCGAAGTGTGCCGGGTCAAGGTCATCGTGCCGTGTGCCGCGATCACCCTCGTAGGCCGCGGCATGCGCTCGATGCTGCACCGGCTGTCCGATATCTGGGCGACATTCGGGCGCGAACGCGTGCACCTGGTTTCGCAATCCTCCAACGACCTCAACCTTACCTTCGTGATCGACGAGGCCGATGCCGACGGATTGTTGCCCGAGCTGCATGCGGAACTGGTGCGCAGCGGCGCGATGCCGATGCGGGATGACACCGTGTTTGGTCCGAGCTGGCACGAGATCACCCATGGCCGGCGCCCGCGCCAATCGCCCTGGTGGCTGCAACGGCGCGACGCACTGCTGGACCTGGCGCGAGCTGGCACCCCTCGTTACGCCTATCACCTGGACACGGTGCGGGTGCGTGCCCGCGCGTTGCTGGCGGTGGATGCCATCGACCGCCGTTATTACGCACTCAAGGCAAACCCGCATCCGGCAATCCTGCGCATGCTCTCCGGCGAGGGCTACGGCTTCGAATGCGTGTCGCGTGGCGAACTTGAGCATGTCTTCGCCACATTGCCGGGGCTGGCGCCGTCGCGCGTGTTGTTCACCCCCAGCTTCGCACCGCGCTCCGAATATGCAGCCGCGTTTGCCGCCGGTGCCACGGTCACCGTCGACAACATCGAGGCACTGCAGCGCTGGCCGGAACTGTTCCGCGGCCGGGAGCTGTGGCTGCGACTCGACCTTGGCCGCGGCGAAGGCCACCACCGCAAGGTCCGCACCGGTGGCAGCGACGCCAAGTTTGGTTTGCCGGTCGCGCGAATGGACGAGTTCCTGGCCGTCGCGCGCGCGCTCGATGCACCCATCACCGGGTTGCACGCGCATCTCGGCAGCGGTGTCGAATCGGCGACCCACTGGCGTGAAGTGCACGCTGAGCTCGCGGGCCTGGCCGAGCACATCGGTACCGTGGCAACCCTGGATATTGGCGGCGGGCTGCCGGTGCCCTACTTGCCGGAGACTGCGCCGTTCGACCTCGGGGAATGGAGCCGTGACCTGGAGACGGTGAAAAACGCCTACCCGCAATTTTCGTTGGCGATCGAGCCCGGCCGCTACCTGGTGGCCGAGGCTGGTGTGCTGTTGCTGGCGGTGACCCAGGTCGTGGAAAAAGATGGGGTCATGCGCGTGGGCTGTGATGCCGGCATGAATGCATTGTTGCGGCCAGCGCTGTACGACGCTTTCCACGGCATCGCCAACCTGTCGCGCCCCGACGGCGCTGCCAGCGCTGATTTCGACGTGGTCGGGCCGATCTGCGAATCCGGAGACGTGCTCGGGCGCCAGCGCCCGCTGCCGGTGGATACCGCAGAAGGTGACATCCTGCTGGTGGCTGATGCGGGCGCTTACGGCATGGCAATGGCCAATACCTACAACCTGCGGGCGCTGCCTGCAGAGGACACAATCGATGACTGACAAACAGGGCCAGCCGGACTGGACCTTCGACCGCGACCGCATTCGTGCGTTCCGCTTCGTTCGTTGCGGGCTTGATGCCGCCAGCGGCGTCGCCAGCCTGGTGTATGCCTTTGACGATGGCCCCGAGCTGATCGAAACGGTGACGTTCCCGGGGGCGCCGTTCACGCTTGACGCTGCGCGCACCACTGCGGTGACCAGTGCGCTGCGGCTGCTGCACCTGATTGCGGGCGTGAGCTACTACAAGGCAGCCGTGCCGCCGGAAATCCGCATTGATGATTACGCGATCGATGCCGACACCGCGGACATGCTGCACTCGATCTATCGCAGTGGTCTGGGCGAGTTTGCCTATCGCAATGGCCTGGACCTCGATGGCCGCATCCGCTTTCCGGTAGGAGCGGCGGAAGCCGCGAATCATGATGTTGCGAATCATGGCGTTGGGGTCGCGGCTTCCGCCGCTCCTGCACGCCATCACGCATTTGTGGCGATCGGGGGCGGCAAGGATTCCCTGGTCTCGATCGAAGCGCTGCGGAGTATTGGCGTCGAGCAGACCGTGTGCTGGATCGGCGGCTCGCAACTGATCGCTGCGTGCGCAGCGCGCACCGGCCTGCCGACCCTCAATATTGGTCGCCAATTGGCGCCGCAGTTGTTCGACTTCAACCGCCAGGGTGCGTGGAACGGGCACATCCCGGTGACTGCGGTGAATTCAGCGATCCTGGTGCTTGCGGCCGTTTTGCATGGCGTCGACCAGGTGGTGTTTTCCAACGAACGCTCGGCCAGCTATGGCTCGATGATCGAAGGTACCGGTGAAGTCAACCATCAGTGGTCGAAGGGCTGGGAGTTCGAGCAGATGTTCGGCGCGTACGTGCACGGTCACGTTGCAGCGGGCCTGAATTACTACTCGCTACTACGGCCGTTGTCGGAGTTGGCGGTGGCGCGCCAGTTTGCCAGGAATGACCGTTACGACGCGCATTTTTCCAGTTGCAACCGCAATTTCCATATCCTCGGCGAGCGCCCCGCGAACCGTTGGTGTGGGGTTTGCCCGAAGTGCCATTTCGTATTCCTGGCATTGGCCCCGTTCATGTCCAAGCCACGCCTGGTCGCGATTCTTGGCCGGAATCTGCTGGATGATCCGGCGCAGGCGCCCGGTTACGACGCCTTGCTCGAATTCCAGGACCACAAACCGTTCGAGTGTGTCGGCGAGGGCCGGGAATCACGCGCGGCATTGGCCGCATTGGTGCAGCGGCCGGAGTGGCGCGAGGACGCACTGGTCCGGCGCTTCGAGCGGGAAATCCTGCCGCAGCTCGACCAACGCACGCTGGCGATCGAGCCGCTGCTGGCGCTGGACGACGAACACCGGATCCCCACCCCTATGTGGGAGCAGTTGCGTGCGCTGTTCGCCGATTGACTTTGCCCAGCTGACGGGCAAGCGCGTCGCCCTCTGGGGTTGGGGTCGCGAGGGTCGGGCGGCATGGCATGTATTGCATGAGCGCGGAATCGGCCCACTGGCCTTGTTCTGCAATGCGAGCGAAGCCAAGGACGCATTGGCACTCGATCCAGGGCTTGGTATTGAACTGGAGGCCACCTGCGAGCGCCTGTCCGCGTTTGAGGTGGTGGTGAAATCGCCAGGCATCAGTCCATACAAGGCCGAAGCACTGGCAGCGGCAGCAGCGGGAACGCGCTTCGTTGGCGGCACTGCGCTGTGGTTTGCGGCACGTGCGGGAGCCGATGGGGTGGTGCCTGGCACGCTGTGCGTGACCGGAACCAAGGGCAAGAGCACCACGACCGCGTTGCTGGCGCAATTGCTGCGCGCGGGAGGGCACCGAACCGCGCTGGCCGGCAACATCGGCCTGCCGCTGCTGGAACTGCTCGACGAGGACGCCGAATATTGGGCGATCGAGGTCTCCAGTTACCAGACCGGTGACGTTGCGACCAGCGGTGCCAGGCCACAGATCGCAGTGGGGCTGAACATATTCCCGGAACACCTGGACTGGCACGGTTCGCACGAGCGCTACGTTGCCGACAAGCTGCGGCTGTTCTCGGACGCGCAGCCACGGATCGCCGTGCTCAACGCCGAGGATCCGATCCTGTCCGCGCTGGCGCTTCCCGGCAGCCAGGTGCGCTGGTTCAATCGTGCTGACGGCTGGCACCTGCGCGGTGATGCGCTGCACCGTGGCGACGACTTCGTGATGGATGCCGCCGCATTGCCGCTGCCAGGCCACCACAATCGTGGAAACCTGTGCGCGGCACTCGCGGCAATCGAGGCGCTTGGCCTGGATGCGGCCGGGCTTGCCCCATGCGCGGCTGCCTTCCAACCGCTGCCGCACCGGCTGCAACGATTGGGAACTCGCGATGGGCTGGAGTGGGTCAACGATTCGATCAGCACCACGCCGTACGCGAGCCTGGCGGCGCTGGAGGTGTATCGCGGTGAGCGCGTCGCCTTGTTGGTCGGCGGACACGATCGCGGCCTGGATTGGAGCGGTTTTGCCGATGCGATGCGCCGGCATGCGCCGGCGGTGATCGTGACGATCGAGCATCCAGCCGAACACCAGAACGGAGCGCGGATCCACGCGTTGCTGGCACCACTTACAGGCGAATGCGGTTTCACGTTGTTGGCGGCGAGCAACCTGGAACAAGCCGTGGCGCAGGCGCGAATAGCGCTACGCGGCCGTGGCGTAGTGTTGTTGTCGCCCGGGGCGCCGAGCTTCGGTGCCTACCGCGACTACACCGAGCGTGGCCGCCACTTCGCGCGCCTCGCGGGCTTCGACCCCGACGCTATCACTACCATCCCCGGCCTCGGCATCTCGTAACCGGAAAAAGCCAACAGCCACATCTTCGGCTGGGGCGCCGCGCAGCGGGGACCATGGCCCCGCCGCTCCCTCCAGTCATCCTGACTGAGGTCGCGGCCGCGGCCATCCATGGCCGCTTCGGGATCCAGGATCCCCGATGCACGCCGCCACGCGAGATTGAAGTTGCTGTCTCCTGCCACAAGAAGCGGAAGAATCCATCTGCGATAGCCGTCGCGAGCGCGGGGGTATCAGCCGGGGGTTCTGGCGACACGGATGTCGCCAAAAAGCCTGCAGGGATGTATTCACGGCGTCCCCCGACTGGTACCCCCGCACTCGCGGCGGCCCCTCACGAAGGAAGTGGCTGTCGGCTGTTCATCCGAAGAGCCATCGCGCGCAAGGTGCTTTCCTACGGGGGCCCATCGCGAAGGATGTGGCTGTTCGCGATGCATCAACCCAAGACCAGCTCACACCCATCCGCGTGCAGCCAAGGATGTCGGTGGACCATCGCCAATCACGAAATGATCCAGCAAGCGGATGTCCACCAGCGCCAGCGCCTGCTTCAGCCGCGCCGTTACTGCACGGTCCGCTGCGCTCGGTTCCGCGCTGCCACTGGGATGGTTGTGGCCCACGATCACCGCCGCTGCATTGCAAGCCAACGCGCGCCGCACAACCTCGCGGGGATGGACCTCCGCACCGTCCACCGTGCCCCGGAACAACTCCTCGAACGCCAGTGACCGATGCCGCGTGTCCAGGAACAACACGGCGAAGACCTCGCATGGCTGCCCCCGCAACCGCTGCGAGAAATAGCGGCCGGCGGCGCCCGGGTCGGTCAGCGCTTCACCTCGTTCCAGGCCTGCCGCCAGGAAGCGATCGCACAACTCCAGCGCCGCCGATAACTGGCAGGCCCGCGCCGGACCCAAGCCCGGCAATGCCGCCAACTCCCCTGGGGTTCGCTCCAGCAGCAGTCGTAACGGCCCGTGCGCCACCAGCAATGCGCGTGCCGTGGCTACGGCATCCTGCCCGCGCAATCCAGACCCCAGGAAGATCGCCAACAGCTCAGCGTCCGACAACACGCTGGCCCCTCGCGCGACCAGTTTCTCGCGTGGGCGTTCGAGCGCGGGCCAGTCCTGGATCTGCATGGCGATGGCCTCCGGCACGGCGACAGGGAATGCATGCATTGCAGCATCCCGGGGATGCAGGCGTTATCGGGGTGATGCGGGGCTTCGGGTAAGCTGGGAGCACGTCATGGCGTAGGAAACTTCCGGCTGATGGGTACCACCGCATCCACCACGTTGCAGGCATTGGCCGATCGCCGCGTGTTGCTGTGCGTGACCGGAAGCGTCGCTGCCTACAAGGCGGTGGAACTGGTGCGACGCTTGCGCGACTCCGGCGCCGATGTGCAGGTGGCGATGACCGATGCCGCGCAGCGATTCGTGGGTGCACAGACCTTCCAGGCCGTCTCCCATCGGCCGGTGCGCACGTCGCTGTGGGACACCGCTGCCGAAGCCGCGATGGGCCACCTGGAGCTGGCGCGCTGGGCGCAACAGGTGCTGGTTGCGCCGGCCAGCGCCAACACCCTGGCCAAGCTCGCCCACGGTTCGGCTGACGATCTGGTCGCAACTTTATGCCTGGCGACCACCGCGCCGATCGCAGTGGCGCCGGCAATGAACCATCGCATGTGGCTGCATCCGGCCACCCAAGCCAACATCGGGATCCTGCGCAGCCGTGGCGTGCAGGTGATTGGCCCCGACGACGGCCCGCTTGCGGAAGGCGAATCCGGCCCCGGCCGACTGCGAGAACCGCTGGCAATCGTGGCCGAACTTGCCGCTGGCTGGGCGACGGCCAAGCCATGACCGGCGACATCCTCGCAGGCCAGCGCATCGTGGTGAGTGCCGGGCCGACCTACGAAGACCTTGATCCGGTTCGCTACATCGGCAACCGCAGCAGCGGCAAGATGGGTTTCGCGATCGCCGCCGCGGCCGCCCGCAATGGTGCCGAAGTGGTCCTGGTTGCCGGGCCAGTGCACCTGGAAACGCCGCCGGGCGTGGATCGGGTTGACGTACGCAGCGCCGCCCAGATGCGCACGGCGGTGCTGGCGGCGCTACCCGCCGACGCCTATGTCGGCGCCGCCGCCAT
This sequence comes from Luteimonas sp., assembly GCA_039914555.1. GTDB lineage: Bacteria > Pseudomonadota > Gammaproteobacteria > Xanthomonadales > Xanthomonadaceae > Cognatiluteimonas. The sequence goes on from JBDSOZ010000009.1 coordinate 15,797, forward strand.
CGCCGACTGGACGCCGCGTGACCCGGCCACCGACAAGCTCAAGAAGCGCCCCGGTGTTGACAGCTTCAGCCTCGAGCTGGTGCGCACGGCCGACGTGCTCGCCGAAGTGGCGGTGCACCCGCAGCGCCCGCGCCTGGTCCTTGGCTTTGCGGCTGAAACAGGAGAGGTCGAGGCGAATGCGCGGAGCAAGTTGCTCGCCAAGCACCTGGATTACATCGCCGCCAACCGGGTTGGCTTGCCCGGTGGCGGTTTCGAGAGCGACCACAACGCCCTGACCTTGATCGGTCGCGACTCGCAGCGCAACCTCGGGCCCGCGACAAAAACGCAATTGGCCGCGACCCTGATTGAATTCATTGCCGGGCAACTGTCCTGATGCAAAAGACCCTGGAAATAAAACTGCTCGACCCACGCTACGGTAACGACTGGCCAATACCGGAGTACGCCACCGCTGCCAGCGCCGCGCTGGACCTGCGCGCCGCACTCGATGCGCCACTCACCCTGGCACCTGGCGATGCCACCCTGGTGCCATCGGGCCTGGCGATTTATCTCGCAGACCCGGCGCTGTGCGCGCTGGTGCTGCCGCGCTCGGGGCTGGGCCACCGCCATGGGATCGTGATGGGCAATGGCACTGGCCTGATCGATGCCGATTACCAGGGGCCCCTGCTGATCAGCGTCTTCAATCGCGGCAAAGAAGCGTTCACGATTGAACCGGGCGACCGCATCGCTCAACTGCTGGTGCTGCCGATCGTGCGTGCAACGCTGCACGTAGTGGATACCTTCGAACAAAGCGTGCGCGGTGCCGGCGGATTCGGCCACACCGGTACGCGCTAGGGAGCAACATCGAAATGACCGAAAAACAACTGCGCTTGTCGGCCGCGCAATTGCGGCCATTGATTCCGCTGCTGGCCATCCTGCTGGTGCTGCTCGCGTTGTGGGTGGCCTGGAGTGGCTGGCAACAGATGCGTGACGGCGATCGCAGCCGCTCGCTGGAGCAGGCCCGCGACATGGTCGCGCAAGGCACGGCCCATTCGATCGAACAGCAAAAGCAACGCCTGCAACAGCGAATTGCCCTGCCGGCCGTCCAGGCCGCGCTTGCGATTGGGGACTTGGCGGCTGCGGAGTCGGCGATCAAGTCCGACTGGCCGCGGCTCGAAAGCCTGGAGCTGGTCCCGCCGGGTCTCGACGCTGGTTATGCCGGGTTGCCGAAGACTGGATTTGGCCGCCTGACCGTGGTCGAGGCCGCGTTGTCGGCTGGCGCACCGGCCGCCCGAGTCATCCGCGATGACGGCGTGCACCTGGCGTTGGCAGCGCCGGCGCGCGTTGATGGCCGCTTGGTCGGGATCGCTTTTGCACGGCTGCAACTGGGGGTGGCAACGATCGCGCTGGAAAGTGCGAATGTCGACGGCGCCACCTACCTTGCCCTGCGCCAAGGCACGTATACGGTGGCCCAGCGAGGCGACGTCGGCTTGACCGACAGTGCAGAAGTGCTGTCGGTCCCGGTCAAGGACACCGGCCTTCGCGTGTCGGCGGGCTTGCCGAACGAAGCCGTAGCGGCGTTCGGTCTCGGCACGCTGCCATCGTTGGTCGTGTCGTTGCTGCTGCTGGGGCTGGCAGCAGGGGCATGGCTGGCGCTGCGTCGCGGCGTAGGCGGCAATGTCGAAGTGGCGGCCGAAGCCGAAGAGCGAACGCTGGCACAGTCGATCGAGCAAGGTTTGCTGGAGCCGGAGGTCGTTACCACTGCCGCATCGCATGGCGTCCGCGCCAGCGGCACCGCGGCCGCAACTGGGCCGTTGCTGGTGGATCCAGGCATTTTCCGCGCCTACGACATTCGCGGCGTGGTCGGCCAGACCCTGGATTTCGGCGTTGCCGAGGCGATCGGCCGGGCCGTGGGTTCGCTGATGCAGGAACAGGGGGCCGGCGACATCGTCGTCGGTCGCGACGGCCGCCTGTCGGGTCCGGACATGGTTTCCGGACTCATCCAGGGGCTTCGCAATGCCGGTCGCAACGTGATCGACATTGGCATGGTGCCGACACCGGTGGTCTATTTCGGCACCTATCACCTTCACACCGGCTGTGGCATCGCGGTGACCGGCAGCCATAACCCACCGGATTACAACGGCTTCAAGATCATGGTCGGCGGCCACACCTTGTCGGGCGACGCGATCACCGCGCTTTACCAACGAATCGCCGGCGGCAAGCTGTACGTCGCTGACGTCCCGGGGACCCTGGTCCAGCGCGATATCGGCGATGACTACGTCAACCGGATCACTGCCGACGTGCGCATCGATCGCCCGATCAAGGTCGTGGTCGACGCCGGCAATGGTGCCGCTGGCGAACTCGGTCCGCGCGTGCTGCAGGCAATCGGCGCCCAGGTCGTGCCGTTGTTCTGCGAAGTCGATGGCACGTTCCCCAATCACCATCCAGACCCCAGCGAAGCGCGCAACCTGGTCGACCTGATTGTGAAAGTGCAGGCCGAAGGTGCCGACCTGGGCATCGCGTTCGACGGTGACGGTGACCGCCTTGGCGTAGTGACCAACGACGGCGGCAACATATTTCCGGATCGCCTGTTGATGCTGTTTGCCAAGGATGTCCTCGAGCGCAACCCTGGCTCGGTGATCGTGTATGACGTCAAATGCAGTGGTCGCTTGCAGGGCTACATCCTGCAACACGGCGGCAGTCCGCTGATGTGGAAGACCGGGCACTCCCTGATCAAGGCCAAGATGCGCGAAGTCGAGGCCGAACTGGGGGGGGAAATGAGCGGCCATTTCTTTTTTGCCGAGCGTTGGTACGGCTTCGACGACGGCATTTACGCCGCGGCACGCCTGCTGGAGATCCTGGCTGGCCAGTCGCAATCGCCGGGCGAACAACTCAATGCCCTGCCCGAAGGCGTGTCGACCCCCGAGATCAAGGTCGACGCACCTGGCGGCGACCCCCATGCGTTTGTCGAACGCTTCCGCGCTTCAGCCGTGTTCGAAGGCGCACGCAACACCACCATCGATGGCTTGCGGGTGGATTGGCCCGACGGTTGGGGCCTGGTGCGCGCGTCAAACACCACGCCCGTGCTGGTAATGCGTTTTGATGCCGATTCACAGGATGGACTGGCGCGGGTCCAGCGGGCGTTCCGCGAACAATTGCACGCCGTTGATCCCAGCCTGCAGTTGCCGTTCTAGGGCGCCGGTGCGGTCGCGCCGGTTTGCTTGAACGCGCGGTAGCGCGCGAGTGCGTCGGCACGTTCGCCGTCAAGACTCGCGCGTTCGATCTGCTGATCACCCATGATCCGCTGCTGCCTGGTCAGGTCGGCATGCTGCGCGCGCAGCTTGCCTTGCAGAGGGCCCGGCACCGGCTTGCCCGCCAGCTCCAGGTTGTTGGCCTGGTCGAGCAGTGAAACCAGGCTGCGGCGCAGGTTCGCTTCACTCATTACCGACGCCTTGAGGGCGTCGTCGAGCATCGAAATACGTTCGCCATAGGCCTTGCGCAAGGCGTCCTCGGTGTCATAGGACTCGACCATCGCCAGGTCGCGACGTTTGCGTGCGGCTTCATCCACCGCATCCAGTGCGGCCTGCGCCTGCGCATTGGCGGCCGCGGCACGCTCGGCGTCGGTGAGTGCGCGCCCGACGCTGCCGGTGGTGATGCCGCTACTGGCGCTGATCTCGGTGCGCGCCAGGTCGATGGCGCCGGGTGGGAGCGCATCACCGCAAATACGCTGGCCGTGTTGGTTCCAGCAATACAGTTTCTTGCCGGTCCCCTGTTGCTGGGCAATTGCGCTGGCAGTTGATACCAGCAACAGCAACGCAATGGCAATGCGAATGGTCTTCATGTCTTGCAGTCCCTGTCCTGCAAAGCCGTTCATGGCGATGCCAGGTTGCATCCGTAGCGGGCACGATAAGCCAGCAATGGCTGGCGCTGGTCCACAAGTTCCGCAATCCCGCCGGCGAATGCAAGCAGGTCATCGAGGGTCGCCACCGCAACCACGGTGATGCCCGCTTCCGCGGCCAGGGCGCTGGTGGCAGAACGCGGGTCGCCTTCAGCCACCGCTTCCTGGCGATCCAGGGCGATGGCGAGCGCGACCACGGTGCCGCCGGCCGCAGCGATCAGGTCCAGGGCCTCGCGCACTGCAGTTCCGGCAGTGACCACGTCGTCCACGACCAGCACCCGCCGTCCGGACAGCGGCGCACCAACCAGGCTGCCGCCTTCGCCATGGGTCTTGGCTTGCTTGCGGTTGAAGGTGACGGGCAGGTCGCGACCGCGGCGTGCGTATTCGCAGGCCAGCGCAGTGGCCAGCGGGATCCCCTTGTAGGCGGGGCCAAACAGGCAATCGAACTCGATCCCGGCGGCATCGATGGCATCGGCGTAGCAACCCGCCAGGCTTGCCAGGACCACGCCTGAATCGAAGCGACCGGCGTTGAAGAAGTACGGACTCTGGCGGCCGGACTTGAGGGTGAACTCACCGAAGCGCAGCGCCTGCGCCTGCAGCGCCAGTTCCAGGAAACGTTGGCGGTGGTCGTGGGCGTGGGTTTCGGCCATCCCTGCATTCTCCCATGCATTGCTATGATCGCGAAAACCTGCAAACCGGGCGGCCCATGCGGATTACCAGCTTCAATGCCAATGGATTGCGCTCGGCGGCCAGCAAGGGCTTCTTCAATTGGTTCGCCGCGCAGGATGTCGATGTGCTGTGCGTGCAGGAGACCAAGGCGCAGGAACACCAGCTCTGTGGGTTGGATGGCATCAAGCAGGAGTTCCTTCCCGACGGCTACCGGGCCTGGTTCCGCGACGCGAGCATCAGGAAGGGCTACAGCGGCGTCGCCATCTATGCGCGGCGCGAACCCGATGAAGTCCGCACCGCGCTGGGCTGGGAACCGTTCGACGAAGAAGGTCGTTACATCGAGGCGCGCTTCGGCAACCTCAGCGTGGTGTCGTTCTACGTCCCATCCGGTTCGTCCGGGGTGCTGCGCCAGGGCTTCAAGTTCGAAGTGATGGAATGGCTGCAGCCCATCCTCCGGCAATGGCTGGAGAGCGGTCGCGACTATGTGTTGTGCGGGGACTGGAACATTGTCCGCAGCGAGCTCGACATCCGCAACTGGAAGTCCAACCAGAAGAACTCCGGCTGCCTGCCGCCTGAGCGCGACTGGCTCAATGGCCTGTGCGCGGACGACCACGGCTGGGTTGACGCGTATCGTGCACTGCATGCCGCAGGCCAGGATTACACCTGGTGGAGCAACCGCGGCGCGGCCCGCGCCAACAACGTGGGCTGGCGCATCGATTACCAGTTCATCACTCCATCCTTGCGTGATCGCCTGCGTGCCTGTTCGATCGCGATCACGCCGCGATTTTCCGATCATGCACCCTTCACCGTGGACTACGCCGAATGAGCGCGACCGCCGCAACCAGGGTGTCCTACAAAGGCTGGGCCGGGATCAAGCGCGCTTTTGGCACGCCGTCGGCGATGACCCTGTTGCTGCTTGGTTTTGGCTCGGGATTGCCGTTCCTGCTGATTGCATCGATGACCTTGTCGACCCGGCTGCGCGATGTCGGCATGGACCTGGGCAGCATCGGCCTGATCAGCCTGGCCAGCTTTTTCTACCTGCTCAAGTTCCTGTGGGCGCCGCTGATCGACCGTTATCGGTTCCCGCTGACGGCGTTCCTCGGGCGGCGGCGTTCATGGTTGCTCGCATCGCAATTATTGGTTGGCATCAGCCTGGGCGCGCTTGCGCTGATGCGACCCGAGCTCGGCGTGGGCGGATTGGTCGCGTGGGTCTTGGTAGGTTCGTTTGCCGGCGCCACCCAGGATTCAGTGGTCGATGCCTATCGCATCGAAGTCGCACCGGCCGCTGCGCAGGCAGCGTTGGCCGCGACCTACACCTTGGGCTATCGGTTCGGGTTGATCGTGGGTGGCGCGGGCGCGCTGTACATCGCCGACTTCCAGGGTTGGACACCGGCCTATCTGTGGATGGCGGCGCTGATGGTCATCCCGATGGCGACCACCCTGTTGTGCCGCGAGCCGGTGGCGCCGGAATCCACGGTGGTGCGCCGGATCGATTTCATTGGCGCCTTCTGGCAACCGTTTTCCAGCTACTTCCGCAACAACGGTGTGTTGCTGGGGTTGATGCTGCTGCTGTTCGTGGGCCTGTTCAAGTTTCCCGACCAGGTCATCGGGGTCATGGCCGGGCCGTTCTACCTCGACTCCGGCTTCACCAAGTCCGACATCGCCACCGTGTCGAAGTTGTTCGGCATCTGGATGGGAATTGCCGGCGCGTTTGCTGGGGGCGTGGCCGTGGCCGCATTCGGGTTCCGGCGCATGTTGTTGGTCGCAACCCTTGGGGTGGCCTTGTCGAATCTTGCGTTCCTGCTGATGGCTCACCACCCGTCGGAATTGTGGGCGTTCTATGCCGCGATTGCCGCGGACAACCTGTTCCAGGGCTTCGCCGGCGTCGTCCTGATCGCCTTCATGTCGGCCTTGACCGATCGCAACTTCACTGCAACCCAGTTTGCGTTGCTGGTGTCGCTGGCGAACCTGCCCGGCAAGTTTGCCGGCGGGGTGTCCGGCTACCTGGTGGAAGCAACGTCGTACGCCACCTTCTTCACCCTCAGCGCACTGACGGTGGTGCCGACCCTGTTGTTGCTGGCGTGGCTGTGGCGACGGATCAAGGATCGCGATGAGCGCGACCGCGAGCCCATGGCGACGGAGGCGGCATGAGTCCGTTCGCGCTGGACGCGATCAATCCGGTGCTCGCCGATCGCCTGCGCAAGCTGGCCGGCGCGCGCGGCTGGAGCGAGAGCGAAGCCATGATGAGAGTCATCGAACGCGGACTGCCGGTGGTGGAAGCCGAAGTGCCGGCGACCCTCGAAGAAGCCGAAGCCAATGCGTTGCGGTCCGCGATCGCCGCGCTCGAACAGATTCCAGGCAACACGTTTGCTGCGATCGGCAAGCTTCCTGGTGACGGCGAAACCTGAGCCCACGCTCAGGCAGGATGGATCGCGCCGAGGATCCGCGGGCCGCTCGCGCCGGTGACGGCAGGCAGGTTTCCGCTGCGGCCGGCGAGTGATTCGCGGGCGAGCCAGGCGAAACCCATCGCTTCGATGAAGTCCGGATCCACGCCATGCGCGGCGGTCGATTCGATCGACATCGTCGGCAGGCGCGCGCCAAGCTGCTGCAGCAACAATGGGTTATGCACCCCACCGCCGCACACCAGCACGCGTCGGGTGTCGGGCTGCAGCGCGAGCAACGCATCGGCGACGCTGGCTGCGGTGAGTTCCAGCAGCGTGGCCTGCACGTCGGCCGCGGCCTCGTCGCCGCGCAGGCGCGCACTCAACCAGTCGAGGTGGAACTGTTCGCGACCGCTGCTCTTGGGTGGCGGCTGCGCGAACCACGGCTCGTCGAGCAACCGCTGCAACAGCGCCGCATCGACAACGCCACTGGCCGCCCAGGCGCCGCCGGCATCGTAACGACAACCGTTGTGGCGTTCGCACCAGGCATCCAGCAGCGCATTGGCCGGTCCGCTGTCGAACCCGCGCACGCCGTTGCGGTCGAGTGGCAACAAGGTCAGGTTGGCGATGCCGCCGAGGTTGAGCACCGCACGGGGTTCCGATGGCGAGGCCAGCAACGCGGCATGCAACGCCGGCAGCAATGGCGCGCCATGCCCGCCCGCGGCAATATCGCGCCGGCGGAAATCGCACACGGTGGTGATGCCGGTGCGTTCTGCAATGCGATTGCCATCGCCCAGTTGCCAGGTAAAGGGAATCTGCGCGCCAGGACTATGGCGCACGGTCTGGCCATGGGATCCGAGTGCGCGCACCTGGGCAGGTTGGACACCGGCGTCGGCCATCAATGCCAGCGCCGCATCGGCGAACGCGATTGCAACGCGTGCATCCAGGGTGCCGACCTCATCCAGCGAGTTGCAGTCGCCGCCCTGCCCAAGTGCAACCAGGCGCGTCCGCAAGGACTCGTCCCAGGCAACGGTCAGGCCCCGCACCAGTCGGCAGTGATGGCGATCGGCGTCATCCAGTTCGACCAGCGCGGCATCAATGCCGTCGGCGCTGGTGCCCGAGATCAGGCCGAGATAGAGGGGTTCCATCGGCAAAGCATAGCCG
>JBDSOZ010000022.1:0-6317 GCA_039914555.1 Luteimonas sp.
GCATGTTGCCCGGGGTGCTGAACCTGATCCCGGCCGCCAAGGTCAGCGTGGTTGGCATGCGCCGCGACGAGGCGACGCTGGTGCCGGAGACGTACTACGAAAACCTGGTCGGTGACATCGCCGACCGCCTGGTGATCATCCTCGACCCGATGCTTGCTACCGGTGGCACCCTGGTCGCCACCATTGACATGCTCAAGGCCGCGGGTGCGACCCGCATCAAGGGTCTGTTCCTGGTGGCGGCCCCCGAAGGCTTGCGAGCACTGGAAGCCGCACACCCAGATGTCGAGGTGTATGTCGCCGCAATCGACCAGCGGCTCAACGAGAAGGGCTACATCCTGCCTGGGCTCGGTGATGCTGGCGACCGGATTTTCGGCACGCGGGTGCGCTAGCAGCCCGGGTCAGCGCCGACGGCGGCGACCCAAGGCGACAACACCGAGCAACACCAGCACAAGGCCGCTTGCCCAGATCCACCACGGACCGCGCTTGCCGCCGGGGTCGGCCGCTGGCTGCGTCGCGACTGCAGCCTGCGCTGGATCCCTTGCGGCAATGGCGCGCAATTGCCAGCGTCCATCGCGCAGTTCAATCCGGTCCTGCAGGGGTGGCAACAGCAGTTGCAGCCAATGGATGCGCAAGTCGCCGATCTCCGGCGCCAGCGGATTCTCGGCGCTGCCCAAGCCATCCCCTTCAGGCTGGAATGTCGCTGCCAGGTTGCCGGGCAAGGCACTGAATCCCGGCCGGAATTCATGCCAGCTGCCGAGCGCCTGCAGCACCTCCTGGTCCAGCGCGACGCCATCCACGCTCACGTCGCGTGCGACCCAGCGCTGGCCATGCAGGGGAAACGGCGGATTGGAATGGCCGGGCGCAAACTCCGAGGAATCAACCGGCGAACTGCTCCATTGGCGCAGATAGCGGCCGCCATCCTCGCGCCACTGGTACATCTCGACCCGGCGCTCAAGTCCGAAATGCCGCGCGCGCACCCCAAAGTCAGGATCGCGCATGCTGGCCATTGATTGTGGTGGTGAAGCCGGATCCGGTTGCTGACCCTGCGCAAACGCCGGCGCGGCCACCGCAACGACCCACGTTGCGACCAGCAGCAATGCCGGCCAGGCGCCCCGCCTTAGCCGCGCCACGTCATGCAGGCAAGGCACGCGCATGCAGGTCGGCAACTTCGTGGGTGGTGCCAAATCGCCCGCGCTCGTCGCGCGTGACCTGGGCCAGTGCGCAGCCCGGGTCATGGGTGAAAAACAAATGCACGTTGCGCTCGAGTTTGTCGGCGAGGAATTCACGTTTCTCGTCGATCAACAGTTCGGCGTTGCGGTCGTAGCCCATGGTGATCGGCACGTGGACCCACGGTCGCCCGGGAATGAGGTCGGAACAAAACACCACGCCACCACGGGACTGCCCGTGGGCCTGCTCCGGGCCGACGATTTCCGCGAGCATCAGCCCCGGCGTATGCCCATCGCTGTAATGGAAGCGCACGGCATTGCCGAGTACCTGCGAGTGGGCACCATCGACGATTTCCAGGCGGCCGCTTTGTTCGAGCAATGCAGGCATTTCGGCAATGAAACTGGCGCGGTCGCGCGGATGCGGCTCGCGCGCACGGTCCCAGCAGGCGGCACTGACCACGAAGGTCGCGTTGGGAAACAGCAAGCGTGGCAACTCGCCTTCAGCCCACGGCGCCAGCAGGCCCCCAGCATGGTCGAAGTGCAGGTGCGAAAGCACCACTACTTCGATGTCTTCGTGTCCGAATCCGGCATCAGCCAGGGATTCCAGCAACACGTGCCGGTCTTCCTGCACGCCATAACGTGCGCGCAGATCCGGCGGGAAGAACGCTCCGATTCCGCTCTCGAACAGCACGGTCTTGCCGGCCAACGGCGCCGCCAGCAGTGCCCGGCACGCCAGCTCGATGCGGTTGGCCGAATCCGGCGGTGACCATCGTTCCCACAGCGCGCGCGGGGCGTTTCCATACATCGCGCCGCCATCGAGCTTCTGCGAATTACCAAGGATCGACCAGAGCTTCATGGATCGATTCTAACGCCCGGCCGGTTGCACCAACACTTCCGCCGATCCAACCGGATTGCGCGGATCGGTGCCGCCCGACAAGGTATTGCTGATCCGGTCCCAGGCCACCGTTTGCAGGTTGCCCCAGGTGCCTTCGCCGGCGTTGACGGTGTGCCCCATCGCCTGCAGTGACTTCACCGTGGCCTCATCAAGCGCGCCCTTCTCCGCCGAGATCACGTCCGGCATCCACTGATGGTGGAAGCGCGGCAGTGCCGCGACCTGCTGCGCCGTCAAGCCGTCGTCATAACCCAGGATGCCCAACAACACCTCGGTGATGATGCGGCTACCACCGGGGGCACCGAGCGCCGCGACCTTTGCCGGCGACACCATGATCGTCGGCGTCATCGAGCTGAGCATGCGCTTGCCCGGCTCGGGTTTGTTGGCATCGAAACCCATCACTCCGAATGCATTGGGAGTGCCCGGCTTGAGCGCGAAATCGTCCATTTCATCGTTGAGGAGGACACCGGTGCCTTCTGCGACCAGGCCCGAGCCATACAGCAGGTTCACGGTTTGTGTTGCCGATACGATGTTGCCATCGGCATCAATGATCGAGAAGTGGGTCGTCTCTTCGTCTTCAAGAGGCGCCGGTTTCCCGGGCAACAACGCACTGGGGGTAGCCTTGTCCGGATGGATTGTCGCGCGCAGGCCGGCTGCGTAATCGGTGCTGAGCAGTCGCGCCAGCGGAATCTTGACGAAATCGGGATCGCCCAAGTAAATGGTGCGGTCGCGATAGGCGCGGCGCATGGCTTCGACCAGCAGGTGGGTGCGATGCGCCTGGTCCAGGGTCGACAGGTCCCAGCCCGACACCATCTGCAGGATTTCGGCCAGCGCAACGCCGCCCGAGGACACTGGCGGTGCAGTGATGATGTCCCAGTCGCGATAACGGAACCGGATCGGTTCGCGCTCGCGCACCTGGTATGCAGCAACCTCCGCGGTGTTCCATTGCCCACCTTCGGCATTTACCGACGCCACCAGCTTGGCGGCGATCTCACCGCGATAAAATCCGTCGAATCCCTTGGCTGCAAGCAGCTCCAGGGTGCGTGCAAGATCCGGCTGGCGCAGGGTCTCACCCACCTGCGGCGGGTTACCGTCGGCGAGATACACCGCACGGGTTCCGGGATATCGTTCCATCACGGCGCTGCGCGAGGCGTAACCCCGCTCCAGTCGCGCGTAGACCGGGAAACCCTCGCGTGCAATCCGGATTGCCGGGGCCAGACTTTGCGCCAGCGCCAGCCGTCCGTGTTTCTGCGCCAATTCCACCAGTGCTGCCGGCAAGCCGGGAATCCCGGCCGACCAGGGGCCGTTTTCGGACTTGTCCGGGTCCAGGTTGCCGTCCTTGTCCAGGTATTGCTCGGGCGTCGCCGACGACGGCGAAATCTCCCGTGCGTCGAGGAAGCTGTCCTTGCCGGTGTGGGCATCGTGCAACAGGAACAAGCCACCGCCACCCAGGCCAGAACTGATCGGTTCCACCACCGACAGCACCGACGACACGGTCACTGCGGCATCGAATGCGTTGCCACCGGCCCGGATGGTGTCGAGCCCGGCCTGGGTGGCAAGTGCGTGGCCGCTGGCAATGGCCGCGCCCGGTGGATGCGCCGCGGGCACCGCATTGGCAGCGCGCAGCATCGGGGCTGCCACCCCCAACAACAGGGTCAGGCAAACCACGGCACCGCTGCGCAGGATCGAACTTGGAATCATGTCGCTTCGCCTTTTAGTCGGAACAACTTGGCCAGCAATTGGGGTTCTGATTCAGGGTAATCGGGGTCCGGGTCGATGCATTCGACCGGGCAAACAACGACGCATTGGGGTTCGTCGTGGTGTCCGACGCATTCGGTACAACGCGCCGGATCGATCACATAGATGGATTCGCCCTGGCTGATTGCCTGGTTTGGACAGGCCGGCTCGCAGACATCGCAGTTGACGCAAAGCTCGTTGATCTTCAGCGACATCGGTTCTGCACGATTACCAGGAATGGCAGGCGCCGGCTCCCGCCGGCGCCCACGGGCACGCCACTATTTGCCGCTGGTATCAACCAGCACGAACTCGACGCCTGACGGCTGCACCGCGGCCTTGACCCGCTCGCCATCGGCGGCATGGCCGATGAACAGTACCCGCACGCCCTTCATCGACCCGACAGGTACGCCATCGAATGCCGCGATCACCAGGTCGGCCATGCGGTTTGATGCAGGCGACGCATAGGCCAGCAGGTTGCCGGTGATGATCCCGCGGGCAACATCGGACTGTGCCTTCTCGAGCAGGCGGTCGTACTGGTCCTGGAAATCGGACGCGCTCTCGCCGGGCAACAGATAGACATACGGCTGGTTGGCGATACCCGCCATGTTCCGCGGGACCACGTCATTCAGGTAATCCACCCAGGCCTGGCGGTCATCGGTGGCGGGCGCTGCCATCGGCGCCTTGACGACGGCCGCTGGCGCCTCTTGCTTCTTGCACGCCGAAAATGGCAACACCAGGCAGGCGATCAGGATCAGGCGGGTCATGGTTTTCATCGGTATCCCCCAAGGTCTCTCATGCATCATTTGCAGTGCGCTGCCATTCGGCCGTCAGCGCTTGGGCCACCGCTGGCGGCACGAACGACGAGACATCCCCACCCAGGCGGGAAATCTCACGCACCAGCGAAGAAGAAATGAACCCGTATTCCTCGGCCGGGGTCAGGAACAGGGTCTCGACCTCCGGGACCAGGTGGCGATTCATGCTCGCCAGCTGGAATTCGTATTCGAAATCGGACACCGCGCGCAGACCCCGCAACAGTACTCCGGCACCCAGGTCACGGACGAAGTGCGCCAGCAAGCCATCGAAGCCACGCACTTCGACATTGTCGTGGTGGGCCAAGGCCTCGCGGGCCAAATCGACGCGCAAGGCCAAGGCCAGCGCCGGGCGTTTGCCGGGACTTTCGGCCACCCCAACCAGCAATCGCTCAAACAGCGGGGCCGCCCGGTCCACCAGGTCAACGTGCCCATTGGTAATGGGATCGAAGGTGCCGGGATATACCGCGATACGGTTGTTGGTCACGCTCATTCCGTTGTCGCGCCGTCTTTTCCGGGTGCCGACCCCAGTGTAGCAGCGCCCGCCAGAGGCCGCCCGGCCTGGCGATAGAGGGCGAAATGCACCTCCCGGGTACTGCCCTCGCGGTGCTGCAGCCAAGCCGCGCCCGGCTGGATGGCCGCTGCCGCTGGTGATTCCAGATATAGCCAGGCCTCGTCGGTCAGCCACGGGGCCAGGCGCTCGAGCGCCAGATGCCACAGGTTGCCGGCAAACGGAGGGTCCAGGAACACCAGGTCGAATCGACCATGCATTGGTGCCCGCAACCACTCCAAAACGTCCGCGCGTACCACCTCGACCCGATCGCCCGCATGCAGGCGCTCCACCACCGCACGCAGCGATCCGGCGAGTTGTGGATCCCGCTCCACCAGCATCGATTGGCTCGCGCCGCGCGAGACCGCTTCCAACCCCAGTGCGCCACTGCCTGCAAACAGGTCAAGCACGCGTGCGCCCGACAATTGCCCCTGCAGCCAATTGAACAAGGTCTCACGGACGCGATCGGGCGTTGGCCGCAATCCGGCGGCATCGGGCACTGGCAGCCGGGTCCCGCGCCACTCCCCGCCGATGATTCGCACGTCACCTGCAACAGCGGGTTTTCCGGGGTTCTGCTTCATCGGGAAGTCATTGGTGTCGGTGCTACCATGCGCGCCATTCTGCGCGATGGCCCCCACGATGGTGAGTTTTTTCCGCCGCAAGAAGCCTGATGCGGCGACGCCCGCCGCGGATGCGCCCGCACCGCGCATGGCCGAAGCCAGCACCGACTTGGCACCCACAGCAGCCGCCGGCCCTGCGGGATGGCGCGAACGCCTGCGCGACAGTGGCTTTGCCCGCAGCCTGGGGGGCCTGTTTTCACGCAACCCCAGGCTCGACGACGCCTTGCTCGACGAGGTCGAGACCGCACTGCTGACGGCCGATGTTGGTGTCACCGCCACCACCGAGTTGGTCGATGGGCTGCGCGCCCGGATGCAAGCGCGCGAGTTCACGGACGCCCAGGCCTTGCTCGATGCGCTGCGCACCGACTTGGTGACCTTGCTCAAGCCGGTCGCCGTGCCGCTGCAGGTCAAGGCTTCGGCAAAACCATTTGTCGTTCTCACCGTCGGCGTCAACGGCGTGGGCAAGACCACCACTATCGGAAAACTGGCGCATCGCTTCAAGCAGGACGGCTATTCGTTGATGCTTGCTGCGGGCGACACCTT
>JBDSOZ010000039.1:0-6816 GCA_039914555.1 Luteimonas sp.
ACAAGCCGAGCTGCTCGGCGATGTCGAGCAGCTTCTGCGCCGGCATCCGCTTCAGGTCACCCAGCGAGTACTGCGGGAAGCCCTCGGGGAGGTTCGGCACCGGCCGGTTCGGCTGCTGCTGGTTGTCATTGTCGTCGCGCGGCAGGCCGTCGTCGCGGTAACGCTCGCCGCCACCACCGCCACCACCACCCCCACTACGCGGGCGGTCACGTCGGTTCCGGAAGCGGTCACGCCGGTTGCCCTGGCGGTTGCCGTCGTCGTTGCCTCCAGACTGCTGCTGATGGTTCTGGTTCTGGTTCTGGTTCTGGCCGTGGCCATTGCCGTTGCCGTTGCCGTTGCCGTTGCCCTGGGCTTCGTTGCCAGCGGCCGGCGGGGGCGCGGCTGGTGCTGAGGCAACGGCGGGCGCCGGCGGCGCACTGGCTGCAACCGGCGCGGCATGGCCGCCCGGCGCACTCGCGCCGGAGTCGGGAGCCGGTGCCTTCGGGGTGCGCGGCTTGCGCACGCGCTTCTCGGCGTTGTCGCCGGGTTCGCTTCCGTCGGAAGCTGGGTTGTTGTCGGACAAGTGCGAATTCCTCGCGGATGCGAGCGCCGGTCTCGAGTCAGGGAGCACGGGCGAACGTGGGAAAAATCAGGGAAGGGTGCGGCAGAAGGGGGAGGCCCGAAGGCCACGCAAACATGCCGGCAGGTGAAAACTAGCACCCCGGCCGCGGCGCGGCAAGCGGCCGCGACCAGCGGTTCAGTTAGGGGACTTATAGAACCTTGTCGAGCATCTGCGCCAGTTGGGCCTTGCCGACCGCACCCACCTGGGTGGAATGGACCTGTCCATCCTTGAACAACAACAGCATCGGAATCGAGCGCACGTGGTACTTCATTGCGGTGTTGTGGTTCTGGTCGATGTCCAGCTTCACCACCTTGACCTTGCCGGCATATTCGCTGGCCAACTGGTCCAGGACCGGCGCGATCATCTTGCAGGGGCCGCACCACGGCGCCCAGAAATCCACCAGGACCGGCTGCCCGGACTGGAGGACGGCCTGGTCGAAATCGGCGTCGGTGGCGTGGCTTACGGTGTCGTTCATGGGGTCTCCGTCTGTTAAACTGGGGTGTTCCCCCGCGGGTTTCCAGCGCATTGCGCAATCCGCCGGGCGCCGACCGGCAGTCTGCTTCGCGGACGCCTCCCACGCAAGCGCGCCGCGCCCAGCGCTACGCCAGACCCGGAATCCAACTGCCCCGCATGAGCGACAAGCCCCTAACCGACATCACCTTTTCCTCCTTTGGCCTGCATCCAACCCTGCTTGCAGGGCTCGAAGGCGCCGGTTTCAGCCGATGCACTCCGATCCAGGCCATGACCCTGCCGATCACCCTGGCGGGACGCGACGTCGCCGGCCAGGCCCAGACCGGCACCGGCAAGACCCTCGCGTTCCTGGTCACGGTGGTGAACCGGCTGTTGACCCGCCCGGCCCTGGCCGAGCGCAAGCCGGAGGATCCGCGTGCGCTGATCCTGGCGCCGACCCGCGAGCTCGCAATCCAGATCCACAAGGACGCGGTCAAGTTCGGTGCCGAGCTCGGGCTGAAGTTCGCCCTGGTCTACGGCGGCGTCGACTACGACAAGCAGCGCCAGATCCTGCAGAACGGCGCCGACGTGATCATCGCCACCCCGGGCCGCCTGATCGACTACGTCAAGCAGCACAAGGTCGTCAGCCTGCACGCCTGTGAAATCTGCGTGCTGGACGAAGCCGATCGCATGTTCGACCTGGGTTTCATCAAGGACATCCGCTTCCTGCTGCGGCGGATGCCGGCGCGCACCGAACGCCAGACCATGCTGTTTTCCGCCACCCTCAGCCATCGGGTCCTCGAGCTCGCCTACGAGCACATGAACGAGCCCGAGAAGATCGTGGTCGAGAGTGAATACATCACCAATTCCACGGTCCGACAGCGCATGTACCTGCCGTCGGACGAAGAAAAACTGCCGCTGCTGCTGGGCCTGCTCTCGCGTGGCGAAGGCGCGCGGACCATGGTGTTCGTCAACACCAAGGCCTTCGTCGAGCGCGTGGCGCGGGCACTGGAACGCGCCGGCTACCGGGTTGGCGTGCTGTCTGGCGACGTCCCGCAGAAAAAGCGCGAGTCCTTGCTGAAGAAGTTCCAGGCCGGCCAGCTCGAGATCCTGGTGGCCACCGACGTGGCCGCGCGTGGCCTGCATATCGACGGGGTCAAGTACGTTTACAACTACGACCTGCCGTTTGATGCCGAGGATTACGTGCACCGGATCGGTCGCACCGCGCGGCTGGGCGAAGAAGGCGACGCGATCAGCTTTGCCTGCGAGCGCTATGCAATCTCGCTGCCGGACATCGAGGCCTACATCGAGCAGAAGATCCCGGTTGAGCCGGTGACCCCGGAGCTGCTGGTGGCGCTTCCGCGCAAGCCGCGCGAAGTCGTGGCCGGCGAAGTTACCGATAACGAAGATGGCGACAGCGTCAGCCAGATCTTCCGCGAGGCGCGCGAACAGCGCGCCGCCGAAGACCTGCGTCGTGGCGGTGGTCGCAGTGGCAGCGCTGGTCGTGGTGCTGGCGGTCGCGGCGCTGGCCCGGGCGCACGTGCTGGGAGTGGCAGTGGCGAAGCCCGTGGTCCACGTCCGCCGCGCAAACCGCGCGAAGTGGCGGCTCCGGTCCACGCAGCGCCCGTGGTTCAGGCTGCCGCAGTGGCACCTGCCGCTGACGGCGCCGACGCTGAACACACACAGCGCAAGCGCCGCCGTCGCCGTGGCGGCAAGCGCATCGACGGTGCAGGTTCTGCGCCGCAGCCGGGCAATAGCGGACAAAACACGACCGCCCAGGCCCGTGGCCCCGGCCGCCATCCGGCCCCGGCCCACAAGCCTGAAACCGGCGCCGCCGGCCAGCCTTCGCTGTTGTCGCGGATCGGTCGCGGGTTGAAATCGCTGGTCACCCGCACGCCCCGCTCGCAGCACTAGCGCAGGCATCCTAGAATCGGCGCATGGCCGTCCTGCGCTTCGACAACGTAAGCAAACAATATCCGGGTGGCCATGCCGCCCTCAGCGACGTCAGTTTCGAGATCCAGGCTGGCGAGATGTTGTTCGTCACCGGGCACTCCGGCGCCGGCAAGAGCACCCTGCTCAAGTTGATCCACCTGGCCGAGCGGCCCAGCCGTGGCGCGGTGTTGTTTGGCGAGCGCAACCTGCTCAAGGTGCGCGGCCGACGGGTGCCGATGCACCGGCGCGAGATCGGGGTCGTGTTCCAGGACCACCGCCTGTTGGCCGACCGCACGGTGCAGGAAAATGTCGCCCTGCCGCTGATCCTGCGCGGCGTCCCACGCGCCGAGATTGCCAAGCGGGTGCGATCGGTGCTGGATCGGCTTGGCCTGGGAACGCGCGAGCGCGCGCTGCCAACCCAACTCTCGGCCGGTGAGCAACAACGCGTCGGCATCGCCCGTGCGCTGGTCGGCGAGCCGCGGCTGCTGGTCGCCGACGAACCGACCGGCAACCTTGATCCAAGCCTGTCGGCCGAAATCATGGCGCTGTTTGCATCGCTGCCCGAACGCGGCACCAGCGTCCTGGTCGCCAGCCACGACCTCGGCCTGGTCAAACGCATGAAGCGGCGGGTGCTGGTACTCGACCACGGCCATCTGGTCGATGACATTTCGCCGGAGGACCTGGCGGATGAGTAAGGACAACAGTGCAGCGCCCGCGGGCAAACAGCGCTCCGGCATCACCACCTGGTTCGACCATCATCTTTACAGCTTCACCGCCAGCCTTGGACGCGTGTTGCGACGGCCGTGGGCGTCGGCGCTGACCATTGGCGTCATGGCGGTGGCCTTGGCCCTGCCGCTCGGCTTGTGGCTGGTGCTGGGCAATGTCGCGCGCTTCTCCGGCCAGGTGCAGCAGGCGCGCGAGATCAGCGTGTTCCTCAAGCTCGATGTCGACCCGGCCCGCGCGCAGTCACTGGCCGCCGAATTGCGCGCACGCAATGACATCCAGCAAGTGGAGTTGCGCACGCCGGAGCAAGGCCTGGAGCAATTGCGCGACGCCGGACTCGGCGCTGCGATTGACGACATCGGCGCGGACGCCGGCGACAATCCGCTGCCAAGCCTGCTGATCGTGACCCCGGCCGGTGACGAGGCCTTGCTGGCGACTTCATTGCAGACGCTGCCGGAAGCGGAACTGGTGCAGCACGACGCGCAATGGCGGCAACGACTCGACGGCTGGTTGCGTTTTGGCAACCGGGTCGCATTGGTGCTGGCGGCGTTGCTCGGCCTCGGCGCATTGCTGGTGGTCGGCAACACCGTGCGCCTGGACATCCAGTCGCGTCGCGATGAAATCGGGGTGCTGCAGCACCTCGGCGCGACCGATGGTTTCATTCGCCGTCCGTTTCTTTACCTGGGTGCGTGGTATGGCCTGGGCGCAGGTATGTCCGCCATCGGCCTGCTGACATTGGCGGCGCTGGCATTGCGCACCCCACTGGCAGAGCTGGCGGCAAGTTACGGCAGTCGTTTCGTACTCGGCGGTTTCTCGCCAACGGCCGCGGTGTGCGTGGTTGCTGGCGCAGCCGTGCTGGGCTGGCTGGGCGCAGGCGTGGTCACCGGACACTTCCTGCGCCAGACCCGACCCACCGACACCTGACCCACGCCATGGAAATACGTTCCAACGACCTGCCGCAAGACAGTACCCAGCTCGAAAGCGCACGGGCCGACAAACTGCGACACGTCGTCAGCGACGCCCCGCGGGTGATGGTGGTTGATGGCTCGCGGTTGGTACGCAAAGTCATCAGCGACCTATTGCAGCGTGAACTCCCGGGAGCGCGCGTGGTTGCCTGCGCAGGCCTGGCCGAGGCACGCGCCGCATTGGCAGCCGAGCCCGTGGACCTGGTCACCACGGCGCTGGCGCTACCCGACGGCGATGGCCTCGCGCTCGCGCAGGCGGTCCGCGAAGCCGCCGGCCAGAGCTACGTGCCGGTGATCGTGGTGTCCGGCGAGGCGCAATCGCGACTGGAAGCGCGCAGCCTCAACGACGACGTCACCGATTATTTCGACAAGGCACTCGGCCACCATGCGTTGGCCGAATTCATCCGTGGCTACGTGCATCCGCAACCGGTCCCCGGGGCGCGCGTGCTGTACGTTGAAGACAGCCGAGTCGTCGCGGAGGCGACCAAGCGCATGCTCGAGCGCCAGGACCTCGAGGTCCTGCACTTCACCGAATGCGAAGGCGCGCTCGATTACCTGCGCGGCGGCCATGCCCGCGGCGTGGTCGGTGCCGACCTGGTCCTGACCGACATCTATCTCAAGGGTGCGCTCAGCGGCATGGACCTGCTGACCGAAATCCGCGGGCCGCTGGGTTACGGCAAGCGTGCATTGCCGGTGCTGGTGATGACCGGCGACGCCAATCGCGACAACCAGAGCCAGATCCTGCGCGATGGCGCCAACGACCTCGTACTCAAGCCGATCGAGGAGCGCCTGCTGGTCACCAAGACCTTGTTCCAGTTGCGCGTGTCGCGGATGCCCGAGCAACCCAGCTTCAACGCGTGAGCACGGGCGCATGAGCAACACCAGGCTCGAGCCGTCGTGGAAAGCGCGCGTGGGTGATTACCTGGAGCGCGAAGACATGCAGGCGCTTGCGGCGTACCTGCGCCAGCGCAAGCAGGCTGGCGCGCGCATCTATCCGCCGGGCCCGCAGATTTTCGCCGCGCTGGATGCAACCCCGTTCGACCAGGTCAAGGTCGTCATCCTCGGCCAGGATCCGTACCACGGTCCGGGCCAGGCCCATGGCCTGTGTTTCTCGGTAGCGCCCGGGGTCGCGGTGCCGCCGTCATTGGCCAACGTCTACAAGGAGCTGGAGCGCGACCTTGGCATGGCGAAGCCAGCCCATGGCGACCTGTTGCCGTGGGCACGCCAAGGCGTGTTGCTGCTCAATTCGGTGTTGACGGTGGAGGACGGCCACGCCGGTGCGCATGCCGGCAAGGGATGGGAAGGCTTCACCGACCACATCGTTGAAAGTCTGGCGCGCGAGCGCGAGCACCTGGTGTTCATGCTCTGGGGCGCCTATGCGCAAAGGAAGGGCGCAGTGATCGATCCACGCCGGCACCGGGTGCTCAAGGCGCCACATCCCTCGCCCCTGTCCGCCCATCGTGGCTTCCTGGGATGTGGCCACTTTTCGGCTGCCAACGAGTACCTCGGCAGGCACGGTCAGGCGCCGATCAACTGGGCGCTCGCGGCGCCGACGCTGCCTTGACGGCGGCTTTGATCTACTGATGCAACCAAGTTGGTGATAGCTGCCAATCCGTTCCATGAATGGAACACTAAGGAACCATTGCCACGGTTAGCAGTCTTATCTGCCGATTGCTAAAATGACAGCCATGAGCGAAATGACCATGTCCCAGACCCCTGCCCTCGTCGCCAGCAACCTGCCGATCCCCAGTGCCATCGGCTCGCTGGATGCCTATATTGGTGCAGTGCACCGCATCGAGGTGCTGTCGGTCGAGGATGAGCAGGCGTTGGCCCGCCGCTTCCGCGAAGACGACGACCTCGACGCTGCCCGCGAACTGGTCATGGCCCACCTGCGATTCGTGGTCCACGTGGCTCGTGGCTACAACGGTTACGGCCTGGCGCTGGGCGACCTGATCCAGGAAGGCAATATCGGCCTGATGAAAGCCGTCAAGCGTTTCGACCCCGATGTCGGCGTGCGCCTGGTCAGTTTCGCGGTGCACTGGATCCGCGCCGAGATGCATGAGTTCATCCTCAAGAACTGGCGCATCGTCAAGGTCGCGACCACCAAGGCGCAGCGCAAGCTGTTCTTCAACCTGCGCAAGAGCA
>JBDSOZ010000133.1:0-15575 GCA_039914555.1 Luteimonas sp.
TCGAGCACCAGGATGTTCTTGCCGCGCTTGGTGTAGATGCCGGCGCCGGTCTTCTGGCCCATCGCGCCCTGGGTGACCAACGCCGAGAGCCACGCCGGGACCTGGAAATGCCGGTGCCAGGGATCGTCGGGCAGGGTGTCGGCCATCGTCTGGATGACGTGCGCCATCGTGTCCAGCCCAACCACGTCGGCGGTCCGGTAGGTCGCCGACTTCGGTCGTCCGATCGCCGGGCCGGTGAGGGCGTCGGCGGTGTCAAAGCCCAGCTTGAACGCCGCCGTGTGGTGCATCGTGGCCAGGATCGAGAAAACACCGATCCGGTTACCGATGAAGTTGGGGGTGTCCTTGGCCCGGACCACGCCTTTGCCCAGGGTCGTGGTCAGGAACGTTTCCAGCGCATCGACCACGTCCGGGTCGGTCCCGCGTGCGGGGATCAGCTCGGCCAGGTGCATGTAGCGCGGCGGGTTGAAGAAATGCACGCCGCAGAACCGATGCCGCATTTCTTCCGGCAATACTTCTGCCAATGCGTTGATTCCCAAGCCGGAGGTGTTGCTTGCAAGGATGGCGTGCGCGGCCACGTGCGGCGCAATTTGCTTGTACAGGTCCTGCTTCCAGTCCATGCGCTCGGCGATGGCTTCGATCACCAGGTCGCAGCCCTCGAGCAATGCCAGCCCGGTCTGGTAGTTGGCCGGCACGAGCGCCGCCGCTAGCGCCTTGCTGGCCAGTGGGGCGGGCGTCAACTTGCCCAGATTGACGATGGCTTTGAGCACGACACCATCCGGGTTGCCATCCTTTGCGCCAAGGTCAAACAGGACCGTGTCGACGCCGGCATTGGTCAGGTGCGCGGCGATCTGCGCGCCCATGACACCGGCGCCAAGAACCGCCGCCCGCCGAACAAGTAGTTTGTAAGACATGTTATTTATCTCGTTGATTCAAATGAAGTTGATTCAACCTGGCTGAATCAGGATGTAAAGCCTGCTGACGCGAACCGGATCAGCTCGCGCGCGGCCCGTTCGCGGTGGACGGCCTCGCTGATGTCCGCGGGGCGCTTGATCATTCCGAAATCGGCCATCGCGTACGTCAACGCACCCGACAGGAAATCCAGGCGCCAATACAGCTGTTCCTTGGGCAGGTCCGGCAGGCAGCCGGCAATGGCGCGTGCGAACTCGCGCGGCACATGGCCGTACTGGTCGGACAGGAACTTGCGCAGGCCGTCGTTTTTCTCCGCGTAGGCGCGGGCGATGACGCGGATGAAGGCGGCACCGCCATTGCGGTCCAGGGCCAGCGACAACGCCGGTTCAACGAAAGCCGCCAGGACCGGTTCGAGTTCGCCGGGACGGTGCTCCAGGGCCTGGTGCAAGCACTCGATGCGGCGGGCGCTCATCCCATCCATGCGCCGCCGGAACACCTCGTTGACCAGTTTTTCCTTGCTGCCGAAATGGTAGTTGACCGCGGCGATATTGACGTCGGCCCGGCTGGTGACCTGGCGCAGCGAGGTGCCGCCGAAGCCGTTTTGCGCGAACAGTTCCTCGGCTGCGCCGAGGATCCGGTCCTTGGTCGAAAAAGCTGAAGTGGTCGCCATATACGCTCCACGGAAGCAAGACGATTGTTTCAAACGATTGTTTGATCGTACCCCCGGTGAATGAGGGCGTCAATGTCGTGCTGGTGGCATCAAATCCTCCCTGCCAACTTGCGGGACAATGCGTTAGAATTACCACAGCCATGTCGGCTAAACCCGCGTTCCTACGCGGGTTTTTCTGTTACCCTTGGGCCCGGCCTCCCGCTGAATTGGGGAATTCCGCGGCCCGCCTTCCGGAGAGTTTCCAATGGCGCTGGAGCGCACCCTTTCAATCGTCAAGCCCGATGCCGTTGCCAAGAACGTCGTCGGCGAAATTTATTCCCGCTTCGAGAAGGCTGGCCTCAAGATCGTGGCCGCGAAAATGAAGCATCTGTCAAAACAGGAAGCGGAAGGATTTTACGCCGTGCATCGCGAACGTCCGTTCTTCGCCGCACTGGTCGAGTTCATGGCGTCCGGCCCGGTGATGATCCAGGCCCTTGAAGGCGAGGGTGCGGTTTTGAAGCACCGCGACCTGATGGGCGCCACCAATCCGAAGGAAGCAGCAGCCGGCACCATCCGTGCCGACTTTGCCGATTCGATCGACGCCAATGCGGTGCATGGTTCGGACTCGGCCGAGAACGCGGCGATCGAGATCGGGTATTTCTTCCCGGCTACCGACGTCTACGCACGCTGAGCGTGATGGAGCGGACCCGCGACATTCCGATTGACGTCGTTTCCCCTGCGGAAACGGCGTCTTCGTGCGCGCCTGCGGCAATCGTGGCAACGGAGTCGAGGACCAACATCTTCGACTTCGACCGCACGTCGCTCGAGAGCTTCTTCGAGGAAGAACTTGGCGAAAAGAAATTCCGCGCGCACCAGGTGATGAAATGGATCCATCACCGCTACGCCACTGAATTTTCCGAGATGACCGACCTGGGCAAGGCATTGCGTACGCGGCTTGAAGAGCGCGCAATGGTGCGTGCGCCCACGGTCTTGCTCGACAAGGCTTCCGTGGACGGCACCCACAAATGGCTGCTGGGCATGGATCCAAAGAATGCCATCGAGGCGGTCTACATCCCCGACAAGGGGCGCGGCACGCTGTGCGTGTCCTCGCAGGTTGGCTGCGCGCTCGCCTGCACGTTCTGCTCGACCGGCACCCAGGGCTTCAACCGCAATCTGTCGACCGCCGAGGTCATCGGCCAGGTCTGGGTCGCGGCCAGGCACCTGGGCAACGTCCCCCACCAGCGGCGTCGCCTCACCAACGTGGTGATGATGGGCATGGGCGAGCCGTTGATGAACTTTGACAACGTCGTCCGCGCCATGAGCATCATGCGCGACGACCTTGGCTACGGCCTGGCCAACAAGCGCGTGACCTTGTCCACCGCCGGCATGGTCCCGATGATTGACAAGCTGGGTGAGCTCAGCGATGTGTCGTTGGCGGTGTCTCTGCATGCACCCACGGATGAGCTGCGCAGCACTCTTGTGCCGCTCAACAAGAAGTACCCGATTGCCGAGTTGATGGACGCATGCGTGCGATACGCGCTGCGTCGGCGCGGTACCTCGGTGACGTTCGAATACACCCTGATGAAGGGCATCAACGACCAGCCCGAACACGCCCGGGGCCTGCTCCGGTTGATGCAGGATTTCGACCGCGCGGTGCAGATGAAAGACGCGGCCAAGGTCAACCTGATTCCGTTCAACCCGTTCCCCGGCACCCGTTACGAACGTCCGGACGAGGACGTGATCCGCGCGTTCCAGAAGCAGCTCAACAACGCCGGCATGATCGCCCCGGTGCGGCGTACGCGCGGCGATGACATCGACGCGGCGTGTGGCCAGCTCAAGGGCCAGGTCGCGGATCGCACCCGTCGCCAGGCAACCTTCCGTCGCAGCCTGCAGGCGCGTGGCATCGACCCGGGCAATGCCCTGGAGCAGGAGCATCGCAATGCGACGTTCTGACACCGCGCAAGTATTGTTCTGGTCCGCCGGCTCGCTGCTGGCCGGGCTGGTGATGGTCGGGTGCTCGCGACTGACTTTCGTCAAGCCCAGCGCCGAGCGTGGCGGGTATACCCAAGTCGCCCCGGATTACGACGTTCGCGAGGACAAACAGGAGCGTGGTCGAACCTTGGCGCTTGAGCAGGTGGCCGCAGCCGGCGACAGCCTGCGCGACGGGCGCCTGGACCAGGCCGAATTGCAGGCGCGTGCAGCGCTGAAAAATGACGCCAAGTCTGCGGATGCGTACACCATCCTGGCGCTGCTGGCTGAACAACAGGGCCAGGCCGCCGAGGCCGGAAAGCATTATGCCAAGGCTGCCGAGCTGGCGCCGACGCGTGGCACGACCCTCAATAATTACGGCGCCTGGCTGTGCCGCAACGGACGTGCGGCGGAATCACTGAAACTGTTCGAGCGTGCACTTGCCGACCCGTCCTATTCGACGCCTGCGGCCGCCCTGTCCAATGCCGGCACCTGCGCCTTGCAAGCCGGCCAACCCGCGCTTGCCGACCGGGCCTTGCGTGGTGCGCTCGAGTTTGATCCCGACAACGCGGTCGCATTGGCCGGGCTGGCGCAGTCCTCTTTTGACAGCGGCAACTACCTGCAGGCACGCGGGTTCTCACAACGTCGGTTGGCGGTTGCACCCGCAACCCCACAAGTGTTGCAACTCGCGTCACAGATCGAACAGAAACTCGGCGACTTCAAGGCGTCGACTCGCTATGTTGAGCGTCTGGGGGCTGAATTCCCCCAATCGCAGGCTCCCCGGGGGGAGAGTCAGCCATGAATACGAACCAGGACCAAATCGAATCCATTGGAACGCAGGGCGCCGGCGCTCGGTTGCGCGAGGCGCGTGAAGCCGCAGGCCTGAGCCAGGCAGATGTAGCGGCGCGCTTGAAGATGCCGCTGCGGGTCGTGCGCTCGCTCGAGGACGAGGACTGGTCGCGACTGGGCGCGCCGGTGTTCGTGCGCGGCCAGTTGCGCAGCTACTCGCGCCTGCTTGGCATCACCACCGGGCAAGTTGAGGCTGCCGCGGGCGTGGCCGATGTCGCTCCGCCCGTGCTCACCGCTCGCACCTTCGTCTCGCCGCTGCAACGTTTTGCCGAGCAGGCGGCGCGCCGACTGGTTTACATCGTCATGACGGTTGCCATTGCCATCCCGGTGTGGCTGGCGACCCGTCCGCACCTGGACGCCGTGAGCTACAACGCCGCCGCGCTTGACGTGCCGGCGGCCGACACGAGGCAAGTGCGGTCGGCGCAATTCGCGCCCCGCCAGGCTGCCGCTTCCGATCCGCATCCTCTGGTCGCTTCGCTGGCGTCGCTGCCCAGCCGAGAACAGCCGGTTTTGTCGTTGCAGCTCAATGCCGACAGCTGGATCCACATCGTTGATGGCGACGGCCGGACTGTGGAGCAGGCCTTGCTGCACGCGGGCGATCGCCGCAACTATGGCGCCGGCGATGTGGCGTCCGTGGTGATCGGCAATGCCCAAGCGGTGCAGGTGCGGAACCAAGGCCACCAGGCCGACTTGACGCCCTTCCTGCGCGCGAACGTCGCACGCTTTACGGTATCCTCTGACGGTTCCCTCGCGCCTGCCGCGGACTGAGTCCTGCGGCCCGGTCCATGACCGGTCGGCTGCAGGGCTTTTTTCCTCCCCCAACATGGCAGTTGCATGGCAATCGACGATCTTCTCGACGAACACGAACAAGGCGAAATCGTCCGTGGTTGGCTGCGTGAAAATGGCGCGGCACTGATCGGCGGAGTCGTCCTTGGCCTGGCCCTGATCTGGGGCTGGCAGTGGTGGCAGCAACAGCGCGCGGTCAAGCGCATGCAGGGCGGCAACGAGTACCAGGCGGCACTGGTTGACCTGGCCGCCGGCAAGATCGACCAGGCCAAGCCCCGCATCGCCGCGTTGCCGGCAGGTGCTTTCGACACGTTGGGGACGCTGGCGCTGGCCAAGGCCCAGGTTGACGCTGGCAAGCGCGACGACGCCATTGCCACCTTGCGCGCTGCCAAGCCTGTCGAACCGGCGATGAAAGCCATCGTCGAGCAACGCTTGGCCCGGCTGCTGATCGATGCGGGCAAATCCAAGGACGCGATTGCGGTCCTGGCCAACCTGGGTGACCAGGCCGAGACCTTGCAAATCCGAGGCGATGCGCATGCCGCCCTCGACCAGGACGAACAGGCGCGTGCTGCCTACGCGAAGGCATTGACCTTGATGGAAGTCGGTTCGCCGCAGCGCAACGTGGTGGAACTGAAACTTTCCGAAGTTGGCGGCGAACCCAACAAGACCGGAGCAGGCATTTGATCAAGCACGCAAGCATCCGCGCGCCACGCGCCCGAGCCGTCACCAAGGTGGCGCTGGTGCTGGCCTGCCTGGTCGCCCTGGGTGGCTGCAGTACCGTCAAGGGCTGGTTCTCCAGTTCCAAGTCAAAGAACGCGATGCCGTCGCCGTTGACCGAGTTTGCGGCGACAGCCAAGGTCGATCGCTTGTGGGCCGCAAAGCTGGGCGGCGGTGACGGCGTGCTCGCATTCGGACAGGGGCCGGCAATTGCCGATGGTCGGGTGTATGCGGCGGCCTTGGGCGGGGGCGTCAGTGCCTACGACCTGCACACAGGTGCGTCGGTGTGGCAACAGCCCAGCGAATTGAAACTGTCCAGCGGTCCGGGCGTCGGTGACGGGCTGGTCGTAGTCGGCAGCCTGGAGGGCGACGTCGTCGCGCTTGACGCGGCCACCGGTGCCCAGAAATGGACCGCAAAGGTCGGGACCGAAGTGCTGGCCGCGCCCGCGATCGGGCAGGGGCTGGTGATCGTGCGTTCAATCGACGGACGCGTGTCCGCCTTCGACGAAGCCAGTGGTGAACGACGCTGGTTCTGGGACAAGGAAACACCGACCTTGGCGGTACGCGGCAATGCCGGGCCCGTCCTGGCGCCAGGTTTCGCTTTTATCGGCAATGACGACGGCTCACTCAGTGCATTGTCGTTGGCGGCTGGACGCCAGCTCTGGCAGCAGATCGTCGGGTCGGCCGAAGGCCGCACCGAACTCGACCGCATGGCAGACATCGATGGCACCCCCGCCCTGGACGGCACGACGATTTATGCTTCCAGCTACAAGAAGCAGACGATGGCGATTGATGGCCCCAGTGGCCGCCCGATCTGGCTGCATGACGCTGGTGGGGCTGGCAGTGTCGGGGTCTCGCCGGGGTTGGTCGTGGTGAGCGATCCGCAAGGAATCGTCTGGGGCCTGAACAAGTCCGATGGTTCCGCGATGTGGCAGCAACCAGCGCTGGAGCGACGCAATCTGTCCGGCGTGGCGGTGCAGGGCGACTACGCAGTGGTCGGCGATTACGACGGGTACCTGCATTGGCTGCGCCTGAGCGATGGTGCAATCGCAGCCCGCTCCCGGCCGGGCAAGGACATGATCCGCGCAGCACCCGTGGTTGCCGATGGAATCCTCGTGGTCCAGGACACCGGCGGCGAAATCAGCGCCTGGCGCGTCTCGCCCTGACCGGATTCGCCGCAAGCGAATCCAGGAACTTCACATGCTGCCCCTCGTCGCCCTCGTCGGCCGTCCCAATGTCGGCAAGTCCACCCTGTTCAATGCCTTGACCCGTACGCGCGATGCGTTGGTGCATGACGCACCGGGCGTTACCCGCGACCGCAACTACGGCGTTTGCCGACTCGACGAAGCCCGTCCCTTCGTGCTGGTCGACACCGGCGGCATCGCTGGAATCGACGAAGGCCTGGCCGGGGCAACTGCGCGCCAGTCGCGCGCCGCGGCTGAGGAAGCCGACATCGTGTTGTTCATTGTCGATGGGCGCGAAGGCCCATCCTCGCTGGATGACGAGATCCTGGCCTGGTTGCGCAAGATTTCGCGACCGGTCTTCCTGGTCGTCAACAAGGTCGATGGCATCGACGCCCCGCAAGCGCGCAACGAATTCGCACGCTACGGATTCAAGGACGTGCTCGCGGTGTCGTCCGCGCATCGCCAGGGCCTGGATGCGCTGTTGGACGAGGTCCTGGCGCGGCTGCCCACCGATGGCGACGCACAGGTGCTGGACAACGATCCGGATCGCATCCGGATCGCATTCGTTGGCCGCCCCAACGTTGGCAAGTCGACCTTGGTCAATCGCATCCTCGGCGAGGAACGGATGATTGCCTCCGAGGTGCCTGGCACCACGCGCGATTCAATCGCCGTTGACCTGGAACGTGATGGTCGCAAGTACCGACTGATCGACACCGCCGGCTTGCGTCGCCGGTCCAAGGTCGAAGAGGCGGTCGAAAAGTTCTCGATCGTGAAGACGCTGCAGGCGATCGAGCACTGCCAGGTCGCTGTGATCATGCTGGATGCAGGCGAGGGTGTCACCGAACAGGATGCCACCGTCCTGGGCGCCGTACTCGACGCCGGACGTGCGCTGGTGATCGCAGTCAACAAGTGGGACGGCCAGACCGACTACCAGCGCAAGCAGACCGAGTCGCTGCTGCTGCGCAAGCTTGCCTTCGTGGAATGGGCCGAGGCGGTGCGGATTTCCGCATTGCATGGGTCGGGATTGCGTGAATTGTTCAAGGCGGTGCATCGTGCACATGCCTCGGCGACGCACAAGTTCAGCACGGCCGAGGTGACACGTGCGCTGGAGACGGCGATCGAAGCACATCCGCCGCCGGTGGTTCGCGGGCATGCAGCCAAGCTGCGTTTTGCCCACCCCGGTGGAGAAAACCCGCCGACGTTCGTGGTCCATGGCAATCGCCTGCGCACCCTGGCCGAAAGCTATCGCCGCTACCTGGAGAATTATTTCCGCAAGCGTTTCAAGCTCGTGGGAACGCCGGTGCGCTTTGTGTTCAAGGAAGGCGAGAATCCCTACAAGGACAAGAAGAACGTCCTCAGCGAACGCCAGGTCGCCAAGAAACAGCGCCTGATCCGGCACGCCAAGCGCAGGTCGTGAACCGCAAGGTCACCCTGGGTCTACTTGCCGGTGGCCTGGCCACCCGGCTCGGCGGGGTGGACAAGGCCTGGTTGCTGCGCGATGGCATCCCGCAGGTCGTTCGATGGCAGCGCCGCTTCGGCCACCAAGTCGATGCAGTGTTGGTGAGCAGCAACCGTGATCCAGGGCCGTTCGCGAGCCTTGGCATCCGCGTGGTTGTTGACCGCGTGGGTGACGGCGGCCCCCTGTCAGGCCTTGATGCACTGGCACAGGCCTGCGGCACCGATTGGCTGCTGACGCTACCGGTGGACCTGGTGGGGGTCAACGATTGCCTGCTGCCAAGTCTGCTCGCAGGCGCCGGCGAGGTCGGTGCGTATGCACGCGATGGCGATGGTCCACAGCCATTGGTGGCGTTGTGGCAGGTTGGCCGCCTGCGTGCAGCAGCACCGCTCGCGCTGGCCCGTGGCGACCTCGCGATACACGTGTTGCAGGCGCAGTTGGGCCTGCACGAAGTTCGTTTCGACGGCGTGCGTTTCGGCAACATCAACACCCCCGGTGACCTGGCCGCCTGCGGTGCGACCACGCAATGATGGCTGCTGACCCCCATTCCGCGCCGGCGGCGGATAATGCAGCCATGGAAATCCTCGAAATCCAGCCCGACGCAGCGCTGTCCCGGATCCACGCCGGCGCGATCCTGGTGGACGTCCGTGGTGAAAGCGAGCGCGCGCTTGGGATGGCAGAAGGCGCGCGCGGCATCGTGCGCGAACAACTCGAAGCGCAGCCCAAGCACTACTTGCCGGATGTAGAAGCCGAGATCCTGCTGATTTGCCAGACCGGGCGGCGTTCGCTGCTGGCGGCGCAGGCGCTGCGGCTGCAGGGGTATCGCAACCTGGCCTCGGTCAGTGGCGGCACCAGTGCGTGGGAGGCGGCGAACCTGCCAATGCAGCAGTCGCAACTCGACCCGGATTTTGCGGAGCGCTATTCGCGGCACCTGCGCCTGCCCGAAGTCGGCCTGGACGGCCAGCAACGACTTTCCCGGTCGCGTGTGCTGGTGCTTGGCGCCGGCGGGCTGGGTTCACCGGCAGCGTTCTACCTGACTGCTGCCGGGGTCGGCACGCTGCGCATTGCCGACGACGACGTGGTCGAACGCAGCAACCTGCAGCGACAGATCCTGCATACGGACGCCGCCATTGGCAGTGCGAAAGTCGCGTCGGCAGCGTCGACCCTCGCCGCGCTCAATCCGGGCATCCGGATCGAAGCCGTCACCGACCGGGTCACCAGTGCCAACGTCGAGCGTGTGTTTGAAGGCGTCGATGTGGTGCTGGATGGCGCCGACAACTTCCCGGTGCGTTACCTGCTCAACGATGCATGCGTGAAGCTTGGAATACAGTTGGTGTATGGCGCAGTGCATCGTTTTGAAGGCCAGCTGTCGGTGTTTGACGCTGGTCGCGCACGCGGCAAGCTGCCGTGTTATCGCTGTCTGTTTCCGTCGCCGCCAGCGGCGGCGGACGCGCCCAACTGCAGTGAAGCCGGTGTGCTCGGCGTACTTCCCGGGGTGGTCGGTCTGCTGCAGGCAACCGAAACCATCAAGCTGCTGCTCGGAATCGGTGATTCGCTGGCCGGGCGGCTGCTGCACTTCGATGCATTGGCGATGCGCTTCCGCGAGACCAGGCTGGCACCGGATCCCGATTGCGCGGTGTGTGCTCCGGGCCGCGCATTCCCGGGCTTCATCGACTATGCGAAGTTCTGTTCCGGTGATAATGCAGGATGACCTCCCGGGACGAGCCTGCCGCCATGCCATCTGCCCGCATCCTTGATGGCAAGCGCATCGCCGAGGACCTGCTCGACTCGCTGCGGGCCCAGGTCGACGCGCGGGTTGCAGCCGGCAGGTCACGTCCCGGGTTGGCGGTGGTGCTGGTCGGGGAAGACCCGGCCTCTGCGGTGTACGTGCGCAACAAGCGCCGTGCAGCCGAGAAAGTCGGCATCCAGGCGCATGACTTCGACTTGCCGGCGGGGACCAGTGAAGCCGAGTTGTTGGCGCTGATTGACCGGCTCAATGCCGATCCCGACATGCACGGCATCCTGGTGCAATTGCCATTACCCGGGATTGCCGATGCCAGCCGACTCATCCATCGCATCGATCCGCGCAAGGACGTCGACGGCTTCCATCCCGAAAACGTGGGCCACCTGGCCTTGCGCCAGTTCGGCTTGCGCCCGTGCACACCGCGCGGCATCACTACCTTGTTGGCCTACACCGATCGCCCGGTGCGCGGGCAAAGCGCCACCATCGTTGGCGTGAGCAACCACGTTGGCCGGCCCATGGCACTGGAATTGCTGATTGCAGGGTGCACCACCACCAGCTGCCACAAGTTCACTCCAGCGGATGTGCTGGAAGCATCGGTCCGTGGCGCCGACATCCTCGTGGTTGCTGTAGGCCGTCCGCGCGTGATTCCAGGGGAGTGGGTCAAGCCTGGCTCTGTGGTGATCGACGTTGGCATCAACCGACTCGACGATGGCCGCCTGGTTGGCGATGTCGGGTTCGAGGCGGCGGCGCAACGCGCCAGCTGGATCACCCCGGTGCCCGGCGGGGTTGGCCCCATGACGGTCGCCACCTTGATGCAGAACACACTGGAAGCCGCCGAGGCTGCCGACGCAGTACAATGACGCGCTTCATCCCCATCGGGACCGGCCATGCTCCGCATCCAGGCTGAAGCACTTACCTACGACGATATTTCACTCGTCCCCGCGCACTCGACGGTCCTGCCGAATGACGTGGTGCTCGCGACCCGGTTGACCCGCGGCCTGCGCCTGAACTTGCCGCTGTTGTCGGCGGCCATGGATACCGTCACCGAGTCGCGCCTGGCCATCGCCATGGCTCAGTTGGGCGGAATCGGCATCATCCACAAGAGCATGAGCGTGCAACGCCAGGCGGCGGAAGTCGCCCGGGTGAAGAGTTTCGAGGCAGGGGTGATCAAGGACCCGTTTACCGTTGGTCCGGAAACCACCATTGGCGAAGTGCTGAAGCTGACCCGCGCGCGCAATATTTCCGGGGTACCGGTCGTTGATGGTGACGGCCACCTGGTTGGGATCGTGACCGGTCGCGACATGCGCTTCGAGAAGAAGCTCGACGATCCGGTGCGCCACATCATGACCAAGCGCGACAAGCTCGTGACCGTGCAGGAGGGCGCCAGCGATGATGAAGTCCTGGGCCTGTTGCACAGGCACCGGATCGAGAAGGTGCTGGTGGTCAATGACGGCTTCGAACTGCGCGGACTGATCACGGTCAAGGACATCCAGAAGAAACAGGACAACCCGAACGCGGCTTACGACGCACACGAGCGCTTGCTGGCAGGCGCGGCCCTCGGGGTCGGCGGTGACACCGAACAAAGGATCGAGGCCCTGGTTGCAGCCGGGGTCGACGTCGTCATCATCGACACCGCGCATGGCCACTCGCAGGGCGTCATCGATCGCGTGGCCTGGGTGAAGAAACGCTTCCCGCTGTTGCAGGTGGTCGGTGGCAACATCGTCACCGGCGATGCCGCGTTGGCGCTGATGGACGCAGGCGCGGATGCAGTCAAGGTCGGTGTGGGTCCCGGTTCCATTTGTACCACCCGGATCGTGGCAGGGGTCGGGGTGCCGCAGGTGACTGCGATCGCGATGGTCGCCGAGGCCTTGCAGGATCGCATTCCCTTGATTGCAGATGGCGGCATCCGTTATTCGGGTGACCTGGGCAAGGCGATCGTTGCCGGTGCATCGACCGTGATGGTCGGTGGCCTGTTCGCGGGTACCGAAGAATCGCCCGGCGAAACCGAATTGTTCCAGGGTCGCAGCTACAAGAGTTACCGGGGGATGGGTTCGCTTGCGGCGATGGAGAAAGGCTCCAAGGATCGCTATTTCCAGGACCACTCCGACTCCGACAAGCTGGTACCCGAAGGCATCGAAGGTCGTGTCCCGTATCGCGGGCCGCTTGGCGGCGTGGTCCACCAGCTTGCCGGTGGCTTGCGCGCAGCGATGGGTTACGTGGGTTGCGCCACGATCGAGGAGATGCGCAGCAAGCCCGTGTTCGTGAAGGTGACCGCAGCAGGTTCGCGCGAGAGCCACGTGCACGACGTCCAGATCACCAAGGAACCGCCGAACTATCGCGCCAGCTGAGGTTCCATGACCGCCGCACCCACGACCGCTCTGCAACGCGATGCCGACATCCATTTCGACCGGATCCTGGTCCTCGATTTTGGCGCCCAGTACACCCAACTGATTGCGCGCCGGATCCGTGAACTCGGCGTCTATTGCGAAATCTGGGCCTGGGACCACGACCCGGAGGAGATTGCCCGGTTCGGGGCCAAGGGCATCATCCTGTCTGGCGGCCCTGAGTCGACCACGGTTGCAGGTGCGCCACGCGCACCCGAACAGGTATTTGTAGCGGGGGTTCCGTTGCTGGGCATCTGCTACGGCTTGCAGACCATGGCGCTGCAGCTGGGCGGCACCACCGAGGCCGCCGACCAACGCGAATTCGGTCATGCGCAGGTCGAACTGGTGGCGCAGGACCGCTTGCTTGAGGGCTTGAAAGACCAGCCCGGATCGCCGCCGCGCCTGGATGTGTGGATGAGCCACGGCGACCATGTGTCGGCCGCACCGCCTGGGTTCATCGTCACCGCGCGCACCGAGCGGATCCCGGTGGCCGCCATGGCCAATGACAAGAAGCGCTGGTACGGGGTGCAGTTCCATCCCGAAGTCACCCATACCAAGTCAGGGCAGGCGCTGCTGCGCCGCTTTGTGGTCGACATCTGCGGCTGCGCCACGCTGTGGACACCCGAGCACATCATCGAGGACCAGATCGAGCGGGTGCGAGCCAAGGTCGGCAACGACGAAGTGATCCTGGGCTTGTCCGGCGGAGTCGACTCATCGGTGGTTGCGGCACTGCTGCACCGCGCGATTGGCGCGCAACTGACCTGCGTGTTCGTCGACACTGGCCTGTTGCGTTGGCAGGAAGGCGACCAGGTGATGGCGATGTTCGCCAATGAAGCCGACAACGGCGGCATGGGCATCAAGGTCATTCGCGTCGATGCCGCCGAGCGCTACTTCAAGGCGCTGCAGGGCGTTGCCGACCCGGAAGCCAAGCGCAAGGTCATCGGCAACCTGTTCATCGAGATCTTCGATGAGGAAGCAGCCAAGCTCGCGAACGCGCGCTGGCTGGCCCAGGGAACGATCTATCCGGACGTCATCGAGTCAGCTGGCAGCAAAACCGGCAAGGCGCACGTGATCAAGAGCCACCACAACGTGGGTGGCCTGCCTGAGCACATGAAGCTAGGGTTGGTGGAGCCACTGCGCGAATTGTTCAAGGACGAAGTCCGGCGCCTGGGGGTTGAGCTCGGGCTGCCGCAGGCGATGGTTTACCGGCACCCGTTTCCCGGTCCCGGGCTTGGGGTGCGCATCCTGGGGGAGGTCAAGGCTGAATATGCCGGGCTGCTGGCGAGGGCCGACCATATCTTCATCGAGGAGCTGCGGGCTGCCGATCTTTACGACAAGGTCAGCCAGGCGTTCGCGGTGTTCCTGCCGGTTAAATCGGTGGGTGTGGTGGGCGATGCCCGCGCCTACGAATGGGTCATTGCGCTGCGGGCGGTGGAAACCATCGATTTCATGACCGCGCAGTGGGCGCACCTGCCATACGACTTCCTTGGGAAGGTTTCAAATAGAATAATCAATGAGTTGAGAGGTATATCTCGCGTTGTTTATGATATCAGTGGCAAGCCCCCGGCGACCATTGAATGGGAATGAGCGGCGAAGAACACTGGATGCGGCATGCACTGTCGCTGGCAGATCGGGCCGAGCGCGATGACGACGAAATTCCGGTGGGCGCGGTGTTGTTGGGGGCCGACGGCACGATGCTTGGTGAAGGTTGGAATCGCAACATCTCCGACCATGATCCGAGCGCGCATGCCGAGATCCTGGTGCTGCGCCAGGCGGGCAAGGCCCTGGGAAACCACCGGCTGACCGGCTGCACGCTGTACGTAACCCTGGAGCCCTGTGCGATGTGTGCGATGGCGCTGGTGCATGCGCGCGTGGCACGGCTGGTTTACGCCGCGGCCGATCCCAAGACCGGTGCCGCCGGTAGCGTGTTCGACCTGTTGGCCGATCCTCGCCACAACCACCATGTCGACGTTCAAGGCGGTGTGCTGGCCGATGAAGCCGGGCAGCGACTGCGGGACTTCTTCCGGCGCAAGCGCGGCAAGTCGCAGTCCTGAGACGCGTCACCGGGCACCCCCAGGCGGCGGCGTATCATGAATCCCATACCGGCACGGGAAGCATGGCAGCGCATGGCAAGCGAAATCCAACGCAACAGCAGCAACGAAAAACGCCTGGTCTGGATCGACCTGGAGATGACCGGGCTTGATACGGCCCGGGATTCGATCCTGGAGATCGCGACCATGGTCACCGACTCCGAGTTGAAACTCCTGGCCGAGGGTCCCGAACTTGCCATTTCCCACCCGCTGTCCGCGCTCGAAGCGATGGATGACTGGAATCGCGACCAGCACGGCCGGTCGGGCCTGTGGCGGCGGGTGCTGGAGGAGGGCGTGACGATGGCCGAAGCCGAGGCGCGCACGCTGGCGTTCCTGCGCGAATGGGTCCCGGTGAACTGCTCGCCCATGTGTGGCAACTCGATCTGCCAGGACCGCCGTTTCTTGCACCGGCAGATGCCCGGCCTGGAACGCCACTTTCATTATCGCAACCTCGATGTCAGCACCCTCAAGGAGCTTGCCCATCGTTGGTCGCCACACGTGATGTCGTCGATGCACAAGGAATCCGCACACACCGCGATGAGTGACGTCCGTGACTCGATTGCCGAATTGCGCCACTACCGCAAGTTCATGGGCGAATTCGCGGGGTTGAAGGAACGCGCGTAGGGCGCGACCACGCCGCCGGGCTCCGTGCCGGGCCGACGTGGATCAATTCGTTGCTTTTGCCTTCGCCAGGGCTAGCCAGGTGTCGACGACCGTGTCCGGATTGAGCGACAGCGACTCGATTCCCTGTTCCATCAGCCAAAGCGCAAGGTCAGGGTGGTCGCTGGGGCCTTGGCCACAGATGCCGATGTACTTGCCCTTGGCGCGGGCCGCTGTGA
>JBDSOZ010000142.1:0-2742 GCA_039914555.1 Luteimonas sp.
GTGCCGTGTTCGCGGAGGACGCGGGTGACAAAACCAACCGATTTCATCTTGTCGTGCGGGAAGTCGATCAGCACCACGCGCTGGGTGCCGTCGGGTTGGGTTTGCAGGATGTCGAGCAGCTTGCGCGCGCTGCCGTAGATCGTGCTCGCCAGGGGGATGCGCGCGACCAGCACTTCGAACCAGCGCAACAGCCGCTGGCCCAGTACGCGACGGGCCATCAGGCCCGCCAGGAGGATCACTGCGATCGTGGCCAGCAAAGCCAGCGCGGTCTGCACCCAGGGTTGCTGCAACCAGGCCAGGGCGCGCGGGTCGATCGACGCGGTCCCGGCCAACAGCGGCCCGACCAGCGGTCGGCTGAGGTCGGACAGCATCCCGAAGACGAATTTGACCACCACCCAGGTCAACCAGATCGGCAACAGCGTCAGCAGGCCGGTCAGGAACAGGCGTTGCAGGCGTTGACCGAGGGAAGACGAGGCGGGCGGCATGGCCGGATTGTAGGGCAGCTGCGCGGCACGTGGGGCCGCCATGTTCAATGCCGCTTGCGTCGCAGGTACAGCTGCTTGCGCACCATTGCCACCAAGTCACCGTTGCCGTCGCGCACCGGCGCATCAAACCAGCGCAATACTTTTTCGCCATCGACAGCGGCCGCACGCAGTTCGTCGAGCACCTGCTCGTCGAGCCGGAACTCGGCGGTGACGGTGCCACGACCGGGTTTCTCGAAGTCGATGGTCGCGGCCTTGTCCCAGACGATGTAACCGTCACCGATGTTGTGCATGAGCAACAACATCCAGAACGGATCGGTCATCGCAAACAGGCTTCCGCCAAAGTGGGTACCGACATAATTGCGGTTCCACGGGCGCATCCGCAATTCCACCCGCGCGGTTCTAAAATCGTCGCCGATCTCCATCACCCGGATGCCGGCAAACAGGAACGGCGGCCACAGATTCAGCACCCGTCGCAGCGTGCGTGCGGAAACCTTGCGCAAGGGTCAGGCCAGCAGCAGCGACGACATCCTGCGGCGGTAGCGGCCCACCACTTCGTCGTCTTCGATGATCCGGAAGGCATCGATCAGGGCCTTGCGCGGCAAGCCACCCTCGAAATTGCGATCGAGTCGCAGCATTTCCAGCAACTGCTGTAACCCGGCTTCGGCGTCGCCGGCGACGATTTGCTGCACGCCCAGCAGGTAACGTGCGCGCAGGTCACCCGGGTTGGAAGTGATGGCTGCCTCCAGTACCTGGGGTTGGGGTGCGTCCTTCAGCACTGCGGCAAAGTCCAGCCGCGTTCGTGCCTTGACCGTGCGATCGTCGGTGGCGAGGTTGGCCGGTAGCCCATCAATCAACTGCTGGGCCTGGTGGGTGTCGCCGGTCGCCAGCAGCGCCAGCGCCAGGTCGAGTTTCAGTTCTGCCTGTTCTGGCTCGGCTTCCACCGCCTTGCGCAAGCGCATGACTTCGGCATGGGGGTCCAGTGGCGCAGCAATGGCTTCGACCGGTGCTTCCTCGACTGGCGTGGCGGGTTCGATCGCGTGGTGCTTGAGGAACTCGCGCAGTTGCGCTTCGGGAAGTGCACCAGGGAAACCGTCGACCAGTTGTCCACCCTTGACCAGCATCACCGTGGGGATCGAACGGATCTGGAACGCCGAGGCGAGCTCCTGTTCCTTTTCGACATCCACCTTGGCCAGTTCAAACGCGCCGTGGTAGTCGGCTGCCAGCTTTTCCAGCAGTGGCCCCAGTTGCTTGCATGGCCCGCACCACTCGGCCCAGAAGTCGACCAGCACCGGGACCTGCATGGAGCGCTGGATGACATCGGCTTCGAAACCGGCGGTGGTGGCGTCGAAAACGTAGGGTTTGGAGGTGGTGTCGGTCATGGTCAATCCCGGAAAGCGTTGCAAGGGTAATGGAGGCGTCAGGCCCGGAATCCAATGTAAAAGATACTTGACATCCAGTCGAGCGAATGTAATGTATACATTACATTTACGGAGGTTTATTCATGCAGCAGCGTAAAAGGGGAATCGTCGGATTGCTGGTGGTGGTGCTGGCGTGACCGGCACGCCGATCCGCAATGGCATTCGCGCCTTGCGCGCCCGCCATGGCGACATGACCCAGGAAACGCTCGCCCGGGAATGCGCGGTCACTCGGCAGACGATCATCGCGTTGGAGGCGGGCCGCTACGCACCGTCGCTGGAATTGGCGTTCCGGATCGCACGCGTGTTCGGGGTCGGGGTCGAGGACGTATCCAGTGGATCGAATGATCCGGCTGGGATGGCACGCTGGCGGGCGGTGCTGGCGTGTGCTCAGCCGTGGCGCAACTTCAGCCCCAGGATCGTGGTGGCCAGCAGGAAGGTGAGGGCATTGGCCAGGATCATCGGCCACGAACCCAGGAACACGCCGTAGCCGAACCAGCAGGCGATACCCGCGGTGAAGATCACGTACATCGCCAACGAGATGCCGCTGGTGTCACGCGTGCGGATCGTCTTCATCGCCTGCGGCACGAACGCCATCGTGGTCAGTAGCGCGGCCAGGTAACCCATCCATTCCATGCCGGTATTCTAGGGGCCGTGGCGGCATTTTGTGCACTGCGGTAGGCTGTGGATCCATCCTTGTCCACACCCGCCGTGTCCATCGAAACCGCCATCCCCGATCCCAATGCCTACGATCCCGCCACGGTCGAGGCCGCGGCACAACAGTACTGGGAGCGGACCCGCGCCTTTGAAGTGGTCGAGGATCCGTCGCGGCCGAAGTTCTA
>JBDSOZ010000148.1:0-23621 GCA_039914555.1 Luteimonas sp.
CTGACAAGTTGACCCCGAACTTTTCGTGGTCAACGTTCTTCAAGTCGCAGGGCGTGGCCGTGCCGGCCATGTTCTCGCTGGCGATGCCCGCATTCCACGCGGAGGTCAGCAAGATGCTGGTCGACACACCAGTTGATGCGTGGAAAGCTTACTTGCGATTCCACACCGTCGACGATGCCTCGCCTTACCTGAGCGAGCCATTTGCGCAGGAGAATTATGCGTTCTACAGCAAGACGATGCGCGGGCAAAAGGAGCAGAAGGCGCGCTGGAAGCGGGTACTTGGCGCGGTCGAAGGCAGTAGCGGCGAAGCGCTAGGCCAGCTTTACGTGAAAGTCGCGTTCCCGGCGGAATCAAAGACCCGGATGGACACATTGGTGCAGAACCTGCGCACCGCGCTCAAGGCGCGCATCGAACATCTCGACTGGATGAGCCCGGAGACCAAGGCCAAGGCCATCGCCAAGTGGGAAAGCTTCACGCCCAAAATCGGCTATCCCGACAAGTGGCGTGACTGGACCGGCCTGGAGACATCCCGGGACAGCTACATCGGCAACGTCATGGCGGCAGACGAGTTCAACTACAAGTGGCAGCTGGGCAAGATCGGCAAGCCGGTCGACAAGAGCGAATGGGGAATGAGTCCGCAGACGGTCAACGCGTACTACAACCCCCTGCAAAACGAAATCGTGTTTCCGGCGGCGATCCTGCAGCCGCCGTTCTTCGATCCCAAGGCCGACGACCCGCTCAACTATGGCGGCATCGGCGCGGTGATCGGCCACGAGATGACCCATGGTTACGACGACCAGGGCAGCCGCTTTGGGCCCAGCGGCAACTTTGAAAACTGGTGGACGGATGCTGATGCCAAGGGCTTCGCCTCGCGCACTGACAAGCTGGTGAACCAGTTCAACGGTTACGAAGCGCTGCCGAAGTTGATGGTCAATGGCAAGCTGACGCTTGGCGAAAACATTGCCGACCTCGGCGGCCTGGCCACGGCCTACGACGCGATGAAGGCAGCCACGGCCGGCACCCCCGATCCGATGATCGATGGGCTGAGCCGCGACCAGCGTTTCTTCATCAACTGGACCACGGTGTGGCGCGACAAGATGGCGCCTGACTACCTGAAGGTGATCGTCAACACCAACCCGCACGCACCGGGAAATTTCCGCGCGATCGGCGCGCCGTCGAACCTGCCTGCGTTCGCCGCCGCGTTCCAGTGCAAGCCCGGGGACTCGATGGTGCGTGCCGACGACAAGCGCGTCGTCATCTGGTGATTGCAACCAGGCTGCGCGCGATTCGATCGCGCGCAGTCATATTCTCGACTCGAGGGGACATCCATGCCTGTATTCAAACTGCGTCCGTTGGCCTTGGCCTCGGCACTTTCTGCTTGCCTCGCCGGACCTGCATTCGCGCAACGCGCCCCCGTGTATGACGTTGCGGACCTGGATCCAGCGGTTCCGGCGTGCCAGGACTTCAATGCCTATGCCAATGGAAAATGGATCGCTGCCAATCCGATTCCAGCGGACAAGACGCGCTGGGGCGCATTTGATGCGCTCGCCGAGCAAAGCCTCGACGCCCAACACACCCTGGTTGAAAAGGCTGAAAAAGCCGCGTCAAAATCCGGCACGGGCGCGGTCGAACGGAAGATTGGTCGGTTCTACCAGGCCGGGATGGACGAAACGGCAATCAACAAGGCTGGATTCAAGCCGATCAAAGCCGACCTCGCCGGGATCGCTGCGCTGGACGACACCGCCGCGATCGTGGCCTGGCTTGGACACGCCTTTGCCAAAGGCGATGGCCAGGGATTCGGCTTCGGCGCCAGCGCGGATTACCAGGATGCGACCCGCCAGATTGCCTTCGCCGGCCAGGGCGGGCTCAGCCTGCCGACGCCCGACTACTACACCAAGGACGAATACAAGGACATCCGCACGGCGCTCCTGGCCCACATCACCAAGCTGTTCACGCTGACTGGCGTTCCGGCGGCTGATGCCGCTCGCAAGGCCGACGCGGTGCTCGCATTCGAAACACGATTGGCGCGCGCGTCACTGTCGCGGGTGGAATTACGCAACCCGAAGAATCGCTACCACTTCATGACGGTCGCGGAGGCCAATGCAATCACCCCGCACTTTGACTGGGGCAGGTTCTTCAAGGCGATCAACGTGCCGGCCGGCAAGGGCTTCTCGTTGTCGCAGCCGAAGTTCTTCGCCGAATTCGACGCGATGCTGGCCGACGTACCGGCCGCCCAGTGGCGCGACTATCTCGCCTTCCACGTGATCGACGATGCTGCCAATGCGCTCTCGCAGCCGTTCCAGCAGGCAAGTTTCGACTTCTACGGCAAGACCCTCAACGGTCAGCCGCAACAGCAGGCTCGCTGGAAGCGCGTGGTTGGCGCGGTCAATCGCAGCATGGGCGAGGGCCTGGGCCAACTTTATGTGCGCGATTACTTCCCGCCAGAAGCCAAGGCGCGAGCCCAGCACTTGGTCGACAACGTGCGCAATGCGCTCAAGGTCCGGATCGAGGGGCTGGAATGGATGAGCGACGCGACCAAGGCGAAGGCCCTGGAGAAGTGGGGCACGTTCCTGCCCAAGATCGGCTATCCCGACAAATGGCGCAGTTGGGACGGGCTTGATGTCACCGCAAACGACTATTACGGCAACCTGCAGGCAGCCCGTCGTTTCAACAACCGCTACGACCTGGACAAGATCGGCCAGGCGACCGACCGCTATGAATGGGGCATGTCGCCACAGACGGTCAATGCGTACTACAGCTCCGCAACCAATACGATCAATTTCCCAGCCGCAATCCTGCAGCCTCCGTTTTTCTATCCGGATGGCGACGACGCGATCAACTATGGCGGCATTGGCGCGGTGATCGGTCACGAGGCCGGCCACGGATTCGACGACAGCGGTAGCCAGTTCGATGGTGCCGGAAACAACGTCAACTGGTGGACCCAGGAGGATCGAGATCGTTTCGACGAGCGCACTGCGAAACTGGTTGCCCAGTTCGATGCCTATGCGCCGATCTCCACCCAGCCCGACAAACACGTCAACGGCAAGCTCACCCTGGGCGAGAACATCGGTGACCTCGGCGGATTGAGCTTTGCCTATGACGCG
The DNA here is from genome assembly GCA_039914555.1 of Luteimonas sp. Taxonomy (GTDB): domain Bacteria; phylum Pseudomonadota; class Gammaproteobacteria; order Xanthomonadales; family Xanthomonadaceae; genus Cognatiluteimonas. The sequence continues at coordinate 3,105 of JBDSOZ010000148.1, forward strand.
CTCCAGGCCGCAACCGCAGGCAAGCCAGACCCGATGGTCGATGGACTCACCCGCGACCAGCGTTTCTTCCTCAATTGGGCACGGGTCTGGCGCGGCAGCATCCGCGACCAGGCCCAGTTGGTTCGCCTGAACAGCGATTCGCACTCGCCGGCGCAATTCCGCGCGATCGGCGCACCATCCAACATGCCGGCCTTCGCGACGGCGTTCCAGTGCAAGGTGGGCGACCCGATGGTGCGGCCCCAGGAAGATCGCGTCCTGATCTGGTAAGCGGGCACGGCCAAGCGCGTGCACGTCGCGCACATTTCCAGCCCGGCCTTGCCGGGCTTTTTTTCTGTCGTCCCGTTCACGAAGCCGCAGGGTGACGTTGCTACACTCGCGGCCACTTCCTGGGATGATCCGTGATGCCAAAGCTGCGTGTGTCTGCCATTGCCCTCGGTGTCGTCGTGATGGCCGCAATGCTATCCAGTCCGAATGCCGACGCGGCCCGGAAGAAAGCAGCAAAGAAGCCGGTGGTCGCTCCGGCCTGCAGCGATTTTTACACGGTGTCCAATGGCGACTGGTTGAAGCCAAACGCAGTCGCTGGCGAACACAGCGAGCGGTCGGCTCTCGGCGACTTGGCCCTGCACGCACGCGAACAGCAAGTCGCCCTGCTCGACGATGACATGCAGAACGCACAAGGCGGCATCGCCAAGTTGCTCGGAGACTTCTGGGCCAGCGGCCTGGATGAAGCCGCGGTCGAGCGCGATGGGGCCAACCCGATCGCGCCCCTGCTGGCGCGCATCGATTCCATCCGCCGCAGCAAGGATGTTCCCGCTGCACTGACAGCGTTGCACCAGGTCGGCATCCCGGTGCTGTTCAATTTCGGTGCCGACGTTGACCTCGCCGACCTCGGCCGGCACGTCGGCTATTTCAGCCAAGGTGGCCTTGGCTTGGCGGATCCGGCGTTTTATACCCGCCAGGACCCCGAGACCCGGGCCCTCCTCAGCCGTTACACCGACTACGTCGGCAAGATCCTCACCCTGACCGGCAGCCCGCAGGCACAACTGCAGGCCGACATCCAGGCGGTGTTCGACCTGGAGACGCGGATCGCACAAGCCTCCAGTCCGCTGGCCCAGCTGCGCGATCCGCGCAGCAATTATTTGCTGGTGCCGGTGGCGGGCCTGGACAAGCAATACCGGAACCTGCGACTGGTCGAATTCCTCAAGGCGCAGGGGGTCACCGACGACAGCGTTTCGCTGGCCAACCCGCAACTGTTCGCGCAACTGGATGCACTGGTCCCCGGTCTCAAACCGGCGCAATGGAAGACTTACCTGCGTTACCAGGTCGGTGCGGCAATGGCGCCTTACTTGTCGAAGGCCTGGCGCGACGTCGATTTCGGCTTCCGCGGCGTGGTATTGCTTGGCAACACCGCACAGCCTCCCCGGCGCGAGCAGGTGCTGGACGCAATGAACCTGGCGGCAGGTCCGATGCTGGGTCGCGAATACATCGGCCGTTATTTGCCCGATGCCAACCGCGTGCGCGCCAATGCCATCGCCATGCAGGTTCGCGATGCACTCGGCCGCGGCATCGACCGTGCAAGCTGGATGGACGAACAGGCGCGCGTCGAGGCCAAGGCCAAGCTCGCACAACTCAAGATTGAAATCGGGGCACCTGCTCGCGACCTCGACTACACCGTTCAGCCGATGGGCCGAGGCAGCTTTGGCAGCAACATGCTGATCGCTTCAACCTGGCGCCACCGCGAAGAGATGCGGCGGATCGGACGCGGCAACGCCGACCGGCGCTGGAACGTGCTGCCGCAGCAACCCGCGCTGGCCTACGACCCCGCGCAAAACCGGTTGATCGTGACCGCCGCGATCCTGCAGCCGCCGGTCCTCGACATGGCTCGCGGCGATGCCGCGAATTACGGTGCCTTCGGCGCGCTGGTCGGGCATGAACTGACCCACGGGTTCGACACCATCGGTCGCCACGTCGATGCGGCCGGCACGGTTCGCGACTGGTGGTCGCCAACCACGGTCGCGGCATGGGAAGGCGTGCTGTCCTCCCTGGCCACGCAGTACAACGGCTATGCCTGGCCTGTGCTCCCGGCAACCCTGGTCAACGGCAACCAGACCCGCATTGAGAACGCCGCAGACCTTGCAGGCGTCGAACTGGCGCACGATGCGTTGCTCCATGCGCAACCGGAGCTTGACCTGGCCGGAACCCAGGCGTTCTACCAGGGTTGGGCGCAGCTGTGGGTGCAAAAGATGTCGGCTGACGTTGCCACTCATATTGCGGCAACCGACGTCCATGCGCCGGGCCAATGGCGCTCCAATGGCCCACTCGCCAACGATCCGGTGTTCGGCACGACGTTTTCCTGCAAGCCGGGCACTCCGATGCAGCGCGCGCCGGAGCAGCAGGTGAAGGTCTGGCGTTGAGGTTCCGGATTTACCGAACGATGCGCGGGCGACGAGGGCCACCCTTTCCGAATGGCGCTTGTCCGCGCCAATAACGGATCAGCAGCCAGCCGAACAGCATCCCGCCAAGATGCGCGAAATGGGCCACGCCTGGCTGCAGGCCGGTCGCGCCCAGCAGCAATTCGATGGCGCCGTACACGATCACCAGCGTGCGCGCCTTCATTGGAATCGGCGGAATCAGCAGCATGACCCGCTGGTTCGGGAACAGCATGCCGTAGGCGAGCAACAAGCCAAACACACCCCCTGATGCGCCGATGGTCGGATATGCCGCGCCACCATGGGCCACGGCCCATGACCCGACCGCAAGCTGGCATGCACCGGCCCCAGCCACGCAGACGAGGAAGTAGGTCAGGAAGCGGCGGTGGCCCCACGTGTACTCCAGCGATGCCCCGAACATCAGCAACGCCAGCATGTTGAATGCCACATGGGCGAAGCTGCCGTGCAGGAATCCATACGTGAGCAACTGCCACGGCATGAATGTCGTCGACAAGGCGAACGGATCGGCGGCGCCCGTAGCACCCAATGGCCACAGCATGAACATCGCGAAAGTCTCGATGCCCAGCAGCTGTTGCAGCAGGAAAACGACGCCGTTGGCAATCAACAGCGCCTTGGTAATCGGCGGGATATTGGAAAACATCGGCTAATGATACCGGGCCGGCGCCGACGGTGGCGTCAGTCCGAGCCCCAGATCCGGGCGTCCAGATCGACCACGGCTTTGGGCATCCGTATCCGGCCACCGTTCACCAAAACACCCTCGGCAAGCAGGCGCCGGGCCTGCTCGCGGAAGCCTTCGGAGCCTTCGGCGAAGGCGATGCGTCCGTCGGAGCGCAGCACCCGATGCCACGGCAGCGAAGGGTCGCTGTTGTGGCTCAGTATCCCCGCAACCATCCGCGCCCGCCCTGGCAGTCCCGCGCGGCGTGCGACCTCCCCGTAGCTGGCAACCTGCCCGCGCGGGATCGCATTGATGGCGGCAAGGATTAGTTCAATTGGCGCAACCATGCGCGCGCGCAATGGTTACATCCAGCCCATCTGGTCGAACCCACTGACCAGCAGGTAGGCGATGCCACCAGCGGCCGGGATCGTCAGGATCCAGGCCCAGATGATGCGTTCTATCACCGTGATATTGAGTGCACGTGGGTTCTTGGCGAAGCCCACCCCCATGATCGCGGTCGAAATGCTGTGGGTCGTCGACACCGGCATTCCGTAGTGCGCAGCGATCGTCAGGATGGTCGCCGAACTGGTGTCCACCGCGAAGCCGTTGATGGGGTGCAACTTGACCATCTTGTGCCCCAGCGTCTTGATGATCCGCCATCCGCCCGACGCGGTGCCGGCGGCCATGACCAGTGCACAACTGACCACGATCCACAGGGCGACGTCACCACTGCCACTCGCGTTCGCCGGGTGCATGAACGCCAGCCACGGCGGCAGCGAATCCAGCGCGCCACTGGCTTCTGCGCCAAACAAAGTCAGCGCAATCACACCCATGGTTTTCTGCGCGTCGTTATGGCCATGCGCATACCCCATGTAGGCGGCCGACATGATCTGCACCTTGCCGAAGAAGGCGTTCACCCAGCGTGGCCTTGCGAGACGGGCGAGGACGCCACCGGCGCGCGCCATTCCCGAAATCACGGCCCACAGGAACACCATCATCGACAGGCCAAGCAGGAAGCCTGCCACCGGTGAAATCACCATCGGCACGAACACCTTCCACACCAGGCCCTTGTTCTGGGTGATGCCGCCCAAGTGCTGCGACCAGATCAATGAATCCCAGTTGTTGTGCCCGGCTGCCAGTGCGGCGCCGCACAGACCACCGATCAACGCGTGCGAGGACGACGATGGCAGGCCGAGCCACCAGGTAATGAGGTTCCAGCCAATCGCGCCCAGCAGGGCGCTCAGCATCAACTGCATGGAAGGATCCACCACGGCCGTGTTGACGATGCCGGTGGCGATCGTCGCTGCAACCGCGGTTCCGGTGAGCGCACCCACCAGGTTCATTACCGCCGCCAGGATGACGGCCTGGCCTGGCGACAGCACCTTGGTCGCCACCGATGCGGCAATCGAGTTGGCGGTGTCGTGGAAGCCGTTGATGAACTCGAAGACGAAGGCAGCGAAGACCACCACCAGCACGAGGGTCAGCATCGCCGGTGCCTCAGCTGTTCTTCAACGCGATTTCGTAGGCGACCACGCCGGCCTCGCGGCAGCGATCGATCGCTTTCTCGAGGATCTCGAAAAATTCCTTGAGCAGGAACATCTCGCCGGGATCCAGGCGACCGGAATAGAGCTCACGGTGCAGTTCCAGGATCAGGCGATCCGCCTCGGTCTCGATGACCCGAAGCTTGTCGTTGAGTTGCTTCATCGGCTCCAGCCGCAAATGGGTCAGCTGCTTGACCATCTCGACCACCACGGCCGCGGCTTTTTCCAGCATTGCGGCGCGCGGCGCGAAATCGATCCCGACCAGGCGCTGCCGCGCCAGTACATAGCGGTCGGCAAAACGCTCAACCTGCTTGGGGATCTTGTACAGGGCCGACGCCAGCGCTTCGATATCCTCACGCTCAATCGGGGTGATGAAGCTGTCGACCAAGGCCTGGCTGATCTTGTCGGAGGCCTCGCGCTCGCGCTGTCGGGCGAGCTTGAAGGCGTCCAGGGTCGGGTCGCGGCCCGGCTCGCGCAGCATCGCGTGGAGCGCAGTGGTGCTGGCATGGGCGGCGTCCGCCGCCTCGTCCAGCAATGCATAGAACTGCTTGCCTTGGCCGAAGATCGTCTGCAGGGAGAACATCGGTTGGGACCCCAAGAGTGAGAAGGCAAGCGTACGGCCCGATTATGACGGTTTCGTGTCAGGGTCAAGCCAGCGGTCACGGGTCGGCTGCTATGATCCCGTCAGCAAGCCCCCCCGGCCCCAGGACCCAAGTGCTGGAACTCCTCATCGTTGCTGCCCTGGTGGTTCTCAACGCCTTTTTCGCACTTTCGGAAATGGCGCTGATGACTTCCCGCAAGTCGCGCTTGCGACAGCTGTCCGAGCACAGCCGTGGCGCCCGCGTGGCCCTGGCGCTGGCGGAACAGCCCGACAACCTGCTGTCCACGGTCCAGGTCGGCATCACCTTGATTGGCGTACTCACCGGTGTCCTTGGCGGCGAGGCCATCGGCGCCAACATCGCCGCCCAGATCGGGTGGCTCTGGCCAAATGCAGCTGAATACGCCGCCCCGATCGGAATCGGGACCGCGGTGGGCCTGATCACTGCGGCCCAGGTCATCTTCGGCGAACTGATCCCCAAGCGCCTGGCCCTGACCAATGCCGAAGGCATCGCCAGCAAAGTGGCGATCCCGCTGGACTGGCTGGCCCGGGCCGCGAAGCCCATCGTCGCCACCCTGGGCGCGATCAATCGCCTGGTATTGCGCCTGCTCGGGATCCGCGACGACGCCAGGAATGCGATCACCGAGGAAGAAATCCGGATGCTCGTCAGCGAAAGCCACGAGCAGGGAGTGATCGACGCCGACGAACGCAACATGATGCAACGGGTGATGCGCCTCGGCGATCGCACCGCCGACAGCCTGATGACGCCGCGCATCCGCATTGCCTGGTTGGATGCCGCGGCCAGCATCGGGGAAAACCTTGCCGCAATGCGCGAGACGCCCTATTCGCGCTATCCGGTGTGTCGACACAGCGACTCCGACGTGCTCGGCGTGCTCGAGGTCAAATCGCTGATTGGCGCCCTGCGCAAGGATGCTCCCGACCTGTTCGCGGAGCTGCGGCCGGCGGTATTCGTCTCCGAATCGACCCATGCGCTGAAGTTGCTGGAGATCTTCCGCGAGGAACAGCAATCGCTGGCGTTGGTCGTGGACGAATACGGCGACGTCTCCGGCATGGTCACCCTCAACGACCTCATGGGCGCCGTGATCGGGAGGGTGCAGTCCGGTGAAAACCATGATGCCGAGGCTTTGGTGGTGGTGCGAGAAGACGGTTCGCTGCTGGTCGACGGCTCATTGCCCGTGGACGACCTGCGCGACCTGTTGGGAGGCAGCCAGCTGCCAGGTGAAGCAGAGCACGACTACCACACTGCTGCCGGCATGGTCATTTCGCAATTCAGCCGCATCCCGAATGCAGGCGAACATTTCGAGTGGCACCGTTGGCGCATCGAGGTGGTCGATCTCGACGGTCCTCGCATCGACAAGCTGCTGATACAACGCATCGCCCCGAACGACCATGCCGATGGTAGCTGAGCGCGGCCTGCGCGCGTTGCTTGACGGCTATGCCGCTGGCGACCCCACTGAGATCCTGACCCTGCAAACGCTGCTCGCCGGGCTGGGCCGGCGCGCATTCGGCATGTTGTTGTTCGTGGCGATCCTGCCTGCCTTCATCCCGATCCCGATCGGGGGTGCGGTCAGCGGCCCGCTGGTCGTACTCATCGGCGCGCAGTTGTTGTGGGGACGCAGGCGCCCCTGGTTGCCCGGGTTCCTTGCCTCCCGTGGACCTCGCCGACAGGTGCTGGTGCGGTTCGACCAGCGAATCTCGCCGTGGCTCACGCGACTGGAACGACTGGTGCGGCCACGGATGCCCGGCGTGTTGCAGCATCGTGTCGCCGCAATCCTGACTGGACTGTTGTTGTTGTTGCTCGGGGTGCTGCTGTCGCTGCCGATTCCGCTGACCAACTACCTGTTCGGCGCAATACTATTGTTGTTCGCGCTCGCACTGCTGGAGCGCGACGGCGCCTTGATGCTGGTGGCATGGGCGACCGGCGCCATTGCCATCGCGGTATTCGGTCTGTTGTCCGGCAAATTCGCCACAATTGCGGCCCACGGGTTCGACCTGCTTTTGTAGCATCGACCCGTGCGTGGTTCATTTCAGCCATGCGCCCCTGTCGCGCAACCGGTCTGCGTTCGGTCGCGACCTCATGGCCGGAATGAGCCGATTAGGCCATCCCATGGTCCGCCGTGACCTCCACAACACGACAGATATCATGAAACCGATTCCGGCTTCGATCACGGATAGTTTTCCTACCGCAATCGCTGGATTGTCCCGATTCTCAGGCGGTCTCCAAGGCTCGAGCATTCGCACACCACCATTACTGGAGTGCATCGATGCGGCACGGACTCCGTGGATCCGCCAGAGCTTGGGGACTCACACTCATTGAGGCAGTCATCTGCATGATGATGGTCGGCATCCTGGTGGCGGTTGCAGTGCCAGCGTGGAGCAATGCGCTCGCCCGCACGCATGCGGCTTCGGCAAGAGCAGCGTTGCTAGCGTCGCTGACCGAGGCGATCAGCCATGCGGCGCTCTCCGGAACGGAAGTCGTGCTTTGTCCCGCAGCTGCGTCTGGCTGCGCTGACAGCTGGGACTGGAGCGGCGGTTGGATCGCCTATGCAGACATCGACGGCGACCGCAGCCACGATGCCGGGGAACCGCTCCTGCGTCGACAGGCGGCACTGGATGACGACATCCGTCTGCTGACCAGCCAGGGTCGCAGGCGCCTGGTGTTCCAGCCGAATGGCGGCAATGCCGGCTCCAACGTGACGTTCACCATGTGCACCGGGCGCCGCCCGGGATTCGCTGCAGCGTTGGTGCTCTCGAATGCGGGACGACTGCGTGATGCGAAGGCCGGACCGCGGGCCGCGCACGAATGCACCGCGGCGCGGCAATGAGTCCTGTCAAGGACACGCAGGTGGCTCGGTGAAGTGCAGGGTCTTCTTGTCAGCCTGGCAAGAATTGCTGGTGCCATTCCTGATCTCACCTTTGTTGCAGGTGTAGTAGCAGCTGGCTGGCTTTGTCGTTGTCGTCGCGGTGGTATTGAATACGATCTTGACTTGATCGCCTGGGTTGAGGCGCCCGAACTTTATCAATGCCTCCTCCACCACAAGGCCGTCGCTGTTGGTGCCTATGCTTGTGGCGCTCTCGCCAAGCGTGTCGTTGGTCGCAGACGCAACCTGATAGTTTGGACAGACGTTCACCGGATATAGAACGCTGCCGCTCTGGATCACAGGCCAACCGGTAGTCGTACCGCCGCCGCCATAGGAGCAGTCGATCGACGCACTCGCCGTCGACGTCTGCGTCTTGTTGAAGCCGTTGAGCAGCACCGCCATGGTGTTGGCGACGCCAAGCCCCGCGCTCGCCGAACCATTGGAAACGTTGCATGTCTGCGTAAGGACCCCCGCGCCGGAACCAGACGAGCTGCACCCCTTGGAAGCCAGAGTACCGGTAACATACGACACCTGGGGCGTACCCACGAACGAAGTCGGCATCGTCAGCTGCACCCAGAACAGCTCGCTGCCTGTGTCCGTCGCAGCACCACCACCGACCTTGAACAGCTGGGTATCGGTAAGCGCCGTCGCATCGTCGGCGGAAATCGCATCGAATGACAGGTCCAGTAAGCCGGAATTGGACTTGCGGGCATAGGTCGTGACGGTGGAATCCATCGCGGCGCTGGCGTTGGTGGTGACGTTGCCACGCACCGGCATGGCCGCCGAACGCGAGGCGCTGAAGTCGTTGTTAGTCACCGCCAAGGGGCCGCTTGTCGGGGACCAGTCGCCAAGTTCGGTGAGGTTGATCGTCGTAAATGGCAACAGCTTCAGGATGCAAGTGCTCATCGCATCGCCCGATGCCTGGCAGGTGGAGGTCAGTTTGGCCTGCGTAATCGCATCGACGGCATCTTTTTCCAGATAGTCGACGTACAGGCCACGCGAGTGCAGCCACTTGCCGTCGGCATCGACGAGGTTGATGTTGATGGAGGCCGGCTCGTCCAGCACGTAGGTGTCGGAAGCCGCGAGTGAATACGGTGCCCCCACGGCGTTGTAGGTAGCCTGTTCGCTGCCGGAGCTAGGCGAGGCTTTGACGAATCGCTGGTCCAGGTACCCAATCACGAAGTTCTGGTACCGCGCTACGGCACCACCGGTGATCGAAGGCGAACCGAGAGTCGAGGTCGAATCGGGAACTGGCGTCGCTGCATCGATGCCATTTCCGGTAGCCAGCAGGGCAAAGTAGTCGTTGTACAGGTCGGCCGCAACAGACCAGATGCCGTCTACACGGATCAGGCGGCAAGCTTCCTGGTAGATCCCCGTGGCGACCGGCAAGATTGTGGTCCTGTCGGTATAGTGCGGGTGTGCGGCTGACACCGTGTTCGACGCCTTTGTCACCCTGAGTGGCGAGAACGTCGCGCCCTTCGTACCAACTGGATCGTGGTGGTCGCGGCAACAGATGTCGCAATAGTTACTTTGTTGGCTCGCATAGGCCGAAGCCGGGCCGGCCGGTGCGGTGTACGAGGCATTTATCGGCACGGTGTACCGCGTGCCATTCCAGTAGGTGGGTCGCTTGGCGGTATTGCCACTCGCCGCACCGTAGTCGCACGTACAGCCGACCATCTTTGTTTCGACCTTGGCCTGCGCGACCCGGGTATCGTCTGCGGAATTCAGGCCACTGTAGGTGATGACATCGAAGGACGTTTCGACCGTATTCACACCACGAACGACGTTCGGCTTCGGATTGGTCGCAGCGCTCTCCACGTCGGAACTTAGTGCCATCGGGATCACCATGTCGTCGGCTGCAGGATCCTTGATCCTCGCCTGTACCTTGCGCGCGCCGCCGTCCGAGGTCATCGCGAGCAATTTTGCCGAGTCGGACGGCGAGATGCCGTCAAGCACGTCCTCCAGGCTGACTGATCGCGCGGTACCCGTGGCCTCCGTCCAGGTCACGGTTACCCGAACCTGCTTGAAATCCTTGGCCCCCATTTCGTCGGCCGTGTTGGCCTTGGCTACGAACACATTGGTCGTCGTGCTGTAAGCATACCGACTGATCGTCGTCGCTCGTGAGTAATCGACGCCTTCGCGACTGATCGCCTCGGCACCCTCCGAGTCAATCTGGAGATAGTCGCTTGAAGTCTCAAATGACCTGAGTTGCTCCAACTTCTCCTTGGCCAGTGCAATCGCGACCGACTGCGTCCGCGACTCAGCCGAAGCACGCACCAAGCTCATTTGCATAGTGGCAAGCGCGATCAGGCCGAAGGACGCGATGGCGATCGAAACCATCACTTCCAGCAGGGTGAAGCCCAAGATCCGGCGATGCGGGATGTGCATATGAGTTCCTAGATTCCGGTGGCGCTGTCGAGCCAGCTGCCCGGCAGTCGTCCGAAGCGCGTGGTCTCGGCCAGCGGAGAATTGGGATTGCCGGCATCGCATTCGTCATAGACCAGGTCCATTGTGCCGTTGAACGAACCGCCACCTTCCACGACGACCGACCCGAACACCGTCCCATTGGCGTTACCGGTGACTTCCGCGGTGTTGTCTTCGCTGCGAACGAATATCGTGCCGTGGAAATTGCCCCTGTGGCCGAACTTGTACGACTCGTCAACCACCAGGACGACGCAGTTATCCGCGGAGCCAACGTCGCCCAGCGGCTCGCAGTTGCCTGCCCCTGCAACGTAGAACAAACCCGATGAGGTTGCGTCAAGGAAATCGCAGTTGGCATGACTCATGTCGAAGCCAAGATCCTCCAGCGCCTGCACCTCGCAATTGGTGGCGGCAGCCTGACCGCAGTTTTCAAGCACCGTCGTGCCGTTGCCACCTGTGACGTCCACGCCGAAGATCCACTCGAACAGGTTGTCGTCGGTGAAGTCTGCCGGGTTGTCGAGGCGGTTGCCGAGCTTGTCCGATCCGGGGAAAAAGGTTATGTCAGGCATCGCTCCGACATTGCCGTCCACGTCGAGGATGTCGGTCCCCTCCGAGCTTTTACTTGAAACGATCTCAGAATCACATTTGCAATTGATCGTGTCGCCGCAAGACTGGATAAGTGACAGGTCCGCACCATTGAGGTAATCGTCTCGAGTGCAGGTTTTCCAGGCAGCGCTGGTCCCGGTGACGTCATTCGGTGACCAAACTGACACCGCCACGCCAAAACCACCGGCGTTGGGCGCACTCACGACGGTCCAGTTGCCATTGACCGAGGTGACCCCTGACGTAACAAGCGGCGTCGCCGCCGAATAGTTCCTCGTTGCCAGGGTCCCCCAAGTTTCCTTCACCTGGGCTGCGGCGCTTTCTCCCGGCAACGTGGCGTTTGCTATGAGCGTGACCGCCACCCGGCGACCCTTGGTTGGTGACAGTGCGCAATCGGGAGCGCCGCTCGCTGGTTCCTCCACCCGGCACAGCAGCGCGCGCACCGTGGTCGTCGCGTTGAAGGCAGCGGTGCCGCCCACGGTTACCAGCTTGGCCCCAGTCGGAAACATGGTGGTGCTGGACAGCGGCAGGTTCAGCTTGGGACTGCTGCCGCTGGCCGCCGCACTGCCATCACTGGTGAAGTAATACATCCGGGCCCGGCGCGCTGTATTACGCTCGGCGAAGCACGGATGAGTGGCATCGGTGATCCCGGCGCAACTTTTCCAGCGCACATTGGCCGCGGTGGTGGCATCCAACCAGCCACCTGCCCTGGTTGTGGAGATCCTGCTGACATTTGCCTTGATGTACTCGCCACCAAGATTTAGCGCGTATTCGGCGGCCTGCTCCGCCAACCGCGCACGATTGTCGTTGGTCGCTGTGCGCTGCTCGAACATCCCGACAGCAGCCGATCCGAAAACGATCAGCCCCAGTATCAACAGGATGACAAGAGTGATGAAGAGCGTAGTTGCGCCCTGCTGCATTTTCGGAAGGGACATCCCAGGCCTCATGGAGTCAAGTCACAATTTGCGAGCGTCGCGTTGTAGCAATCTGAACGCACGCGCACGGTGCTGGCGAAGGTTCGGACGAATTCGGCGGCGCCACGCGGCTCACCGGACATCGAAACAGCCAACTCCCGGACCTGGACGACGGGCGCTGACGCCGGCACACTCGTCCGGCGATCGGCAATAGTGAACTTTGTTATGTCCAAGCGCCTTGGGTCGCTGAGCGCGCACCAGCCGCTGGCCGCGTTGCAGCTGGCCGGGTATTCAGCGTAGTCGGGCGAAGCACCATCGCATTCAGGAGTCACGCCCGCGGCGCTGATCGCGTACTCGACGACGCCCACGTTGGTCCCGTCGAGTTCGCGCACGGCATGGCGGAATGCGCGGATCTCCCCATTGCCTGGTTCCGGCGCGCCACCGACCACGGAGCCGCCGGCACGGTCGTAGGCGAAGACCACACACCCGTACAGATCCGAGCCGGTGGCTGTCTCAGCGCCCAGCAGCAGCCGCGCGAATCCTGACCCACTGTTGGAAGATACGTATCCCAAGGAATCTTCGTCATAACCGGATCGACGCAATTCGCGCGTGACCAGGTCCAGTGTGCTGCGAAGGTCCTGGGTGACACGGGTCGACATCACGTAATCGGCGTTGCTTCTCATGCTGGCGACGGCGAATGCCAGCACCGCACCGGCAACGACCAACCCGGCGACCATCGCCACCATCAGTTCGATCAGGCTGAAACCGCAAATGCGGGCAGCCGCGGGACCGCAGTTGCGCGCGATCCTCATGGCGAACACCGGCGCCCGCGGTAGTCGGCAATGACGTCTGAATCCGTCGACGATTGGCACACGACCGCCCGTCCAAGCACGTCCACGTGCATGTTGAGGGTGTAATCCATTGGTCCCGGCGGTGCGGACAGGCCAAGCAGCACCCCTGCGGCCGCTGCGTCGGCCAGCGAACCGCGCTTGGCTTCCAGCACAGCCGCATCGCTCCCCGTCTCCAACGTCACTCCGTTCCATTCGCGCTGGTCCGTCGGGAAACGGGCGACATTGCAAACATCCGTCGCCGGACTGGCGCTCGTGCAATCGCACGGGCGGGCGTCGGACGGATCAGTGGTGGTCGCGGCGCCGAGGCAAAAACTGCCATCCGCATTGTGCAGGACACTGACCTTGACCAGCGCATTGCGCTTGATCGATTCGAACCGCGCCGAGTTCCAGAAAGCCGATGCCTGTTCCCCAGCCTCGCGCACAGCCGAGCGCTGCCGGAATGCCGAGAACGAAGGCAACGCCGCGACGGTAAGGATCGCGAGGACTCCAATCGCTACGATCAACTCGATCAGGGTGAAACCTTGATTCTTGTCACAGTTTTCCATGCCAGTCCTCGTCCACGTCGCCACTAGACAGGAAAACTCGGATGATTGGCAACTTCCGGCCGACACTCGGTGGCAAACCGCCGACGAACGCAACACCGGCCAGGTCAATCTTACGTGATAGCATCCGCGCAGTTGCGTCGGGGAGCTAATGATGAAAGGCGAACGGGGCTTCACCCTCATCGAGCTACTGGTGGTGCTGGCGATCGTCGCCATTCTCGCCACGATCGCCGTACCTGCGTATACCGATCAGGTGCGCAAGTCACGGCGCACCGAGGCACAGCAGGTACTTACCGATTACGCGTTGCGCCAGGAGAAATGGCGTGCCACCCATTCCACTTACGGCACCCTCGCCGACATCGGTGGCTCCGCCACGACTACATCCGGAAATTACACCATTGGAGCGATTTCCTTCGCTCCTGCCACCGGTAATTGTCCTGGCACGTCGATTGCCATCGGGATTGCAAATAGTTTTGCCATCACGGCTACCGCCGCAAGATCCCAAATGTCCGACAATGACTGCGATTCGCTCGTCATCACGAACACGTGCGGGACAATCGCGAGATCTTCGACGCCGTCGGGAGGCAGGTGTTGGTAAGCGGGGGTTACGCTACGATTTCGTAGCAGGGCTTGTACTCGCCGGTGATCTTCATCCGACGCTGCTCGACGAACGCACGCAGCAAGCCATCCAGCGCCTGCATCATGTCGTTGTCGCCATGGATCTGGTACGGGCCGAACTCTTCAACCCGGCGCATGCCATCTTCCTTGACGTTGCCGGCAACGATGCCGGAAAACGCACGTCGCAGGTCAGCAGCAAGCTCATGCGGTTTGCGGCCATGGTGCAGGTCAAGTGCGGCCATCGCCTCGTGGCTGGGCACGAACGGTTTCTGGAATGCCAGCGGCACGTCCAGCGCCCAATTGAAGAAGAACGAGTCCTTCTGCACGATCCGGTACTTGCGGACCTCGTCGATACCCTTGGCCATTTGCCGCGCAACTTCAGCCGGATCGCCGATGATGATGCGATAGCGTTGGGTTGCGGCATCGCCCAGGGTGAGGCGCAGGAACTGGTCGATCTGTTCGAAGTACGGTGCCGCCGCCGTCGGGCCGGTGAGGATCAGCGGGAACGGCACCTTCTGGTTTTCCTCGCGCAGCAGGATCCCGAGCAGGTACAGGATTTCTTCGGCGGTACCGACGCCACCGGCGAACACGATGATGCCGTGCCCGAGCCGCACGAACGACTCGAGCCGCTTCTCGATGTCGGGCATGATCACCAGGTGGTTGACGATCGGATTGGGCGACTCAGCGGCGATGATCCCGGGTTCGGTAATGCCGATATAGCGGCTGTCGATGCTGCGCTGCTTGGCGTGCGCAATCGTTGCGCCTTTCATCGGGCCTTTCATTGCCCCTGGGCCGCAACCGGTGCAGATATCGAGTCCACGCAGACCAAGCTGGTAGCCCACGTCCTTGGTGTACATGTATTCGTCGCGGTTGATCGAGTGGCCGCCCCAGCACACCACCAGGTTCGGCTCCGACGGTTTCAGCACGCGTGCATTGCGCAGCAACCGGAACACGGCGTCGGTGATTCCCGCGGATGAGTCGAGTTCGTCCGCATACTCCGGGGCCAGTTCAATCGCGGTATAGACCAGGTCGCGGAGTACTGCGGCCAACAGTTCGGCAACGCCCTGGATGATCTGGCCATCGACGAAGGCCATGGCCGGGGCGTTGAGCAGGTCCAGGCGCAGTCCGCGGTCGAGCTGGTGCACCTGGATGTCGAAGTCGGGGTAAAGCTCGCGCGCCGCACGTGGATCGTCCGAAGTACTGCCGGTGGTCAGGACCGCCAGTGCACAGCGCCGCAGCAACTCATGCATGCCGCCGGAAGAGGCGTCACGCAGGTGCGCCACTTCCTCGCGGGACAGGATATCGAGGCCGCCACGCGGGAAGATCCTGGCGTCGACCGTCGGGAGCTTGTGGGTGGTGGCTGGTTTGGTGGTGTTTTCGTCCATGTCGCCAGTATATGGAATCGGGGGTGGTGCCACGAAAAAAGACGGCCGGGTTGCCCCAGCCGTCTTCGTCAAGCAATGGCTCGATGGGTCAGAACTCGTAACGCAGGGTCGCCAGCAGCGACCAGCGCGAAACGGGACGGGACGGGTACCCACCAAAGTAGTCGTACGTCTGGGTGTTCTGCCACGACGGTGCAGCCACCGTACCGAGGTTGTACACATAGCCGCCATCGGCGCGGACGCTGCTCAAGCCCCCGAGGTAGCGGGTATCGAATCCGCCAATCTGCTTGGTGCTACCCCAGTCGTTATTGAGCAAGTTCAGGAAGTTGTAGATGTCCAGGCGCACGATCGCCTTGTGCTCCTTGAAGAAGCCCGGCAATTGCTGCTGGATCCCAAGGTCGACCTGGTTGATCCACGGAAGGTGCGAAGCGTTGCGACCTGCCACTTGGCCGCGGTGGGCCGCCAGGTAGGAATCGCTGTCAATGAAACTATGGAACGCAGCGATCTGCGCAGCGGTAGCCGTGCCATAACTGACATTTGGATCGCCAACCGTCGGGATGTACGCCGGATCCTGGAAGATGCCGTCGCCATTCGGGTCGCCGTTGATCGTCCACGTGTACGGCAGGCCGTCATGCCCGGTGAAGTAGGCGGTGACGCTGGTCTTGTAGTCGCCGAAGAAAGCGTGATCCCAACCCAGCGAAGCCTTGACTGAATTGCGGATCTCGCGCGTGGCGGTAGTGGCGATTTCCTCGTTCGGATTCAAGCGCGAAACGAACTGGTAGCTGGACCACGCCTGCGAGCTGCCGTCAGACCCGACCTCGGTCGCCTTGGTGATGGTGTAGCTGAGATTGCCATACCAGCCGTTGGACAATGGCTTGTTCAGTGAGAGCGTCAACGCTGTCGATTGACCCTTGTCGGTATTGCCCAGGACGGTGGATTTGGTATCGAACTTGGGGTTCGCCCCACAATTCTTGTTCGACGAAGCATTGTTACACAATACGCACCAAAAGCTGTCGCGGCCATCTTTCAGGACGCCGGTCGGCGCATCGTACATGCCGGTGCTCGGGTCCAGCTTGCCGATGTTCAGCGCTTGGTAGAACGCCGCGTGCTGGGACTTGATGTGCTGGACTTCGGCGGTGGCGACCAGGCCCATCCATGGCAATTCAGCGTCATATCCCAAGCTGACCTTCAAGACGGTCGGCATCTTGAAGTCCGGATCGATCGAGTCCATCTGCGCGCGGGTCGCCGCTACGGTGGTCGGGAACGGCTGGTTGTACGGATCGGTGCTGAACGGATAGGCGGCCGAATTGAAGGAAGTGTAACTGCCCGACGCCACGCCGTTGTTCTGGTAGGGATTGGCCAGCCACACGAACGGCGGGATGCTCTGGAACGAACCAATACCGCCGCGCAACTGCGAGTAGCGCTTGGTATTGAACGTGTAGTTGAAGGACGCGCGTGGCAGCACCACCGTGTTGCGGGTGCCAAGCCTGTAGTCGTTCGGGTAGCCAAAGGCAGCCTCGAACGCCGGGTTCCGCGGCGGGGCCTCTTCGGCCTCGGGCATGTTGACGCGCACGCCGTACTGCACCGACAACTGGTCGTTGACCTGCCAGGTGTCCTGGATGAACGGGCTGATCTGGCTGAAGACGATGGCAGCAGCCGTATCGGCTTCGGTGTAGCCGTTGATCGGCCGGCGGATGTCATAACGGTTGTATTTGCGGGCCGCGAAATCGTTGAGCCCGGAAATGCCTTTGTTGCTATCCGAACTATTGCCGAACTCATACACGCCATGCAGGTCGCGACCATACAGGTTCAACACGTTGTTCTTCAGGTAATCCACGCCGAACTTCAGGGCATGGTCGCCGGCATACAGGGTTCCGGCCACTGAAGCGGTGATCTTGGCGGTATTGATCCGGTTCTCGTGGCGATTGCGGTCTTCACCCATGCGGATCTGGCCACCATTGGCGGTCCAGATGTTGATCGTGGGCTGGTCGATCGGATTGCCGTTTTCCTGGTGGAACCGCTGTTGGCTGATCTTGGCTTCGGTGCTGAAGTTCTCGGTACAGTCGCTGAACAACTGCAGGCTGGTGTTCTTGGTCATGTTGTTGATGTTGTACCAGCGGCTGCTCAGGGCGACTGCGTTGGCCGCCTGGTCGTACGGCGAGGGGCGGAACTCCTCGGTCTGCTGGTAGGTCAGGCTGGCGCGGTGGTTCTCGTTGATGTTCCAGTCGATCTTGGCCAGGTAGCGCTTGTTGTCGAGGTTGACTCCCGACAAACCGTTGGTGCCCGGGGTCAGGCCCATGCCTTGGGCAATGCTGATCGCGCGATCGAGCTCAGCCTGGGTCACGTTGCCGTTGGTCAGGCCATCACCACCACCACTGGCGCCGCCGAAGTTCGAGATGCGCTGCTTTTCATACGAGGCGAAGAAGAACAGCTTGTCCTTGAGGATCGGGCCGCCAATGGTCACGCCTTTGGTCGCATCCGTGTCAAACGCGCTGTAGCCAACGCCATTACGCTTGCCAACCCAATCGGAATCCTTGAGGGCGTAGTAAACAGAGCCGTGGAATTCGTTGGTACCGGACTTGGTCACCGCGTTGACGTTGGCGCCCACTGCATCGGAGGTGACGTCGAAGTCGGAGATCTTGATGTCATAGGCGGCGATGGTGTCGACCGAGATCGGGCTGCCGGTGTAGGGCATGCCGTTGGCGTTGAGGCCAAAGGGGTCACCCTGGGACATGCCGTCGACGGAAATATTGTTGTAGCGGTTGTTCACGCCGCTGACCGAGATCGCGCCGCTGGCCTGGTCGGTCACGGTGATGCGCGGATCCAGGCGGGCGATGTCGTCGATCGAGCGGTTGCCCTGCGGAGCGATTTCCAGCTGGCGACCGCTGACGGAGGTGCCTACACCCTTGTTGCTGGCATTGAAGGTGTCTGAAAGCGCACTGGCGACGACGTTCACCTCGCCGAGGTTGGTGATGGCGCTATTCAGCGCGACGTCAACGGTGCTCACCTGGTTGAGGTTGAGGAAAATGTTTTGTTCCGTGTCGGTTCCGGTGCCGGCCTTGTTCACGGTGATCGTGTACGGACCACCCACGCGCAGGCCGCGTGCGGTGTAACGACCATTCGCGTCGGTAGTCGCGCGACTGACGGTGCCCGAATCGATGTGGGTGACGGTCACTTCGGCACCGGCGACGGGCTGGCCATCGGCCCCGGTGACAGTACCGCCGACACCGGCGGATGTGCTCTGCGCGAAAGCGGGCGCGGCGGCAAACGCCACGACCAGTGCGAGCGACAACTTGGACAGCCGTGCGCGATTGCGATGGGTCATTTGAAATACCTCAGGAGGCAAGGAAAAAAAGGGTTTTCTCGATTGACAGCAGCGCGGCCGACGTCCGTGCAACAGTGGACGACGGGGTTCCCAGGGCGCTTCCCCGGCCCCGGCGGTGCCCGCTGAGGCTCACGGAAGTTTAACACCCTACCCGGCCGTCATTACAGGTTGAAGACTGCCGCGGCGGAGCCGGCGGAAAGTGAATACGCGACACCGGCTGGCTACCCGATGGGCGGCGTGGCGAAGCCCAGGTACGCCGCCAATCCGTCCAGGAACATCTGCACCGAAATGGCCACGATCACCATGCCCATCAGACGCTCGAGGGCAGTCAGGGCCCGCGCTCCGAGGAGCTTGTAGAAAGTCGTTGCCGACAGCAGGATCACGGCCGTGGCGGCCCAGGCAATCAACAGGGCCAGGCTCCAGGCCCCCATCCGGTCCGGCTCCTGGCTGCCCATCAGCATCACCGCCGCCATGCCGGAGGGACCCGCCACCAGCGGAATGGCCATCGGCACGATGAAGGGTTCGCCGCCAGGCAGCTCGCCCATCAGGCCTTCGGGCGGCGGGAAGATCATGCGCAGGCCAATCAGGAACAGGACGATGCCCCCAGCGATCGAGACCGACTCCTGGCGCAGGTGCATCAGCTCCAGGGCGTAGCGCCCGCCCCACAGGAATGCCATCAACACGCCCAGTGCGATCAGCATTTCGCGCACCAGCACCACCCGTTGCCGGTGCGCGGGCATGCCGCGCAGCAGGCTCAGGAACACGGGGATGTTGCCCAGTGGATCCAGGATCAGGAACAGCAGCAGGGCGGCGGAAGCGATGGTCATGGGAGGGCAGGCTTCCAGACCTTGCCGCGGTAGGGGGCGCCGGCCGTCGACAGCAATTCGACGCAGGCCCCGGCCCACGACTCAGGTGGGCGGGCATCACGGTCCTGGTCGGCAATAAATGCACGGCCGCGTAGTGCCGTGCGCATCGGGCCTGGTTGCAGGCCACTGACACGCACGCCGGTGTCGCCCAGTTCGGCCTGCAGCATCCCAATCAATGTCGCCAATCCGTGCTGGGAGACGCCATAACCGCCCCAGAATGCACGGCGGGTGCGGTCGAGATCGTCAATCGCGAAAACCACCACCGCCGCCTCGGACTTTGCCAGCAGCGGCAGGCAGGCCTGGGTCAACCACCACTTCGCAGTCAGGCCAATATGCAGGGCGCGGGCAAAATCAGCCGGGTCGGTGTGCAGCAAGGGGGTCAGGCCGCGGAATTCCGCGGCGCAATGCAAAACGCCGTCCAGCCGTCCCAATTCCTGTTCGATGCGTGCAGCCATTTCGGCATAGTCGTCGGGCGACGCGCCTTCCAGGTCCAACGGATACAGCAGCGGTTCGGCGCCCTCGGCGGCAATGGCGTCGTACAGGCGGTTCAATGTCGGCGGGCGCCGGCCAAGCAACACCACTTTCGCACCCGCACGCGCGCAAGCCCGCGACGCGGCGTTGCCAAGACCGCCATTGGCACCGGCGACCAGCACCACGCGGCCGGCCAGTGCGGCGGTCGCACTCGCGGGCGCCGCGGTCGCACTCACGCTTGCTGCGTCTCCGCCGAGGGGGGCTCCGCCCCCTGGGTTTCAGTCAACATCCGCGCCAGTTCGCCAGACTCGAACAGTTCAAGGGTGATGTCGCATCCTCCGATCAATTCGCCGTTGATGAACAATTGCGGAAATGTCGGCCAGTTGGAATAACGCGGC
>JBDSOZ010000201.1:0-8649 GCA_039914555.1 Luteimonas sp.
CTGCGGATCCTGCAACGCCTGCGCACCGAGGCGAAAGTGGAAAAGGCGACCCTGCTGACGCAATCGCCGGAGCCGACTGCAAGGTGAGGGAAACCCGCGCCGACAACCGAGTCGCCCTGGTCAGCGCGCTGCTGCTGCACGCGTTGCTGTTCGGGCTGATGTTCGCCGGCATGTGGTGGACCCGGACCATGGCGCCGATGTCGGCAGCCGGGCCGGCGATCGAGGCCGACCTGGTCGATCCCAATGCGCTGTCGGCGCCGCTGCGTCGCGCGCTGGATGCTCCGGCCAATCCTGTTGCCGAACCCACGCCACCGCCGCAGGACACCGCGCCGCCACCGCAGCCCATGCCCGAGCCGCGTCCGCAGGACTCTGCCGTGCAGCCGCAGCCGCAGGCGCAGGAGCGCGTTCCGGTACCCGACAGCAAGGACCAGGAGCGGGTCGAGCGCGAAGCTGACGCGATGCGCAGGGCGCAGCGCGAGCAGGACGAAAAACGTCGGCAGGAGCAGATTGACCTGACCGAGCGCACGCGCCAGCAAGAAGCAGAGAAAAAGCAGCGGCTGGCGCTGCAACAAAAAGAGCAGAAAGACATCGACGAAAAGCTGCAGAAAATCCGCGCCGAACGCGAAAAAGCCAGGAAAGTAGCCGAACTTGCCGAGCAGAAGTTGCGCCAACTGGCCGATGCCACCGCGCGCACTGGTGCGTCCACCGCATCCACCGCGACCGCCAGTCCACCGCCGGGCAATGACGGTGCCGACAAGGCGCTTGCGGCTCGCTATGCCGCCGCATTGACCGACGCCATCCTGCGCAACTGGACCCGGCCCGATACCGTGCCCCTGGGCCAGACCTGCCTCATCGTCATCAAGCAGATCCCCGGCGGAACCGTCATCGATGCCAAAGTCGACCCGAGTTGTCCCTACGACGAACTGGGCCGACGCTCGATCGAAGCGGCCGTGCTCAAGGCCCAGCCCTTGCCCTATGCGGGTTTCGAGCCGGTGTTCAACCGCAACCTGCGGCTGAATTTCAAGGCTTCCGAGCGCTGACCCAGGGCTGGGTGCCATGCCGCGAGTACGGCTCCATTCATCTTTGAGATGACGTTCACGGCCAAGCTGTTAATACTCCTGACTGTGGCCGGAACCAATTACTGATGAGTAGAGCATTGCGCCGCCTGACCGCCTCCGGGTGCCTGTCGTTGTTGTTGTTGTTGCTGCTGGTGCCGATGCTGGCGATGGCGCAGGAGCGCCCGCTGGAGCTCGACATCATTGGTGGCAACGCGGCGGCCCTGCCGATCGCCGTGGTGCCGATGGCCTACCAGGGCACTGGCACGGCCCCTCAAACCGACGTCGCCGCGGTGGTGCGAGCCGATCTTGACCGTTCCGGCCAGTTCCGCAGCCTGCCCGAACGTGACATGGTCCAGCGCCCGAGCACTGGCGGCGAAGTCGACTATCCCGCCTGGCGGCTGCTGCGCCAGGACTTCCTGGTGGTCGGGCGGGTGCTCGATGCCGGCGATGGCGGTTACCGGGTCGAGTACGAATTGTTCGATGTGGCCAAGCAGCAACGCCTGCTCGGCTTCGCCCTGACCGCGCGTGCCAGCGCCATGCGCGATGTATCCCACCAGGTTGCCGATGCCATCTACGAGAAAATTCTCGGCGTGCGTGGCGCGTTCTGGACCCGGATCGCCTATGTCACCGCCACCGGCGTCGGCAAGGGCAGCAGCTATGCGTTGATGGTTGCAGATTCCGACGGCTGGAACCCGCAGAAGGTGGTCCGCTCCGGCGAACCGTTGATGTCGCCGGCCTGGAGCCCGGACGGACGCAAGCTGGCTTACGTCAGCTTCGAGCGCGGCAA
Organism: Luteimonas sp.; assembly: GCA_039914555.1. Classification (GTDB taxonomy): domain Bacteria; phylum Pseudomonadota; class Gammaproteobacteria; order Xanthomonadales; family Xanthomonadaceae; genus Cognatiluteimonas. The sequence goes on from JBDSOZ010000201.1 coordinate 1,846, forward strand.
CTCCTCCATTTACATCCAGGACATCACCACCGGCGCGCGCGAACTGGTTGCCAGCTTCCGCGGCATCAATGGCGCCCCGGAATTTTCGCCGGATGGACGCCGGCTGGCCCTGACCTTGTCGAAATCCGGCAACCCCGAAATCTACGTAATGGACCTTGGCAGCAAGGCGTTGACCCAGGTGACCCACCAGTTCGGCATCGATACATCGCCGACCTGGAGCGCCGACGGCAGCTCGCTGTATTTCACTTCCGATCGTGGCGGCAGGCCGCAGATCTACCAGGTGTCGGCCAGCGGTGGCAGTGCCACGCGGGTCAGTTTCGACGGCACCTACAACGCGGATCCGGCCGTGTCGTTCGACGGCAGCAAGATCGCCACGACCCAGGGCAACGGCAACAACTATCGGATTGCCATGCTCGATCGCAGCCTCGGCTCACCACGCTGGAGCCTGCTGTCCCCGGGCTCGCTGGATGAGTCGCCTAGCTTTGCGCCCAACGCCGGCATGCTGCTCTACGCTGCCAAAGAAGGCGGACGCGGCGTGTTGTATGCGGTTTCAACCGACGCGCGCGTGCGCCAACGCCTGGTGCTCGCCGATGGTGACGTGCGTGAGCCCGCATGGGGACCGTATCGCGCGCGTCGCTGACCAGTCTCTGGCCGGCGGCTGGCGCCGACGGCTGCAGGGGTAATCGTTCCACCACTCATCCGCTTCAACGAAACGAGGAAGACACCATGAACAAGACCACCCGAATCCTGCTGACGGCACTGATGTGCACGGCCGCAGTAGCCTGCACCAAGAAGGTCAAGGAAGTGCCGCCGGTCGATACGGCCACCACCCCGCCGCCGGCAGCCACCGTACCGGCGTCGGTTGCAGGCATGTATGGCCCTGCGGACCTGGACACCGACAGCTGCCTGCGCACCCGCGTCGTCTACTTCGACTTTGACCAGGATGCCGTGCGTCCCGAGTTCGTTGCCGCAATGGCCTGCCACGCCAAGTACCTGCGTGACCGTCCGTCTTCGCGCATGAACCTGGAAGGCAACGCCGACGAGCGCGGCAGCCGCGAGTACAACATGGGCCTGGGCGAGCGTCGCGGCAATGCCGTGTCCTCCGCACTGCAGGCCAATGGCGGCTCCGGCAGCCAGATCAACGTGGTCAGCTATGGCGAAGAGCGTCCGACCTGCACCGCCTCGAGCGAGGATTGCTGGTCCAAGAACCGTCGCGTGGAAATCGTCTACACGGCGAAGTAATCGCAGATTCCGGACTGCATGCTTCCTGACAGCAGGCTTGCAGACAGCATGCTTCCGGACAGCAGGGAGTAAGGCAGCGGAGGTCCCGCTGCCTTATTCTTTTGGGGACTTCGAATCCAATGGAAAGCCGATGAACGCCCGTATTCCAGCAATCGTGGTGACCATGGCGCTACTGGCGTGCGCGCCTGCCGCGTCCGCACAGCGTGCCAGCCTGGCCGAGCGGGTTTCGGCGCTGGAGCAGCGCGCATCCGCCGACCAGGGCAATGTCGACCTGCTCAACCAGGTCAATGCGCTCAAGACCGAGGTCCAGGCGTTGCGCGCCCAGATCGAGGAACTGCAACACCAGCAACAGCAATTGCAGGACAGCAGCCGCAACCAATACCTCGACCTCGACGGACGCATCGACCGCCTCGAAGGCGGCCCTGCGACGCCTGTTGCACCGGTGGCGCCGACGGCCGCGCCGAAACCCGCCACCGCCAGTGCTGGCGTTGCCGTCGCTGCGGCTGCCGCCAATACCGCGCCAACGGTCGTCGTTGCGGACGACGAACGCAGCGCGTATGGCGCTGCTTTCGACGTGCTCAAGGCTGGCCACTACGACGAGTCCGCGCGCCAGTTCCAGGCGTTCCTGGCCCGCTACACGGGCGGCCCGTTGGCGCCCAACGCGCTCTACTGGCTGGGTGAAAGCTATTACGCAACCCAGAACTACGCATTGGCGCAACAGCAATTCCAGGCGCTGCTCGACCGCTATCCGGTGCACGACAAGGCGGCGGGCGCACTGCTCAAGATCGGCCTCTCGCAGTACGGCATGGCCCGCCAGGACCTTGCCGAAGCCACCCTGGCCCAGGTCGTGGCGCGATATCCGGGCACCGATGCCGCCCGCACCGCCCAGGAGCGCTTGCGCGCTATCCAGATCGGCGCCCTGCGCTGACGCCAGCGGACGTTAAAATGGCGGCATGAACACCGTCGCCCCGGAAGCCGCCGCCGATGTCGTGTCGGCCGACCGACTGCGCATCACCGAGATCTTCGTGTCCCTGCAGGGCGAAGCCCGCGACGCCGGTTGGCCGAGCGTGTTCGTGCGCCTCACCGGTTGCCCACTGCGCTGTGGGTATTGCGACACTGCCTATGCGTTCCATGGCGGTGAATGGCGCGACATCGATGCGATCCTGGCCGAAGTGGCCGGCCATGGCGTGCGCCATGTTTGCGTCACCGGTGGCGAGCCGCTGGCGCAGAAACGTTGCATCGGGCTGCTGCAACGGCTGTGCGATGCCGGTTACGAGGTGTCGCTGGAGACCTCGGGTGCGGTCGATATTTCCGCGGTCGACCCGCGGGTGTCGCGGGTGCTGGACATCAAGACCCCGGGATCAGGCGAAGTCGCGCGCAACCTGTGGCAGAACCTGCCGCTGTTGACCGCGCACGACCAGGTCAAGTTCGTGATCTGCGACCGCGCCGACTTCGACTGGGCGTGTGGCATCGTTGCGCAACATCGCCTGCACGAGCGCTGCGACGTGTTGTTCTCGCCCAGTTCCGGCCAGTTGCCGGCCAGCGACCTGGCCGACTGGATCGTGGCCGGGCGCCCCCCGGTAAAATTCCAGATGCAGCTGCACAAGATCCTCTGGGATGACGCGCCCGGGCGTTGAGTGCGCGCCCCTGCAACAGGAGCATGGTTTAAATGGATATGAGTGCTTCCAACCCTGCGGTGGTCCTGCTGTCCGGCGGCATGGACTCGGCCGTGGTGCTGGCGATGGCTCGTGAGCAGGGTTTTGCGGTGCACGCCTTGAGCGTGCGTTACGGCCAACGCCACACGTCCGAACTGGACGCAGCCGCGCGGGTTGCGCAGGCACTGGGAGCGGTTGCGCACAAAGTGGTTGCAGTCGACCTGCGCAGTATCGGCGGTTCGGCCCTGACCGACACCGGCATCGACGTGCCCGACGACCGCGATGGCCACCTCGTCGGGGCCGCTGCGCCCATCGGCGCGATTCCGGTGACCTACGTGCCCGCACGCAACACCATCATGTTGTCGCTGGCCCTGGGCTGGGGCGAGGTCATTGGCAGCGTGGACCTGTTTTGCGGGGTCAACGCCGTGGACTATTCGGGCTATCCGGATTGCCGGCCCGAGTTCATCGAAGCGTTCGAGCGCCTGGCCAACCTGGCGACCAAGGCAGGCGTGGAAGGAGCGGGCATCCGCGTACACGCGCCGTTGATGCGCATGTCCAAGGCCGATATCGCCCGTGAGGGCCAGCGCCTGGGCGTGGATTTTGGCCTGACCGTGTCCTGCTACCAGGCCGACGCTGCGGGGCTGGCTTGCGGCCATTGCGACGCCTGCCGGCTGCGCGCCGACGGCTTCGCCGCCGCCGGGATCGCCGATCCAACCCGATATCGCTAGAATTGCACCGCGGGCCGTTAGCTCAGTTGGTAGAGCAGAAGACTTTTAATCTTTTGGTCGATGGTTCGAATCCATCACGGCCCACCAAACCTGTGTCAACCCGGGGAAGTCGCGCTGCAGATGGACGAAACCATTCCCGACGACGCCCTCTACGCCGAAGCGCTTGCGGAATTCGCGCGGCTGTTCGACGAAGCGGCCACGGCGGGCGAACCCGATCGCACCGCAATGACGGTCGCCACCGCCACCCTGGATGCACGGCCGTCGGCACGCACGGTATTGCTGAAGGCCTTCGACGCCCGTGGCTTCGTGTTCTATACCCACATGGAAGGACGCAAGGGCCGCGAACTGCAAGCCAATCCCTACGCCGCATTGCTGTTCCATTGGCCGCGCGTGCGCGAGGGTGTGCAGATCCGGATCGAGGGGCGTGTACACACGGTTCCCGACCCAGAGGCTGATGCCTACTTCGCCAGCCGCGCCCGCGGTAGCCAGTTGGGCGCATGGGCGTCGCTGCAATCGGAGACCTTGCCGACGCGCGACATCTTCGAGCAGCGCCTGGCCGAAGTGGAACAGCGGTTCAAGGATCGCGAGGTGCCGCGGCCGCCGCGCTGGACTGGATTCCGGGTGCGCCCGCGCTGGATCGAATTCTGGTACGCCGCACAGTTCCGTTGGCACGAGCGCTGCCTGTACGAACGCGATGTCGCCGCCAATTGGTCGCAGCGGATGCTGTATCCGTGAGGCGTGTGGCCCTGGTGGTGGCGCTCTCGCGATGAGCGGGCCACGGCGCATCGTCTGCCTGACCGAAGAGCCCACCGAGGTCCTGTACGCCCTCGGCGAGCAGGATCGGATCGTGGGCATCAGCGGGTTTACCGTGCGTCCAGCTGCTGCCCGGCGCGAAAAACCCAAGGTCAGCGCGTTCACCAGCGCGAAATTTGGTGAGATCCTGAAACTGCAGCCGGACTTCGTGGTCGGCTTCTCGGACATCCAGGCTGATATTGCCGCCGAGCTGGTGCGCAACGGCATCGAAGTGTGGATCAGCAATCATCGCAGCGTGGACGGAATCATCGACTACGTGCGCCGGTTGGGCGCGCTGGTGGGCGTGGGCGCTCGGGCCGACCTGTATGCCGACGGCCTGCAACGTGGACTGGATGCGATTGCCGCGCAGTCGGCGCAGCTGCCGCGACGGCCGAAAGTCTATTTCGAAGAATGGGACGAGCCTCCGATCACCGGAATCCGCTGGGTTGCGGAACTGGTGCGCATTGCCGGCGGCGACGACATTTTCCCCGAGCGCGCGCTCGAGCCGCTGGCGAAGGGCCGCATCCTCGAGGACGCATCGGAAGTGGTGCGTCGCGCGCCAGACATCATCCTTGGCTCGTGGTGCGGCAAGAAGTTCCGCCCGGAGAAAGTCGCCGCGCGCCCGGGTTGGGAGGCGATCCCAGCGGTGCGCAACGGGCAACTGCACGAAGTGAAGTCGCCGATCATCCTGCAGCCAGGGCCGGCGGCGCTGACCGATGGCGTCCGCGAAATCGCCCGTATCATCCGCGCCTGGTCGGTACGGTAGGAGCGGCGGAAACCGCGAAGGGCCAGGTCGCTGCGATCTGGATTTTGCTGCTTCCGCCGCTCCTGCAGGGGGATTCAATCGTTTGCGGCGGACAACGCGCGGCCGCGTTCGGCTGCGGCATGCACGGCGCGCGCCACCAGCCCGCGGAAATCATCGGCTTCGAAACTTTCAATCGCGGCCTGGGTGGTGCCATTGGGCGAAGTCACGCGCCGGCGCAGTTCGGCGGCATCGACGTCGCCTTCGGTGAGCATGCGTGCCGCGCCAAGCACGGTCTGCAACACGAGGGTGCGGGCGGCGTCGGCAGGCAGGCCTTCGGCCAATGCCGCTGCCTGCATCGCTTCGGCCAGCAGGAACACATACGCCGGACCACTGCCGGAAACCGCGGTGACCGCATCCATCTGCGCTTCGTCCTCGATCCACACCGTGGCCCCGGCAGCCGACAACAAGGTTTCGGCGATGCCGCGGCCGGCGGCATCGACTTGCGCATTGGCATGCAGGCCGGTGACGCCTGCGCCGAGTAGCGCGGGCGTGTTGGGCATGCAGCGCACGACGGCCACGCCACCGCCGAGCCAACGCTCAATCTGGGCCCCGGTCATGCCGGCGGCAATCGACACCACCAGCGGTCGCGACTTTTGTGCCATGCCAGCCAGTGATTCGCACACGCTGCGCAACACCTGCGGCTTCACCGCCAGCACCCAGACGGCGGTACCGGAAACCGCTGCAACCCCGTCGTTGCTGCTGAAAATGCCGAAGTCGGCCTGCAGCGCCTCGCGCAAAGTCGCGACCGGTTCGGCGACGCGGATTGACGACGGCGACGTCCCGCGCGCGACCAGGCCCCCAATCAGGCTGCGCGCCATGTTGCCGCCGCCAACGAAAGCAATTGACTTGGCCGGAGTGACTGCCTGGATCGTCATGTTGATGCACTCATTGCGTGGTTGCTGATGTCGCCTGGGCCGGTGGTGCCGGACGCGCGCCGAACAACGCGGTGCCGATGCGGACCATGGTCGCACCTTCGGCCACCGCGAGCGCGGCGTCGTCGCTCATGCCCATCGACAGCGTATCGACTTGCGGGTGGGCGACATGCAGCGCATCGAACAATGCGCGCATGCGCTGGAATGCATCCCGACGCCGTGCAGCATCCACGAACGGTGCCGGTATCGCCATCAACCCGCGCAATGCCAGTCGCGGTTCGGCGGCAACCATCGCGGCCAGCGGTTCCACGGCGTCGATGGCGCATCCGTGTTTATCGGGCTCGGCATCGATGTTGACCTGGAGCAGGACGTTCAACGCTGGCCGTGATGGATCCCTGGCGGCGGCCAGGGCGCGGACCAGCTTGGGTCGGTCGACGGTCTGTATCCAGTCGAACAGATTGGCCGCTTGCGCTGCCTTGTTGGATTGCAGGTGCCCGACCAGATGCCATTCCAGACTGCTATCGGCCAAGGCCGTGATCTTGGCCTGCGCCTCCTGCACGTAGTTCTCGCCAAACGCGGGAGCCTGGCCTGGATAGCTGGATCGCCAGGCATCGGCCAATTCCGCGACAGCCGTCACAGCCTGGAACTTGCTGACCGCCACCAGCCTTGGCTGTGGCCGATCAGCAGCCCGGCTCGCCTGATCAAGCGAT
>JBDSOZ010000203.1:0-6137 GCA_039914555.1 Luteimonas sp.
GCCTTTTCCTCGAACAGGTAGTTGTCGAGGTCGAAGTCCTTCACGTGCATCTTGGTGTGGAAGATATTTTCCTGGTACACGTTGACGTCGAGCATCTCGTAGCGCGAGCGCACGTTCTTGGCCAGGTAATCCTGGATCGAGTTGATCTTGTGGTCGATGTAGTGCTTGCGGCCCTTGATGTCGCGGGTAAAGCCGCGCACCCGGTAATCCATCACCACGATGTCGGACTCGAGGCTCTCGATCAGGTAGTTCAATGCCTTCAGCGGCGAGATCACGCCGCAGGTAGCGACGTCGATGTCGGCGCGGAAGGTTGCGATGCCGTTGTCCGGATGGGTCTCGGGATAGGTGTGCACGGTGATGTGCGACTTGTCCAGGTGGGCCACGACCGCGTCGGAAATCACGCCCTTGGCCTGCGACCGGTCGACGACCGGCTGCTCGGAAATCAGGATCGTTACCGACGCACCCTGCGGGTCATAGTCCTGGCGCGCCACGTTCAGGATGTTGGCGCCGATGATCTCGGCCACGTCGGTCAGGATCTGGGTCAGGCGGTCGGCGTTGTATTCCTCATCGATGTATTCGATGTAACGCTGGCGCTGGTCCTCGGACACGGCGTAGCTGACGTCATAGATGTTGAACGACAGCGCCTTGGTAAGGTTGTTGAAACCCTGAAGCTTCAGGCGCGGCAGCGGCTTGACCAGGGGCATCGGCTTTCCGGCGAGGCGAAGAGGGTGGAAATTATGCGGGAAAATCCGCAGCGCCGCTGCCGCTGGCGCCCGCGTTTGCCGCAAGCACGGCAACCCACTACCCTGCGAGCGACCCTCGCCCCTTGGACCGGACCCTATGTCTCCTGCCCTGCACGGTGTCCATCGCCCGGCCCACAACAACCCGTTGGCGCCCGACGCAGCAGTGATCGAGCGCTTCCTCGCCCATTGCCACCGCCGCCGGTATCCGCCGCGTACCGACGTCTTCCGCCCCGGTGACCTGGCCGGGACCTTGTATTACATGGTCAGCGGATCGACCAGCATCATCACCGAAGAAGATGATGGCCGCGAGTTGGTACTCGGCTACTTCGGCAACGGTGAATTCGTTGGCGAGATGGGCCTGTTCATCGAATCGGACCGGCGCGAAGTCATCCTGCGCACGCGCGCGCCCTGCGAACTGGCCGAAATCAGTTACGAGCGCCTGTACCAACTGTTCGCCGGCCCACTCGCGGCCGATGCACCGAAGTTGTTGTGGGCCATCGGTGCACAGCTTTCGCGCCGCCTGCTCGACACCAGCCGCAAGGCCGGGCGCCTGGCGTTCCTGGATGTCACCGATCGCATCGTCCGCACCCTGCACGACCTGACCCGTGAACCCGAAGCGATGAGCCACCCGCAGGGCACGCAGCTGCGGGTGTCGCGCCAGGAGTTGGCACGCCTGACCGGATGCTCACGCGAAATGGCGGGCCGGGTGCTGAAAAAGCTCGAAGCCGATGGCCAGCTGCATGCGCGCGGCAAGACCCTCGTGTTGTACGGCACGCGCTGAACCATGGCAGCGGCCACCAGCGCCGAAGGTAGCCTGCGGGTGCGGCCAGCGGCGGTCGGCGACGCCAGCGACGTCGCCCGGTTGCTCGACCACCTTGGATATCCCTGCTCGAATGCGGAAGCCGCCGAGCGCATCGCGATCGTCATGTCCGACCGTCGCCAGCACTTGCTGCTGGCCGAAGTGGATGGCGAAGCCTGCGGCCTGATCTCGCTTTACACCCTGTACTCGCTCGCGCATGGCAGCGAGTTGGCACGCATCACTTCGCTGGTGATTGCACCCGAGCATGCCCGCACTGGCATCGGTCGGCTGCTGCTGCGGGAGGTCGAGCAGCTGTCACGCCACCATGGGATCCAGCGCATAGAAATCACCAGCAATGCGCGCCGGGTGGACGCGCATGCGTTTTACCGCACCTGCGGCTACAGCGACGACTCGTTCCGCTTCGTCAAGATGCTCTGCGACTGACCGCCGCGGGACTCGCATCCCCAGTTGAGGATCGGTGTCCCCGCTGGAAGCACGCGCCGGAACAGCGCCACCCGGCCCGGCTTCGGGTTCACCACCACCGGATGACGCGCGGCCAGCAGCAAGGGCAGGTCCGCAATGCTGTCGGAATACGCGATCTCGATCTGGCCGTAGCCGTGATCCCGGATCATCCGCATCTTGTTGGCCGCATGGCAGTGCTGGGCGGTGATGTAACCGCCGAGACAGCGTTCGCCCAGGCTGCCGATGACAGGCAGATCGTCATGGGCGACGAAATCCAGGATTGCACGGGCCAGTTCCGGCGGTGCGCCCGTAGCCACCAGCACCCGATCACCGTCGACACGATGGCGGTGCAGCACCGCCAGCGCCGGCACCAGCAGGCGCTTGCGGATCGACCCGGCATTGGCCTGGATGTAACCATCCACCAAGCGTTCGATGTCGCGTCCGGCACCGACGGTACCAAGCCAGAGAAACCCGGAGATGCCGCGCCGCCGGGTCGGCATCCACGCCACCAGCGGCAACAGCAACGGCGCCGACAATACCGCCAGTGCCTTGCGCCAACCGCTGCGCTTGATCAACCAGGCAACGAAGTGGGCGCCGGAATCACCGTCGTACAAGGTGTGGTCGAAGTCGAACACCACCAGCGGCCGCTCGGGCGACGGGGTTTCAACCACGGGATCGGACGTGGCAGGCGTCATGCCGGAAAGAATAACCGGCGCAACGCAGCGCCCGGATCGGCTTCGCGCATGAACGATTCGCCCACCAGGAAGGCATCGATCCCGGCAGCGCGCAGTTGCGCGACATCCGCGACCGTGGCGATGCCGCTTTCGCTGACCATGAGTCGGCTTGGCGGCACCGCGGTGCGCAGCGACAGGCTGGTCTCCAGCGCGACCTCGAAGCTGCGCAGGTCGCGGTTGTTGATGCCGAGCAATGGCGTGCGTCCGTTGCCTTCGGGGATCCGCAGCGCGCGCTCGAGCTCATCGCGGTCGTGCGCTTCCAGCAATACATCCATGCCCAGCTCCAACGCCTGCGCCGCCAGGTCGGCCAGGCGGGCGGCGTCGAGCGCAGCCACGATCAACAGGATGCAGTCGGCACCCAGCACCCGCGCTTCGAACACCTGGTAAGGCGCAATGGTGAAATCCTTGCGCAACACCGGCAACGTGCATGCAGCACGCGCCTGCTGCAGGAAGTCATCGCTGCCCTGGAAGAAATCCACGTCGGTCAGCACCGACAGGCAGGCCGCACCGCCGTCCTGGTAACTGCGCGCAATCGCGCCGGGATCGAAGTCCGGACGGATCACGCCTTTTGAAGGGCTGGCTTTCTTGACCTCGGCAATGACTGCGGCATCGCCGACCGCGATCCTTGCCTCGATGGCAGCGACAAAGCCACGGGTTGGTGGCATCGCCGCGGCGCGTGACGCCAGTTCGCCCAGCGGCAGGCGTGCGCTGCGTTCGGCCACTTCGCCAAGCTTGCGCTCGAGGATCCGTTGCAGGACGGTCACGTGGATGCGTCCGCCAACCGGCGCGTGGTGGCGATGAACTGGTCGAGCTTGGTGCGCGCCGCGCCCGATGCGATCGTCGCGCGCGCACGCCCGATGCCGTCGGCGATCGAGTCGGCGACCCCAGCCACGTACAGCGCGGCGCCAGCGTTCAATGCCACGATTTCAAGTGGCAGTCCGGGTACGCCATCCAGTGCGGCCAACAGCATCGCCCTGGATTCCTCGGGGTCGGCCACCCGCAGGTTGCGGGTGTGGGCCATGGCGATCCCGAAGTCTTCGGGATGCACGTCGTACTCGCGCACCACGCCGTCGCGCAGCTCGCCCACCAGGGTTGCGGCGCCAAGCGAGAGTTCATCCATGCCGTCGCGGCCCCACACCACCAACGCGCGCTGTGCACCCAGGGCCTGCAGCACCCGGACCTGGATCCCAACCAGGTCCGGATGGAACACGCCCATCAGGATGTTCGGCGCACCCGCCGGATTGGTCAGCGGCCCAAGGATGTTGAACAGGGTGCGCACGCCAAGTTCCTTGCGCACCGGCGCCACCACCTTCATCGCCGGATGGTGCACCGGCGCATACATGAAGCCGACGCCGGTGGCCTCGATGCACTGCGCCACCTGCTCCGGCTGCAGTTCGATTGCCGCACCCAGTGCCTCCAGCACGTCCGCAGCACCTGACTTCGACGACACGCTGCGGTTGCCGTGCTTGGCCACCCGCGCGCCGGCTGCAGCAGCCACGAAGCTGCACGCGGTGGAAATGTTGAAGGTGTGCGCGCCGTCGCCGCCGGTGCCGACGATGTCGACCAGGTTGTCGCGATCGGCCACCACCACCGGCCGCGCGAATTCGCGCAGCACCATGGCCGCCGCCGCGATCTCGCCCACGGTCTCCTTTTTGACCCGCAAGCCGGTCAGGATCGCGGCGGTGATCGCCGGAGATACTTCACCACGCATGATCATGCGCATCAGCGCGACCATTTCGTCGTGGAAGATCTCGCGATGCTCGATCGTGCGTTGCAACGCTTGCTGCGGAGTGATGGTCATAGGAAATTCTTCAACAACGCGTAACCGTGCTCGGTCAATATCGATTCCGGATGGAACTGCACGCCCTCCACCGGATGTTCGCGATGGCGCAGCCCCATCACTTCTTCAACGCTGCCGTCTTCATTCTCGGTCCAGGCGGTTGTTTCCAGGCACGCCGGCAACGCATCCTTGTCCACCACCAACGAGTGGTAGCGGGTGGCCTCGTAAGCATCCGGCAGTCCTGCGAAGACGCCCTGGCCGCGGTGGCGGATCCGCGAAGTCTTGCCGTGCATGATCCGGCCCGCACGCACCACCTGTCCGCCGTAGGCCTGGCCGATCGCCTGGTGACCGAGGCAGACGCCGAGAATCGGGATGCGCGGACCCAGCTCGCGTACGACCTCCAGCGACACCCCGGCTTCGTTCGGCGTGCACGGCCCCGGCGAGATCACGATCCGCTCCGGCGCCAAGGCAGCGATTTGCGCCACCGACAGCTCGTCGTTGCGCACCACCCGCACCTCGGCACCGAGCACCTGCAGGTACTGGACGAGGTTGAAGGTGAAGCTGTCGTAGTTGTCGATCATCAAGAGCACGGCCACCCCGGGCGGCCCGGCCGCGCATTGGAGTGGGCAATCTAGCGGCGCATGCGCACGCTGGCAAACCGGCGCGCGCAGACGCCACGGTTCAGGCGCGTGGCAGCCCCACGCACACCCGCAGGCCCGGGGCGTTGTCGATCAATTCGATCCGACCCCGATGGTGCAGGACGATCGCCCTGGCCAGGCTCAGGCCCAGGCCGGTGCCGGGCGTCCCCCGGTGTTCTTCCAAGCGCACGAAGCGATCGAGCACCCGCGCCCGGTCGGCGGCAGCGATGCCGCGGCCCTGGTCGGCCACCTCAAGGCGCACCAGGTCGCCGTCCACGGCCAGCGAAAGCACGACGTCCGCGCCGACTCCACTGAACTTGACCGCGTTGTCGAGCAGGTTGATTGCAAGCTGGAACAACTGGTCCGGGTCGCCGCGCACCCGGGCCGGAGCCACCGCATCGTGCAGGGTGATGCGGCGCTCGGCCGCGATCGGCAGGTAAAGTTCCAGGGCGTCCCGGGCGACTGCGTCGAGCTCGACCACCGGCAGATCATCGGCCGGCGATTGCGCTTCGATCCGCGCCAGCCGCAGCAATGCCGCGAATGACTGCAACAGCTGGTCGGTCTCGGCAATGGCCGCATCCAGTTCCTGCGCAACCGGATCGCGTCCGCCGCGATCGCGCAGCAACTCGAGCCGGTTGCGCAGGCGCGTCAGTGGCGTGCGCAAATCGTGGGCGATGTGGTCGGTGGCGTGGCGCACGCCGCCAAGCAGGTCTTCGATGCGGTCGAGCATGGTGTTGAAGCGCAGCGAAACCCGGTCGAATGCGTCGTCGCTGCCGTCGATGCTGGCCCGCAACCCCAATTCCCCCGCGGCCACCCGGCCCGCGGCGTGGTCCAGTCCGTGCAGGCGGCGCGACACCCACCGCGCCGTCGACAATCCCACCAGCGCCCCGATCGCCGCGGCCACCAGCAGTGCCGCCAAGGCAATGCGTTGCATCAACGCAAGGAAGCGGTCAGCCGAGCGCATCTTCAGTCCAGTCAGCA
>JBDSOZ010000157.1:0-4953 GCA_039914555.1 Luteimonas sp.
CCATCGTATTGGGCCACGCGGTTGAATGCGGCCACCGACAGCGCAAACCTTGTCGTTGCCGACAGCGCACCCGCATTGGCATCGAGTTCGGCCACCAGCGCGGGGTATTGCACAGGATCGGTTGCCACCGCGACCCGGGCGAAGTTCTTGGCCGCCGAGCGCAGCATTGCCGGCCCGCCGATGTCGATGTTTTCGACAATCTCGTCCAGGCTGCTGTCGGGGTTGGCCGAGACCTGTTCAAACGGGTACAGGTTCAGCACCAACAGGTCGATCGCGGCGATGCCGTGTTCGGCCATCACCCCATCGTCGATCCCGGCGCGACCCAACAGCCCGCCATGGACCACCGGATGCAGGGTCTTGACCCGGCCATCCATCATTTCAGGGAAGCCGGTGGCCTGGCTGACGTCGGTCACCGCCAATCCGGCCTCGCGCAGGGTGCGCGCGGTCCCGCCGGTGGAAACCAGCTCGACCCCATGGGTGGCGAGTGCCTGGCCCAATTCCAGCAGGCCGGCCTTGTCGGACACCGACAGCAAGGCGCGGCGGACACGCACCAGGTCGATACCCATTGCTCAGTCGATTCCGTATTCGCGCAGCTTCTTGCGCAAGGTTGCGCGGTGGATGCCAAGCATCACCGCGGCCCGGCTCTGGTTGCCGTCGCAATGGTTCAATACTTCCGCGAACAGCGGGATCTCGAGTTCTCGCAATGCGATCTGGTAGAGCTCGCTGGTCTGGCAACCATCCAGGTCATGCAGGTAACGACGCACCGAGTTGGCGACGTGCTCGCGCAATGGCGGACGCGGGCCACTGCGGGCTGGTTCGTTGCGATCGGCGTTCAAGCGTGTTCCCCGTGACCCTGTCGGCACCGCCATTCGTTCGGCGGGAGGACGAGTTTAGCGCGGCGTCGTCGCAGGTGCCATTCGCAACGACCTGGGCGGATCAGCCAGCCAGGATCAATGGAAGTCGAAGGTGAATGCGACGACGCCCGGTGCGGGCTCGAGGATGTCCATGGCGATGTCAACCACCTGGCCGCTTGCGATCCTCGCAGTCGAAGTCGGGTGAGCCAGGTACTCGCGTGGCTGGAATGTCCGCGTGCCCAGCGCCCGGCCGTCGACATCCGACAAGGTCAACTGCAATGCGGGCCACGGCTGGGGCCAACGCGCGTCGTTGCGGAAGCTGGCGGTCACCTGCAATACGCCAGGATGCGCAGGGTGGGGGCGGATGTCGCGACGCACCAGGGTGATGGCGGCAGGCTCCTGCCATGCTGGCAGTTCGCAGCGCACCACCACGCACAATGTCGAGACCAGTGGCCGCCAACGCGCGTCTGCGGCCAATTGCGTGCGTTGGGCGAGCACCCCCTGCAACAGCAACAGCAACGCCAAGGCGATGATCACGGCAGGCCCTTGCCAGCGCGCGCGCGCGGAGACCTCGGGCTCGGGCGCATGGAGGAAGCTGGGCAGCGGGCGTGGCATGGTCGAAGTGTAATTGCCGACTAAGGCCTGCGCGTGCCGGCAATCCGGATCCAGTCGTCCTGGCGTTCCACCTGCAGCTCCTCGAACCATTCGCCGTAGCGCTCGAGCAGCGGTGGTTCCTGGCCTGCCAATATCCCCGACAGTGCGATCCGTCCCCCAGCCGATACGCGTGCGGCGAGGGTGTCGGCCAGCAGGTCCAGCGCCGAAGCCAGGATGTTGGCCACCACCACCGGGTAGCTGCGCACGGGTTCGTGTTCCGGCGTGGAGACATCCAATCGCGCAGCCACGCCATTGCGCTCGGCATTGTCGGTGGTCGCCAGCAAGGCCTGCGGATCGTTGTCCACGGCAACTGCCCTGGCGGCTCCGAGTTTCAGCGCAGCCAAGGCGAGGATGCCACTGCCACAGCCGAAATCCAGCACCTGCACGCCCTGCAGTTGGCCTTCAACAGCGAGTTGATCGAGCCATTGCAGGCACAGCGAAGTCGTCGGGTGGGTACCTGAACCAAACGCCAGCCCAGGGTCCAGTCGGACCACGGCCGCGTCGATCGCCGTCGCTTGCGCCGGCAGTTCCTGGTTCCACGGCACGATCCAGGTGTGCGTGCCGAAACGCAGTGGCCGGTACTGGTCCATCCACGCGCGTTCCCAGTCCTGGTCTTCGACCTTGCGGAACCCGGCAAGGGTCCAGTCCAGCGCCGGATCAAAGCGTTCCAGCGCTGCCAGCAGGATCAAGGCATCGGCATCGTCGGGGAACAAGGCCGACAACGAAATTTCACCCCACAAGGGAGTCTCGCCCACGCCAGGTTCGAGGATTGCGCGTTCGTTCGGGGTCGTGGCATCCGCATCCAGCAAGGTCACCGCCAGCGCACCCACGTCCTCGAATGCATGCTCGTAACGTGGTTGTTCGATCTGGCGGCAGCGGATGGAGAGTTCGAGGAAGGGCATGCTGGTCAAACGATCGAGAACGACGTTTCCTTCTGCTCGGCCAGTCGCTTTTCCAGGTAATGGATGTTCTGGCCACCGCGCTGGAATCCAGCGTCCGCCATGATCCGCTGCTGCAGCGGGATGTTGGTCCTGATCCCGTCCACGACCATTTCGCTCAACGCCACGCGCATGCGCGCGATCGCTGTTTCGCGGTCGGGACCATGCACGATGAGCTTGCCAATCATCGAATCGTAATTGGCGGGTACCCGGTAGCCTTCATAAATGTGCGAATCCACGCGCACGCCGGGGCCCCCCGGTGCATGGAAGTGCTGGATCAGGCCGGGGCAGGGCATGAACGTGTCGGGATCCTCGGCATTGATCCGGCATTCGATCGCATGGCCGTTGAGCACGATGTCCGATTGCTTCAGGGTCAATTTGCGGCCCGCGGCGATGTTGAGTTGTTCGTGCACCAGGTCCACGCCAGTCACCATTTCGGTGACCGGATGCTCGACCTGGATGCGGGTGTTCATTTCGATGAAATAGAAGCGACCGTCCTCGAACAGGAACTCGAAGGTGCCGGCGCCGCGGTAGCCGATGCGGATGCAGGCTTCGACGCAAACCTTGCCGATTTCCGCGCGCTGCTGGACGGTGATCCCGGGTGCGGGCGCTTCCTCCACCACTTTCTGGTGGCGGCGTTGCATCGAGCAGTCGCGCTCGCCCAGGTGGATGGCGTTGCCCTGGCCATCGGCCAATACCTGGATTTCCACGTGGCGCGGGTTTTCCAGGAACTTTTCCATATAGACCATGTCATTGCCGAACGCGGCCTTGGCCTCGGCCTTGGTGGTCGCGACGGCGTTGGCCAACGCGGCTTCGGTATGGACCACGCGCATGCCGCGCCCGCCGCCACCGCCGGCCGCCTTGACGATCACCGGATAGCCGATCTCACGTGCGATCTCGATATTTGTTTCGGCATCGTCACCAAGCGGGCCACCGCTGCCCGGAACACACGGCACGCCGGCCGCTTTCATCGCCCGGATTGCCTCGACCTTGTCGCCCATCAGGCGGATGGTTTCCGGTCTCGGGCCGATGAAGATGAAACCTGATTTTTCCACCCGTTCGGCGAAGTCGGCGTTCTCGCTGAGGAATCCGTAGCCAGGATGGATCGCCTGCGCGTCGGTGACTTCGGCGGCGGCGATGATCGCGGCCATGTCCAGGTAACTCTGGGCCGACGGCGCGGGACCGATGCACACCGATTCGTCGGCCATCGCCACGTGCTTGAGGTTGCGGTCCACGGTCGAATGCACCGCGACCGTGCGGATCCCCAGCGCATGGCAGGCGCGCAGGATGCGTAGCGCGATTTCACCGCGGTTGGCGATGACGACCTTGTCGAGCATGATCCCTGCCGGCATCGGACGGGCCTCAGCCGATCACGAACAGTGGCTGGTCGAATTCCACCGGCTGGCCACTTTCGGTGAGGATCTTGATGACCGTGCCTGAGACGTCAGCCTCGATCGGGTTGAACATTTTCATTGCTTCGATGATGCCCAGGGTGTCACCAGCCTTGACCGACTGGCCGACGCTGACGAACGGCGGCTTGTCGGGTGAAGCCGAGGCATAGAACGTGCCGACCATGGGCGAGCGCACGATTTCGCCATCCGGGAATTGCTCGGCAATGGTCTTGACCTGGCTGCCGGTGGCGGCTTCGGTGGGCGACTGCATCGGCATCGCGTGCTGGGGCGCCTGCGCCTGCATTGGCGCGGCCTGCATCATCGGCATCGGCGTCGATACCCCTTGCGGCATCCGCGCCAGGCGCACCGACTCCTCACCCTCCTTGATTTCGATCTCGGCGAGGTTGGATTCCTCGAGCAGGTCGATGAGTTTCTTGATCTTGCGCAGATCCATGGTGGCTCTCTTGGTTAAGGGGGGTCCAGCCGCGCAAGCGCGGCCTTCAGTGCTGGTCCAGCCGCGCAAGCGCGGCTTTCAATGCTGGTCCAGCCGCGCAAGCGCGTCTTCGAGGGCATAGCGGTAACTGTCGGCGCCGAAGCCGGCGATGGTGCCGACAGCCAGGTCGCTGAAATAGCTGGTGTGGCGGAATGGCTCGCGCGCCTGTGGGTTGGACAGGTGGATTTCGATAAACGGGATGGCAATCGCCGCCAGCGCATCGCGCAGGGCCACTGAGGTGTGGGTGAAGGCCGCAGGATTGAGCAGGATGAAGGCCGTGCCGTCGCGGCCTGCGGCCTGGACCCGGTCGACCAGGATCGCTTCGCTGTTGGACTGGAGGCTCTCAATCTGGTGCCCCGCAGCGCGGGCGCGTGCGCCAAGGTCGCCGTCGATTTCCGCCAGCGTGGCGTGGCCGTAAACCCCAGGCTCGCGGCTGCCGAGCAGGTTGAGGTTGGGGCCATGCAGGAGCAGAAGTTTGGCCATGCAAGCCGGAAAGAGGATGGACGCGCAGTCTGCGCGATGGCGCCAATGCTGTCCAGTTCGCCGATGTTCGCCGGGATTTAAGCGATTGTTTGATTTAGCGAGGCTGCGCCCAGGCTTGGATTTCGCCCGCGTCAAACGGC
>JBDSOZ010000015.1:0-6667 GCA_039914555.1 Luteimonas sp.
CTGGCGCCGCAGGCCGCGCGGCAGTTGGCATGTGGACTCCTGTCTCAAACCCTTCCCCGGCAATTCCCGACGTCCCGACTCTAGCGTCCTGAGTTGCTTGCGCGCAATGACATCGCAACGATCATGCGCCCGCAGCGCAAGGCTCCGGGTCATGCCGGTTCAGCGGCGACCAGTTCTGCGATCTGCACCGCATTCAGGGCAGCGCCCTTGCGAATGTTGTCGGCGACGATCCACAGATTGAGCCCATGCGGATGCGACAGGTCGTCGCGAATGCGGCCCACGTACACCGCATCGGTGCCGGAGGCATGGGTCACGGCGGTCGGGTAGCCGCCGTCCATTGGCTCATCAACCACGGTGATGCCGTCGGCAGCTTGCAGCAGTTGCCGCGCCCGGACCGCCGTCAACTTGTCCCGGGTCTCGATGTTCACGGCCTCGGAGTGCCCGTAGAAGACTGGCACCCGGGCCACGGTGGCATTGACCCGGATCGACTCGTCGCCAAGGATCTTGCGGGTCTCCCAGACCAGCTTCATCTCTTCGGTGGTGTAGCCGTTGTCGAGGAACTCGCCGCCGTGCGGGATCACGTTGAATGCGATCTGCACCGGATAGACATCGGCTTCCACCGCCTGGAAGTTGAGCAGGCCTGCCGTCTGCCGACCCAGTTCCTCAAGCGCGCGGCGTCCGGTGCCGGAGACCGACTGGTAGGTGCACACATTGATCCGTTCGATCCCGGCTACCCGGTGCAGCGGGGCCAACGCAACCAGCATCTGCATGGTCGAGCAGTTGGGGTTGGCGATGATCCCGCGCGGGCGTTGCCGGACCATCTCCGGGTTGACCTCGGAAACCACCAGCGGCACGTCAACGTCCTGGCGGAACGCGGAGGAATTGTCGATCACCACGGCACCCGCTGCTGCAAACTTCGGTGCATATTCCCTGGAGACCGAACCGCCTGCAGAGAACAACGCGATGTCGACACCGGTCGGATCAAACGTCGCCAGGTCGCGCACGCTGACCCTGGCATTGCCGAATGCCACTTCGCCGCCCGCGGAGCGTTCACTGGCCAGGGCCACCAGTTCGGAGACCGGAAAGCAGCGTTCGGCGAGTACCGCCAGCATGGTTTCGCCCACGGCACCGGTGGCACCGACGATTGCTACCTTGAATTGCTTCATGCCGATGCTGGTTCCGAAAGTGGGTTGTCAGGGAATCCGCGGGGTAACGTCGCCAACATCGCCGCACTGTGCGCGGTGACGCATGGCCTGGTCCATCAGCACCAGCGCCAGCATCGCCTCGCAGATCGGCGGCGCGCGGATGCCCACACAGGGGTCGTGGCGACCAGTGGTGACGATTTCGACTTCGTTGCCATGGATATCCAGGCCACGCGCGGGCAGGCGCAAGCTCGAAGTCGGCTTGAATGCAACCGACACCCGCAGTGGTTGGCCGCTGGAAATCCCGCCAAGGATCCCGCCGGCATGGTTGGACAGGAATCCCTGCGCGGTGGCTTCGTCGCGATGCACGCTGCCGTGTTGGGCCACGCTGTCAAAGCCATCCCCGATGGCCACACCCTTGACCGCATTGATCGACATCATCGCTGCGGCAATTTCTGCGTCCAGCTTGGCGTACACCGGCTCGCCCCAACCCGGCGGCACGCCGGTGGCGATGACGTCGACGCGCGCACCGACCGAATCACCGGACTTGCGCAGCGCATCCATGTACGCCTCCAGCTCGGCGACCTGGGTGCCGTCGGGCCAGAAAAACGGGTTGGTTTCCACCGCCGCCAGGTCGAATTCACGCGGCAGGATGCCGCCGATCTGGGCAAGGTGGGCCTGCACCTGAACATCGTGGCGTTGCGCCAGCCATTTCTTGGCGATGACGGCTGCGGCAACCCGCATCGTGGTTTCACGCGCTGACGAACGGCCGCCGCCCCGCGGGTCACGAATGCCGTATTTGTGCCAATAGGTGTAGTCGGCATGGCCGGGACGGAATTGTTCCGCGATCCGGTCGTAGTCCTTGCTGCGCGCGTCGATATTACGCACCAGCAGCGCGATCGGAGTGCCAGTGGTGTGGCCTTCATGGACACCGGAAAGGATCTCGACCTCGTCGGCTTCGTGCCGCGCCGAGGTATGCCGGGTCTTGCCGCTGGCGCGACGCGCCAGGTCGTGGCCGAAATCGTCGCTGGCCAACGCGATCCCAGGCGGGCAACCGTCAACCACGCAACCGATCGCCGGCCCATGCGATTCGCCAAACGTGGTGACCCGCAGGAGTTGGCCAAAGGTGTTGGACACGGTCGTTCCCGGGCCTGGTCAGAACAGACCGGTCACGGCGGGCGCCGCGGCGGCATCACGCGCATCGGCCAAGGCGCGGATGCGCGGGTGGTGCGCGACCAGGTCGTGGCGTTCGGCAATGAATACGCCCATCTGCCCGACTTTGAATTCGGCCCAGGCCAGCGGCAATTCCGGCAGCAATCTGGACAGCGCCTGCTCCGCTTCGCCCACTTCGCACACCAGGATGCCATCGTCGGTCAGGTGCAGGGGTGCATCGCGCAGGATCCGCAGTGCCAAGTCCAGGCCATCATTGCCCGCGCGCAGGCCAAGTTCGGGCTCATGCGCGTACTCGCGCGGCAACGCATCGGTTTCGTCGTTGGTGACATAGGGCGGATTACTGACGATCAAGTCGTAATGTTCACCGGCCAGCGCACTGAACAGATCGGACTTGAGCAAGCGCAGGTTGCGCGCGTGCAGGCGCTCCTGGTTTTCGTGCGCCAGCGCCAGTGCATCGTCGGACAGATCAATGGCGTCAACATGCCAGTCGGGGTTGTAGTGCGCCATCGCGATTGCGATGCAACCCGAGCCGGTGCACAGATCGAGCGCGCGCCGCACCTCGCTGCCACCCAACCAGGGTTCGAACCCGGATTCGATCAGTTCGGCGATTGGCGATCGCGGCACCAGCGCGCGTGGGTCGCATTTGAACGACAGCCCAGCAAACCAGGCTTCGCCGGCCAGATAAGCCGCAGGCACGCGTTCCTCGATCCGGCGCAGGAACAAGGCCAGCACCTCTTCCTTCTCTGCAAGGGTGACGCGCGCCTGGCCGTAAGCCGGGCCGATGTCGTGAGGCAGGTGCAGCGCGTGCAGGGTGAGCTGGGTTGCTTCGTCGATTGCATTGTCGAAGCTATGGCCGAAGGTAAGCCCGGCCGCGTTGAAGCGACTGGCGCCGTAGCGGATCAGGTCGATGATGGTCTGGAGCTCACCGGTCATGGCAGGTCCGCGGCTGGGCTGGGTCGATTGACCGGGAATTATAGCGGTGGCGCGGCTATCATGGCCGAAGTTCAAGCATTGGCTGAAGAAGGTCGCTCGCATGTTCAACCGGACCACCCTGCTCGTCCTCGTCATCGCATTCGCCGCAGCCTTGGGCCTGTGGGCTGCGCAGGGCTGGTTTGGCCATGCAGCACCGGCCCCGTCGCTGCAAGCGGTCAAGCTGTTTGAACAACCGCGGGAACTGCCGGCGTTCTCACTGCAACAATCCGACGGCACCCAGTTGGTGCCAGGGGAACTGAAGGGTCACTGGACCCTGGTGTTCCTGGGTTTCACTCATTGTCCCGACGTCTGCCCGACCACCCTGGCGCAGTTGGCGCAGGCGCAACAGCAGTGGTCGGCGATGCCGGAGGCAACCCGGCCCCGGGTGTTGTTTGTCTCGGTTGATCCGGAACGCGACAGCCCGGACCGCATTGGCGAGTACGCGCATGCTTTTCACAAGGACACCCTGGCCGCGACAGCGAACGTGCCAGCGTTGGAAGCATTCGCGCGTTCGCTGTCACTGGTGTTCATGAAGGTCCCGGCTCCGGCAGGCATGCCCGCCGACCAATACAGCGTGGATCATTCCGCGGCGCTGGCCGTGCTCGACCCCCAGGCACGCATGGCCGGCGTGATCCAGCAGTCGCAGGCAGATGCCCTGGATCCCAAGGCGATCGCCGCCGACATGATCGTGCTCAGTCGCGACCGCAAGTGACTTGACCGCCAGATCATCGTGGACGCGCTGACCGCCCTGACCCAGGTCCTGCCGCACCGGCTGCTGTCTTCGCTGGCGCGCAAGCTTGCCTACTCGCGCGGCCCACGCACCAGCGCCTGGCTGATCGACACGGTCGTGCGCAAATTTGGCGTCAACCTCGATGAAGCGCTGGAATCCAATCCGCGCGCCTACGAGAGCTTCAACGCCTTCTTCACCCGGGCACTGAAGCCGGGGGCACGCGTGCCGGATCCGGATCCACTGGCATTGCTGATGCCGGCAGATGGCCGCATCAGCCAGTGTGGCGCGATTGAAAATGGGCGCATCTTCCAGGCCAAGGGCCAATCGTTCACGGCCACCGAATTGCTTGCCAGCCCAGAGGCGGCGGCCGCGTTCAGCGACGGCCTGTTCGCCACCGTTTACCTGTCGCCAAAGGACTACCACCGGGTGCACATGCCGTGCAACGGCAGGTTGCTGGAGACCGTGCACGTTCCGGGACGGTTATTTTCGGTCGGGCCGGCCGCTGTGCGCGACATCCCACGGTTGTTCGCGCGCAATGAACGGCTGGTCTGCCACTTCGAGTGCGACTTCGGGCCCATGGCGATGGTGATGGTGGGGGCGTTGCTGGTCTCGGGCGTGGAAACCGCATGGAGCGGTGTCGAGATTCCGCAATACGGCCGCAGGGTAACGGTCAAGGACTACCGCACGCAGTCCATCACCCTGGATCGCTTCGCCGAAATGGCGCGCTTCAACTATGGGTCGACGGTGATCGTGTTGTTGCCACCCGGGGTCGCGTCACTTGCACCGCATCTCAGTGCCGAATCACCGGTGCAGCTGGGCGAGCGGCTGGCCACGCGACTGGTCGCTTGAGTTGGCGGTGATCGCGCGCTAGGCGCGCTGCTACGGGGCACAGGTGTCGATTTTGATGCGTTGACCGGGGTGGATCGCGTAGCCGGGACCCTTGATGTTGTTGTCCTTGGCCAAGGTGTTGATGGTGCAGCGGAACTTGCGCGCAATCGAACTCAGGGTTTCGCCACGCTGGACCTGGTAGTCGCGGGGCTTGGCCGGCGGCGCGATGGTCGCAGGTGCCGCAGGAGCCGTGCCGGGCACCTGGGTCACGGCGCCAACCTGCACCACGGCAGTGCTCGCGTCACTGCGTACCAGGGTCTGGGCCAGTGCCGCGCGTGGGCCTTGAATGCAATAGCGTTCGTACAGGGCAGACATGCGCGCGCTGGTGTTCAAGGAGGTGCCGGCGGCCAGCCAACTGTCGGCCTGGTAGCGTGGATTGAGGTTGCGCAGCATGCGCAGGTATCCGTCACGCGTGCCCTGGTTCCCCAGGCAAATGGCCAGCTCATAGATCGACGTCGGCTTGCGCAACTGCACCGACACCGGGCGTGCATCCACATTCGGGAAGCTCAAGCCATACTGCTTCGGGTGCAGGAACAACCACGATGCGGCAATCACCATCGGCACATAGTCCCGGGTTTCGGCCGGAAACTGGTTGTACACGCCAGCGCTCCAGAAGCCTTGGCCACCGCTGCCCTGATACACGCGCAAGGCGCGCCCTTCACCACCGTTGTAAGCCGCCAGCGCCAGCTCGACGCTGTTATTGAGCTGGTGCATGCGTTCGTTGAGGTAGGCAGCGCTCGCCTCTGCAGCCGCGCGCGGGTCGTAACGGGTGTCAAAGCCAGTGCCATCGACCCCAAGGCCAAAGCGCGTGCCCGTGGCGTACATGAACTGCATCGGTCCTGCGGCGCCGGCGCGCGAGGTTGCATGGACCTTGCCGTTGGACTCCTTGGCCATGATCCCGAACAGCAGCGCCTCCGGCAGCCCGGCGCGCTCGAAATACGGCCACATCTGCGGACGCAGGTACTGGTAGTTCTCGTAGCTATCCAGCAGTTGGCCCCGCATGTCCGTTAGCCAGCGCCGGATTGCTGCCTGCACCGCCGGGTTGTACTGGACCATGTCATCAAAGCGATGGGTCCGGGCATCCAGCAAGGTGCCGTCCTGGAGTTGCGCCGACATCGCGCCACCAGGCACGCCGACAGCAAGCACACCGGCATGGTCTGGATCGGCGTCGAGCGGATCGATGTCCGGGTTTTCCCCAGGCGCAGCTTCGGCAAAGGGGCTTTCACTGTCTGCAGCCAACTTCAACAGCCGCTTATAGCTGGCCAGCAGGGTTGAGACCTGGCAGCCGCGCTTGCGACCACAGGCGTCGATCGCATCTTCCATGTCTTCAAGCGCGGCATCGCTTTCGACCCTCCCCTGCGGATCTGCATTAGCAATCATGACCAACGCCTTGCGATACCGCGCTTCGGCCACGGTCATGAGCGCGACCGCAGCCGCGCTCGGATCACTGCGCGGGGCGGCAACAGCATTGGAAACCGGCAAGGATGCTGCCAGCAAGGCTGCCAGGAGGAACAAGGACGCGGCGCGGCGCGTGGCAATTACGAAAGAGGTCATCTGGATGGGTTCAGCGAGGCAACATGCAGGTTAGCCTCCAGCGTTGGATATCGGCAAGCGATCCTGTTGGGCTCGCGACGGCTAGAATCACCCGGACATCCATGGAATGCACAAGATGAACCCAATCCTCGTTGGCAAGGCCATCACCACGCCGCAATCGGTGCAGGTCCACCTGTTGCCGGAATACGGCAATCGACACGGCCTGGTG